>NZ_CP038854.1:0-300000 GCF_004792415.1 Pantoea vagans
ATGAATGCGGACAAGAATGCCCTCGAAGTTTTTGTGATTGTGGCGCAGACCCGAAATTTCCGTGTGGCAGCGGAACAGCTTGGCGTCACCCGACCGGCGATCAGCCAGAGCCTGCGGCGTCTGGAAGACCGGCTTAACATCTCACTGATGCAGCGCACCACGCGCTCGGTTCAGCTGACAGAAGCCGGACAGCGGCTCTATGCGGAAGTAGCTCCGGCCATCAACCAGCTTAACCGCGCCGTCACCGATATTGCCGAGCTGGCGGCCGAGCCGCGTGGTCAGTTGCGGCTGGCGATCTCCTCGATTGCTGAGCGGATGCTGGGAGGCGAACTGCTGGCGAGCTTTATTACCGCCTACCCGCAGGTTGAGCTGGATATCACCGTGACCGATGACGAGTTTGATATTGTCGGGCAGGGCTATGACGCAGGCGTGCGGCTGGGCGAGGTGATCGCGCAGGATATGATTGCGGTGCCGGTCTCCACTGCACAGCGTCAGGTGGCGGTAGCATCACCCTCTTATCTGGCGCGTGCAGGCACGCCACAGCATCCTGAAGAGCTGGTCACTCATCGCTGCATCGGCTGGCGTAAAGGGCCAGGCCTGGCGCCTTATCGCTGGGAGTTTGCTGAGCAGGGACGGGAGTTTGATGTTGCCGTCAATCCGCAGCTGACTACCAACGACATGGGAGTGATGATCCGCACCGCCTGCGCCGGGGGCGGCATCAGCTTTGGCATGGAAGAGACCTTTCAGCCTTACATCACGCGCGGCGAACTGGTGACGGTACTTGATGAGTGGTTACCCAGCTTTGCCGGGTTTTATCTCTATTTTCCCAGCCGTAAAAATCTGGCCCCCAAGCTGAGGGCGTTGATCGATCACGTCAGGCTGTGAGAAAGGCCTGCGGTTAGTCAGCGCGGATAGGGGTGATCGCTGACCAACCTGATCCGGTCAACCGGAGAGCCATTCAGAGACCCCGCAATCGCAATGTACTTCATGGTGTTATGCGGGATTACAACGTGTCAGTGCTTCAGGCTGTCATGTTGTATCGGGTGATGATATTGATTTTAGAGTAGGGCGCGGGCGGTTCGGAAGCGGGCAGAAAGCCATGAAACTCCAGCAGTGTTCTGAAGGCGTGCAATGCGTCGAGCTGTAAATTGTGCTCGATCAGCGCATCAATCTTACCCGCCTGCAGCAGCGCACAATTCTCCTGATCGAGATCGTGACCAATACAGGCGTTCACATGCCGCTTTTGTTCAGCAAACGCGCGCAGAATTCCGGGATTACCGCCGCCGACCGTATAGACCGCATCCGTGTCCGGATGGCTCCGCAAAAACTGCGTCACCGACTGATGCATCCGCGCGTCAATACCATAACCACCCGCCACTACACTTACCTGATGCTGAGGCGCAAACTGCTGCATCGCACGCTGAAAACCCTGGATTCTTTCCTGTTCACCGATGAAATCGCGACTACCGGTCACCGCGACAATATGCGAACGGCTGACCCGCAGCCATTTTGACATCAGAAAAGCCGCCACCTTACCGGCATCAAAGTTATCCATGCCGATATAGCGCAGGCGTGCACTGCCGGGTAAATCGCTCATCATGGTGACCACCGGAACGCGTTGTTTCAGGAGCGATTCAATAGTGGGATTCAGCTCATCGGAGCAGGCCGCTTTCAGAATGACACCGTGACTGTGAAGCGCTTTTTTGTTCAGCAGCGCATTAATGGCTTCCGCTGTGAGATTCGCGCCAAAGTGGAAACGCAGCTGAAGTCTGAAAGCAGCAAAGCTGGCGATCTGACTGCTGAGCGCTTCACGTATCAGTGGCTGAAAGCGGTCAGGGGTATGCATGATGACGTCAAAGTAAATCGTTCTGCCTTTGGCGAGCCCGGCTTTTTGCATCAGTTCCAGGTCCGCTATCGCCTGCTGAATCCGATGCTGAGTGCGTGCATGAACGTTGCCACGCTGATGCAGGGCACGATCGATAGTGGCAAGGCTAAGCCCCGATTGGGCAGCGATCTGTTTGAGGGTGAATTTAGCCATGCAGGACTCGCGACAGCAGAGGATAACCAGAGTTTTATCATAATACTGGCTAACAGCTCTGCTTCAACTGAAACACGTTGTTCAAAGCATCGCTGGCTGTCAGCGTGAAAATGCGGCACCGGGGACAGGAATAACGGATTTTATAAACCCCAAACTCAGGACTCCGTTAAACGATATAAATGATCGGCTCACTTCGGGTATTTGCAAGGTCAGATTCTGGCAGTGATAACACTCTTTTGACTATTTACTTGCAAGCACAGGGTGCTGACTTAAATAACGTCAGTTCAAATTCTGGGCTGGATAATTTATAGCCTGGTTGCCGCTTCGCTTATATCCCCGTTAAGACGGCTTTTTTGTTTTTTGACACCCGATAATGTTAGACTGTATATGCATACACCATCGGGAGGTCGTGTGAAGTACGACAACGATAACGAGATCCGTGCACTGGTTGGCGCGGTCGTCAGTGATTTGATCAAGGCGGGAGAGCCGGTTCACTTTCACGACATTACGGACGCTCTGTTTCGCCTGAGCGAAGAGACGCGTGACAGCAAACTGAAAGCATTGTGCCAGGAAGCAATTGGCTTTTTTACCCGCAAAATGCATTAAGGTTGATGGCGCCGATGGCGGGCGCCATCCGGAACCTTCCCCTCCAGCCATCACTCCGCAGTGCCGCCTTAACTGAGAATAAGACGCAGTAAACAGAGCTTAAAAATATTTTAACTGAAGAGTTCTAATATCAGCTTGGCTATATTTCTGTTTTTTAAATTTAGTCAGAATTAATTTTTTTAGCCTGAAATGACAACGCAGTAATTAACTGCATCGGCATGAATCTCTATCCAGAATAAATTATTCGTGAGATGTTAATCTAAGACCTTAATGGAAATGTCTGCAATATCAGCGGGCTGAAGCAGCGTTTTCTTCTGCTTCAGTTGTTACTTATACTGTTCTGACTATGTTTAATTTGAGAAATGATTAGGACCGGGAGGATATCCTGCCTACCGGCCAGATGACGCTCCAGTGCCAGCACAGAATTTACCATCGCTACTGCCAGCTTCATCACCCCATCTCACACGGGTAACACAACGAGATAAGCTGGCTGCGACCTTCCGGTGGATGCGGCAGCCAGCTGAGAACCCGTTAATGTTCGTTCAGGCGGTGCACAGACTCTGCACCTGAAGCGGTTCCCTTATCCTGTGCGGAACGCCAGAAATGATGGCCGTTTGTGTCACCGGCCATCATCGTTCAGGGCTTTACGCTCTGTTTCAGCAACGGCTCAGTCATCGGTTGAACGCGTGAGATTCTCCCAGCAATCAATTTCCTGACGCATTGCCGCAAGTTTTTGCCGTACCAGACTCAGGGCATCACTGCCTAACAACAGATGCGCGGGTGGGTTCGGGCTTTCCAGCAATGCCAGCATAGCCTGAGCAGCCTTTACGGGATTGCCGGGTTGTTTCCCGCTTTTTTCCTCCCGGGCCTGACGAATGGGCCCGAACAGGGTGTCATAATCCGGAATAGTGCGGGCGCTGCGTATCATTGAGCGTCCCGCCCAGTCGGTGCGGAATGAGCCGGGGGCCACGGCGGTGACGTGTATGCCGAACGGAGCCAGCTCTTTGCCCAGCGTTTCTGAAATACCCTCCAGCGCAAACTTGCTGCCGCAGTAGTAGCTGATGCCGGGCAGAGTAATAAAACCACCCATCGAGGTGATATTGATGATGTGTCCCCGTCGGCGCTCACGCATACCCGGCAGGACCGCTTTGGTCATTGCCACTGCGCCAAAAACATTCACGTCAAACTGGTGGCGCATTTCTGCCAGGGAGGATTCTTCCATAATGCCCTCATGGCCGTAACCAGCATTATTCACCAGTACATCTATCTGACCGACTGTGGACTCAACCTCCCTGACAACTTCATCAATACGCGCAAAGTCCGTGACATCCAGCAGGCGGCCCACGGCACGCTGTGCATCAAGCGCCTCAAAAGTTTGCAGTGCTTCGTGGTTACGCACGGTACCAATGACCCGATGCCCGGCATGGAGGGCTTCGCGCGCCAGTGCCAGACCAAAGCCACTGCTGACGCCAGTAATTAAGATTGTTTTTAAAGATGACATAAAAGAACTCCCATGAACCGTTGAGATTGCATGGTATTCTCACTGCTGATGCATTTTCAGGCCGTATCTTCTCGTTTTCTTGCCTGATCTTATGAGGTGCTGTAATGACTGGAATGATTGCCCTGATTAAAGCCCTTGCGCCGCATGAAGGGTATAACCTGACGGCCTTGCCGGGTGTGCGAATTCTGCGCGCCGACCGTCCTCTTGCCAGAACACCCGTGCTATATGATCCGGGCATTGTGATTGTCTGTCAGGGCAGCAAGCGGGGTTACTTTGGCCAGCAGACCTATTTATATGATGAGCAGCACTACCTGGCGGTCTCGGTTCCTGTGCCATTTACCATGGAAACCGACGCGTCAGCAGAGCATCCTCTGCTGGCTATTTACCTGCATCTGGATTTTCAGCTCGCGGCTGAACTTATCCTGCAGATCGACCAGCATGATGCTTCACATCCTCCCGCCGCGCCGCAGAGTATGATGTCGAGTCAGATGGACGACACGGTTAAGGGCGCCGTATTGGGTCTGCTTGAAGCCCTGAACAGTCCGCTCGAAACCGCGATACTCGGACATGCACGACTGCGTGAACTCTACTTCCGTGTACTCACGGGCGAACAGGGCAACGCCATGCGTGCCGCGCTGGCCATGCAGGGGCAGTTCAGCAAAATAGGGAAAGTGGTAAAGCATATCCACGCCACGTATGCAGAGCCGTTGACCCTGACGCAACTGGCAGGGGAAGCGGGCATGAGCATCCCCACCTTTCATCTTCACTTTAAAGCCATTATCAGGATGCCGCCGATGCAGTATGTGAAATCGGTACGCCTGCACCAGGCGCGCATGCTGATGGTTCGCCAGCAGATGACCGCTGCCGCAGCAGGCTACGCTGTGGGCTATGAAAGCCAGTCGCAGTTTAATCGTGAATTTAAACGTCTGTTTGGTCTGCCCCCGGCAGAGGAGATAAAGCGCATGCAGCGTCACTTCTCTGTTCCGCCCGTGCAGCAAACGCCGGTGTTTGTATCATCGCATTAGTAAGGAGAGAGGGTAATCTGTGGCCATTTTTATGATATCAAAACCAGCATTCTCTTCGCGCCAGATGTGAGCATAGCGATTCCAGGCATCTGATTTTTATCTATTATTAAATGTTAAAGGCTGTTTTAAATCGACCTGTGTGGCAAACCGGTTCTGATCTTAAGTAACAATGATGGCTGTATTATTGCCCCCAAACGTTGAAGTTAAAGTGCTGGCGATTAAGTATTTGTGAGCAATGCAAATTATTAGCTATGCAGTGAAGCGGTGCCATCGGGTATGATCCTCATACTAGAAACTCAGGATGAGTGTTACATGAAAAGGTTAGTCAGAATTTTAGTCATCGCCATTACATCTCTGGCAGTGCTCGTATCTGCTGTAATGATTCTCATCATCGTATCTTTCAGACCGTCTGAAGTTAGCGCTGCCCGGACTGAAGCCTGCCGACATTATGATAATCAGACAATCATGACTAAAGTCATTCGGGCTAAAACCGGAGATGAGGCAGAGTGGAAAAGTTTTTCTGACGCTCAGCACGCAGCTGAAAGGAATGGAATTCTTATTGACTATGAGCAGATGACTTTCGGGAATGATATCTGGTTAGTCCCCTTCACTCAGCGTAACCATGGGTCAGCTTACGGGGAATCCTTTGCCATGCTTGACTGTACGACAGACAGTGTAGAGTTCGACCAGAAGTGATTTGTTGCCTTTTAACAGCAAATAAATAACATTCGTGCGGATTATTACCCAGAAGAGCGATACAAACGTCCAGGGGGAGCTGAGAGGGGGATTTTTCTCGGAAAAGAATGGCTACGCCAGGGCTGTTTATGTCCGCTGCGGCCAGCTATACGACTTGCAACGACGGTTGGGCGTTGAGTACTCAGCAGGTGGGTGATAGCTCTTCGTCAAAAATTGCCTGAAAAGCAGAGTATTCATCTCACTGAGCCTGCGTTATCACCGATAACGCAGGAGAGGTAATCAGATATCACTATCGTCAGGTGTACGGCCAACCACAATTTCCAGCGTTCTGCGCAACACATCCAGTCTGATCACGTCGGACGTGCATTCCAGTTCGGCGATCAGATAAAGAATTATCGCTTTGTTGGTCACACGTCCCTGATCAGCCACGATGTCACGAATTACTGCGCCCAGCAGTTCGGTTTCCGGTGCCAGCAAATCGCCTTCACTACGAAAATAGTCAATGATGGATAAATCTGATGAAGAGTGTTGCATGATTTTTCTTTCTCTGAGGAAAATTCGTTATACGCAATGGGTGGAGTCAAAAACGAGTGTAGACGCTGTTTTCGTTTTGCCCAGCCAGCCAATAAAAATTTCGTGTAAAGGCTGCCGCTTCGCTTAGTGCCAGCCGTGTATGACAGGCACGCAATACCCTTTATCAGTGTTTTTTAGACCCATCAGGTGGGCCATCGCTGTTCATACGATGCGTCGTCTTATCACGTTCAGCACCGTCGCCCTGCACACGTTTACGCGCGGCGACCATGCCGTTTCGAACTTCAGTGATGGCTTTGCGAATCACAGACAATTTTGTGTCGTCATCGGCATTAGCAGCCATGAGTTCAAGCTGTGCGATTAAGGCGTTACTCGACACCGGTTTGTCTGACTTGAGCAATGTCAGAACGGCTTCACCGATCATGACATCTGTCAGTTTCTCATCTTCACTTCTGTACATACTGGCTTCTCTGATTACGAATCAATGGCCATGCTGCGGGTCCGTATACGTCAGCGGGTGCAACTTAGTGCACCAGATACGGCAAAGCAGTACTGGGCTTCGTTCCTGTGGGTAAATCTTCCTGAGTGTTGGCTAAGAGCAGGTATCGTGAATATTAGCTGGCGCGATGAGCGGGCATTAATCTTCGCGACGAAAAAGCATTGCAATCAATTCGTGCAGATGGCTCTCTTCTTCTGGCGTTGCAGCCAGTTCAAGGCGGCGCAACAGTTTACTGCAAATTGCTTTACGGCTAAGGCTATGACCTGCGCGCAGAATTTCGACCACTACCGACCCCAGTGTTTCCTGCTGGGAAGGTGAGCTGGCCTGATTGAAGTAACGGGCAATATCGCTGATCGTTTCCGGGGCTTGTCCGTTCTTACGCATGGTGTTTTCCTCAGATGGTGAAAATGTATAGCATTCCTGATGCGCAAGTTATACATCTTTTCAAAACTTGTACAGAATTTTGGATTTTTGGAATAATTTTTTTTGTGCAAAAAGTGCTATAGCTTTTAAAACAGGGTGTTACGAGGAGGTAGTGACGAGGTGAAAATTGTACCATATTCCTGTACAGGAACAAGCCATCTGGTGTTCCGACCTGATTATTCAGGCCGGCAGAAGGTAAGCAGTTATGTTAATGCTTAAAGAAAATATCATCAGCAGAGGCGCTGATAGCCGGTTCGATACCCGCATTTCGGGACAGCCAGTTTGCCGGACCGGTATTGCGTGAACCAATCGTTTTGAATCCTGTCAGCCATTGACGTGCAGTTTGCATCTGCTCAAGGCGATACTCATTCACTTCTGAGTCAGCCATAACCTGTAGCTCTTTAATCAGCAGTTCAACGTTCACTTCCTGACCAGCATTAAACAGGTTCATTGCGGCTTCGCCAATGATGACATTCGCTTTTTCGTCGCTGGAAAAATACAAAATATCCTCCTGGGTGATTGCGGTAAGTAACATTAACTGTAGCAAAAAAATTCATCAGGCTTAATTAATTCGGCCTATCAATAAGATTATTTTAATTGTGAAATTGCTGCGTCTGTTGCGAGAGTGTCATCCGGCCTTGCAACCTCCTTTCGTGGATGGCAAAGCGTAGTCGAACGCTTTTTTTATGCCATTACCTCTTTTCTCATTTTGAGGCACTGAATCAGGCAGGAGAAAAACCCGCCTGTTGCGAAGCCATAAGCGGCTTGAATGCCACGCGTCATCAAAAATATTCCTATCTATATCAGAGAGTAACTGAGCTGATTTACAAAAGCTGACACCTGAACCTGAATGTTGAAGAAACTTCACATCTCCCTGCTGTTCGGAAGGTATAGCCTGTGCTATAAAAAATAGCCTATGCTAATTGTGTTCTGTTTTTAATCACCTCTGGAGTCCGCCTGATGGTCCCGATAAAAAAGCTCACCACGCTGTTACTGAGTGCACTGCTCACCACTCTGATGGCGAGCAGCAGCTATGCAGCAGAAAAATTTAAGATAGTGACAACGTTTACGGTGATAGCTGACATGGCTGAGAACGTGGCTGGCGATGCCGCGGAGGTCACCTCTATTACTAAGCCCGGTGCTGAAATACACGAATATCAGCCCACGCCCGGCGACATCCGGCGGGCACAGGGTGCGCAGTTAATTATGGCGAACGGGCTTAACCTGGAACGCTGGTTTCAGCGCTTTTATCAGCACCTGGACGGCGTCCCGGAAGTGGTGGTCTCCGCTGGTGTAACGCCGATGGGGATTGGCGAAGGGCCTTATAACGGTAAACCGAATCCGCACGCCTGGATGTCACCGGACAATGCGCTGATTTATGTCGATAACATCCGCGATGCGCTGGTGAAATATGACCCGGTCAACGCAGAGACCTATCGTCAGAACGCTGCCGCCTATAAGCAAAAAATTACCGCGGCACTGGATCCGCTGCGCCAGCAGATTGCCGCTATTCCCGAACAGAAACGCTGGATGGTGACCAGTGAAGGCGCGTTCTCCTATCTGGCGCGCGACCTGGGCATGAAAGAGCTTTACCTGTGGCCGATCAATGCTGACCAGCAGGGTACGCCGCAGCAGGTGAGACGCGTGATTGACCAGGTGAAGAAAAATGCCATTCCGGCGGTGTTCAGTGAAAGCACCGTGTCAGATAAGCCCGCCCGCCAGGTCGCGCGGGAAACCGGTGCCCATTACGGTGGTGTGCTTTACGTCGACTCCCTGAGTAATGCGGAGGGACCAGTGCCAACCTATCTTGATCTGCTCAAAGTCACCACGGAGACACTGGTGCAGGGCATTAAAGCGGGAGAGAAAGCGCAATGACAGACACCATTGTGGTTTCAGGCGTCACGGTAACCTATCGCAACGGACATACTGCGCTGCATGATGCCAGCTTCAGCGTGCCGGGCGGATCGATCGCCGCGCTGGTGGGTGTTAATGGATCCGGCAAGTCAACCCTGTTTAAAGCGCTGATGGGATTTGTGCGGCTCGCCAGCGGCAGCATCTCGGTGCTGGGGATGCCGACCCGCCAGGCGCTGCGCCAGAGTCTGGTCGCCTACGTGCCGCAGTCAGAAGAAGTGGACTGGTCGTTTCCGGTGCTGGTGGAAGATGTGGTAATGATGGGGCGCTACGGGCACATGGGTCTGCTGCGCCGGCCAAAGTCGCATGACCAGCAGATTGTCAGTGAGGCGCTGGCGCGGGTCGATATGCTGGATTATCGCCATCGTCAGATCGGCGAACTCTCTGGCGGGCAGAAGAAAAGGGTGTTTCTGGCGCGAGCGATTGCGCAGCAGGGCAGCGTGATTCTGCTGGACGAGCCGTTTACCGGCGTGGATGTTCAGACAGAGGCCAGAATCATCAGCCTGCTGGGGGAGTTGCGTGATGAAGGCAAGACCATGCTGGTCTCAACCCATAATCTGGGATCGGTTACGGAGTTCTGCGATTACACCGTGATGGTAAAAGGCACCGTTCTGGCCAGCGGCCCGACCCGGACTACGTTTACCGCCGCGAATCTTGAGCGCGCGTTCAGCGGGGTATTGCGTCATGTGATGGTGAAGGGGCTGGACGATCAGATCATCACCGATGATGAACGTCCCTTTATTGCACCTCATGCCGCACGGGAAGAGGGGAGCTAAGCATGGCGCTGTTACTGGAACCTTTTGGTTATCACTACATGCTTAACGCGATGTGGGTCTCCGCGATGGTGGGCGGACTTTGCGCGTTTCTCTCCTGCTATCTGATGCTCAAGGGCTGGTCGCTGATAGGTGACGCGCTTTCACACTCTATTGTACCAGGCGTCGCGGGCGCTTACATGCTGGGACTGCCATTTGCGCTGGGGGCGTTTCTTTCCGGCGGGCTGGCAGCGGGCAGCATGCTGTTACTCAATCAGCGCACCCGCTTAAAAGAAGATGCGATCATTGGCCTGATCTTTTCCTCTTTCTTTGGTCTGGGCCTGTTTATGGTCTCGCTCAATCCGACTGCCGTGAACATACAGACCATTGTGCTGGGCAACATACTGGCGATTGCGCCAGCCGATATACTCCAGCTGGCACTGATTGGCGGGCTGTCGATCATCATTCTGCTGTTTAAGTGGAAAGATCTGATGGTCACCTGCTTTGATGAGAATCACGCGCGCGCCATCGGACTCCGGCCTGAACGGCTGAAAATTCTCTTCTTTACGCTGCTGGCCGTCTCTACCGTGGCGGCGCTGCAAACCGTCGGTGCCTTTCTGGTGATCTGTCTGGTGGTGACGCCCGGCGCAACCGCCTGGCTGCTCACCGATCGCTTTCCGCGTCTGCTGATGATTGCTGTCGCGATCGGCAGCATCACCAGTTTTCTGGGTGCCTGGGCGAGTTACTACCTGGATGGCGCAACG
This sequence comes from Pantoea vagans, assembly GCF_004792415.1. NCBI lineage: Bacteria > Pseudomonadati > Pseudomonadota > Gammaproteobacteria > Enterobacterales > Erwiniaceae > Pantoea > Pantoea vagans. The sequence continues at coordinate 10,747 of NZ_CP038854.1, forward strand.
GGCGGCATTATCGTGGTCGCGCAGACGCTGCTGTTCCTGCTGGCGTTTGTTTTTGCACCGAAACATGGCCTGCTGGCTAACAGGCGTCGTGGCCGCCATCACTCTGAAAAGGAGCCTGGCTGATGTGGATCCTTGACCCTTTCCGGTTTGCATTTATGAATAGCGCATTGCTTATCGCGCTGGTCGTGGCAATCCCCTGTGCGCTGCTGTCGGTGTTTCTGGTGCTGAAAGGCTGGGCGCTGATGGGCGATGCCATGAGCCATGCAGTATTCCCTGGCATCGTGCTCGCGTGGATGGCAGGACTGCCGCTGGCGGTGGGCGCATTTGTTGCTGGGCTGTTCTGTGCCGTCGCCAGTGGTTTCCTGCAGGACAACAGCCGCATTAAGCAGGACACCGTGCTGGGCATTGTCTTCTCCGGCATGTTCGCGGTGGGGCTAATCCTCTATATCGCCGTGAAACCTGAAGTGCACCTCGATCATATTCTGTTTGGAGACATGCTTGGCATCACCGGCGCAGATATCGTTCAGACAGCGATTATCGCGTTGATCATCGTTATGGTGATTGTGGTGAAGTGGCGTGATTTTATGCTGTTCAGCTTCGACCCTCAGCAGGCACAGGTCTCTGGCTTACCCGCCCGTCTGCTGCATTACGGGCTGCTCTGCATGGTCTCGCTGACCATTGTAGCGACCCTGAAAGCGGTGGGGATCATCCTGTCGATCTCCCTGCTGATCGCGCCCGGCGCTATTGCGGTGCTGCTCACCCGTCGTTTTTCACATGCGCTGCTGGTGGCGGTCATGGTGTCGGTGCTGGTATCGCTGAGCGGCGTTTATCTCTCGTTTTTTATCGACAGTGCGCCTGCGCCGACGATCGTAGTGTTGTTTGCTGTGGTGTTTGTCGTAGCGATGGTCATTGCGGGACGGAAAACCCGGCAGCGGGAACGGCTGAAGCATCGGTATAACGAAAAGAGCGTCTGCGGTGATAAACCATCCTGATGCAATACCAGGGCGCGGTGAAATTCGGATTTCAGCGTGGAGAGCGTCTGAACAGACTTATTCTCAAGCCTGAAAGTTGATGCTTTTAACAGCGAATGACGCATCATGTCGGGTAGTGATATCCGCTCTGTACCCAGAGCGGATAATTTAATCTCTCAGTAATGATTGATGTGGGTATCAGCACAGATTCAGGTTTGTTATGTGAAACAGAAAAAATAACGCACTCCCTTAGGAATTTATGATTACGGCAATACATGCAGCCGGGTTGAACAAAAAATACGCTTAGAAATAATTTGTAGCGTGAAATGTTTTTTAACACTAATTAATCTGCTGGTGAATATTCTTTTAGTTGTTAATTATCAATGGGTTGTATTTTTTCAGGCGTGCTCCTCTCTTTCTGATTTCTTAGTTTCCTCTCCCATCGTCTATATATATTTTCTGTCGCGCCGTTATTGATGGCGCTACCAGAGAAAATTTTTCATGGTTTTTTATTCAACCTCATTTCTTAACACCAGAGCAACATAGCAATCTCAAAAATATAACGGAAAATAATATGAAAATAGCCACGCGTCTTGTCGCAGGGTATAGTCTGCTGATCATCCTTTTTCTTCTCTGCACCGGGACGGCACTTCATGCACTCTGGCAGGCCAGGGACGATATGGAAAACGCTGTAAATAATAAAATTTACCGCTATGAACTGATTCAGAACATGCGAAATGCGGCCAGAGACATGGCGATCGCAGTCAGGAATATTGCATTACTGAATGAACAGAATGACAGACAGCCTGAATGGGACAGAATAGTCGCTCAGAAAGCCATCTACATCCAGAACAGGGACAAGCTGACGGCCAGTATGTCGCAAAACGTCTCAGCGGAAGGCAAAAGTGCGCTGGAAAATCTGACCTCGACGGATGAATCCGCACTGAGTCTGCTCATGACGGCGGGCAGGAAAGCGATGGAGGCACCTCAGTCCGAAACCGTTGATTACCTGCTAAAAACCGTAAGGCCCGGACAGCGAACAATGCTGAATGCCCTCGATCGGCTTTCGACTATTCAGATGCAGGTAAGCAGGAAAACCGTTCTGGATGCCAGGGCAGCAGCTTCGCAAACGGCGACGCTGATGTCGGTGATGGTATTGATTTCTTTCCTCATCGCTATCGCAGCCTGTTACTCCATCATCCGGACGCTCATGCGTCAGCTGGGCGGAGAGCCCGTGCAGGCACAGGCGCTGGCCGCGGCGATTGCGTCGGGTAACCTGACATCGCCTGTCCTGTTACGGCATAACGATACTTCCAGCCTGCTGGCTTCGCTGGATGTTATGCAGGCCAACCTGCGCAGCATGGTGGCAAATATCAGAGATACATCTGCATCCGTAGCGCTGGCCGCAGATGAAATCTCGCAGGGTAATACAGAACTCTCCTCCCGAACCGAACAGCAGGCTGCTGCCCTGCAGGAAACGGCGGCGAGCATGGAACAGCTCACTGCTACCGTAAAAAGCAATGCAAGCGGGGCACATGAGACTGCCAACTCGGCCCGTGAAACTGCGCGCCTTACCCACGCCGGGGAAACAGATGTCAAGCGTATGGCAGAGACGATGCAAGCCATATCAATGAGCGCGACTAAAGTCCGGGACATTACTTCTGTGATTGAAAGTATTGCGTTTCAGACTAACATTCTGGCACTTAACGCAGCCGTTGAGGCGGCACGAGCAGGAGAAGAAGGACGCGGCTTTGCTGTTGTCGCGGGTGAGGTCAGGACACTGGCGCAGCGCAGTGCCTCTGCCGCCCGGGATATAAAACTGCTTATTGAAGAAGCGGTAACCCAGGTCGAAAGCGGCGTCACGGTCGCCTCGTCAACCGGCGACAGCATTATGAAAATTGTTGGCATGGTGAATGAACTGGCTGTGTCGATGGATACGATTTCCCTTGCCTCATCAGAGCAGATGCAGGGTATATCTCAGGTCAGTGTCGCCGTGACGCAAATGGACAGCGTGACGCAGAATAACGCCGCACTGGTGGAAGAGTCGTCTTCAGCTTCTCAGTCGCTTTCTGAACAGGCGCACGCGCTGCGGGGCATGGTGGCCGCATTTCAGGTGTGATGATCTCTGATGGCGGCGTTTACTTGCTGAAGGCACCGTCAGTATCCACATCTCCGAAGGTCTGCTTTTCCGGCCGATGAGGATGGGTGACAGGCACCTGTCTGTCACCCAGCGCTCAGACCTCATTCGTTTTCACTTTCTGACCACAGAAAAAAGAACATGAAAGGGAACAGGGGGAGAGTAAAGATACCCCTGTTGCCGCCTGATCCCGCGCAGAGTCAGCCATGCCGCCTTAATGCGCGTTACGGCCAGGCTCGAACCTGAAGAAGAATGCCGGAGCCTGAGCTGGAACGCTAATAAATCCAGCTACCGCGCTAACCATTTTGTTCACTCTACGGGTGGAAGGGCAGATGACCGCATTGTGAATGATGCGTTCATTGGTAAGGCCTGAGCAAACCTGCCTGTATCTCACGGCACTGCCAGTTGAGCTATTGCGCATAGAAGCTTCGCCCAGCCGCAGATCTTGCAGAATGCAAAACAGCACCTGTGATGTGCCCTGTGCGGCGTGGTGTTAAAAACCTCACTTCAGAAAACATCTCTCCTTATTGTCGTCATCGTCTCATTTGTCTTTTTCCCATAAGGCGGATATTTGCCAGCCGCAGCAGTTGCTCGCCTGAAACAATTTTCTGGCCGGGCACAAGAGGGGCTGATGAGTGACGCACTGCGAAATAACAAGAATAATTAATGTTTTTCAGAAAGCAGCCGATTAAGGAATTTGCCTTAACGGTTCAAAGCTGCGAGCAAAAGGGGTAAGAAACCCGCGGCTTCGCATGAGCCGTCGCGCAGACTTTCGCCAGGGTTCCGGGACCTGGACCCGGCAGGTGAGTATAGAAGCGCAGCAGCCGTGCTACGAAAAGAACGGCGCTGCTGTACAGGGATTACCTTTATGGATATGGAACTGAAATGAAAAAAAGCACCGTTGCAGTGATGATGATGGCGACTCTGTCAGGCGGAGCCTGTGCAGATGCAGGTCGGTTCTCACCGGATTTTTCTCCGGAAAGCTTTACTGTGTCGACGTCAGCCGGGATGCTGAGTGGCAAATCGCATGAGATGGTTTACGACACCGAAACAGGTCGCAAAGTCAGTCAGCTGGACTGGAAAATAAAGAATGTTGCTATTCTCAAAGGCGAATTATCCTGGGATGCATACTCATTTCTGACGCTGAATGCGCGAGGCTGGACTTCTCTGGCTTCTGGTTCGGGTCATATGGATGATTATGACTGGCTCGATGACAACCAGTCTGACTGGACGGATCATTCATCCCATCCTCGCACAGATGTTAATTACGCCAATGAATACGATCTCAATGTTAAGGGCTGGGTGTTACAGGGCGATAACTATAAGGCCGGTCTGACGGCTGGTTATCAGGAAACCCGTTTAAGCTGGACAGCTTTTGGCGGGTCATACAATTACGATAACGGCGCTTCTGTCGGTGATTTCCCAAGAGGCGAGCGCGGTATTGGTTATAGCCAGCGTTTTTCCATGCCATATATTGGCCTTGCAGGCCAGTATCGTATTAACGACTTTGAATTTAACGCCTTATTTAAATTCAGTGACTGGGTGTGGGCACACGATAATGACGAGCATTACATGCGCGATCTTACCTTCCGCGAGAAAGCGACTAATTCGCGGTATTACGGAACATCAGTAGATGCTGGCTATTATGTCACGCCAAATGCCAAAGTGTTTGCCGAGTTCACCTACAGCAAATATGAAGAAGGCAAAGGCAGCACGCAGATTATTGACAGATTTTCTGGTGAATCAGCATCAATTGGTGGAGATGCGGCGGGTATATCAAATAAAAACTATACCATTACAGCTGGTCTGCAATACCGGTTCTGATTCGATTCTGTACGCCAGATGATAATGTCACTCAAAGCCCCTTTGGGGCTTTTTAATGTTTTCAGCAAAAAGATGGAAATATTAGGTGCGCATATAATTCACAACTGAATCAATAAGATGATTTATATAAATAAACTTTCAGCCCGGCAGCCCTGCCTCTTTTGTTAAAGTAATTGTAAATCTTATTTAGTCAATAAATATCGTTAAATGTCATTCCCGTTCGCTGATCGCGTCCAGCATATCGCATCTTAGGAAGAGAAAATAAATGCATGTCATCCCGAAAATCATGAGAATTGCTGCGTTTTTCCCCGTTATTTTCCTCACTGGCTGTTCCACGCTTTTACCCCTTAATTACACAGATTACGAAGGTAAAGATGCAGCGACGGTGGTGGCTATCAATCCAGAGGGATTTGTGGGTACATTTTATCTTTCGGTCTATGAGAAGAAAGGCACCTGTTATGACAGGGTTGATCGTCATCAGCTGGAGTCAAATCTTATCCCCTCCGCTGGGCGCGTTATGACAGCAAAGGTAAAACCTGGCAGGCTCATGGCTTTTCAGCAGCTCAACACGATAATGAGCGATTACGACACACAAGGAAAAAAAACGAGATTCCCGGAAAGCTATTTACTCTCGCAGTGGGTTCCCTTTATTCCACAAGCGGGTAAACGCTACTTTATTGATACTAAATATGGTGCTCGGGAGATTTCGTCGGATTATGCCATTACTGTTTATTCAGACCCTGCCAGAATTGCGTCTGATTTTAAAACGCTTCCCCGGGATAACTGGGACGCCAGAAATCGTTGTCAGCATCTTATAGGTGGCAGCTAATCACGATTCACCTGTCGCTGTAACATCGTCACAGTGAAAGAGTGATAAGCAATCGGCCAGTATCGTTGACACCGGAAGGGATTAAGCATTTCTGCCACTTTCGCAGAGGATATGGATAGCCCCTGAAAATCCTGGTGTATGACTTCGCCGGGGGCCACCTTCCTGGCCAGACTCCCATCTGAGGCGAGTCTGATTAAGCTCGCCTGAACGCGCCAGTTCATCTGCCAGAGTTGGCGCTATAAGGTGACCTGCCTTTGCACTCCGCCTGTATCAGCTTTGCCACTGCGACTGGCAGATGATGTCTGGGCTGCAATTTGTGGAAAAATTAGTGAAGCGGCTGCATCAATTCTCTAAGCGATACTGGCTGGAAAGATCCAGGAATATATCAAATAAAATCAATAATATGAAATCGTTATATCATATAATATATAGCGTTTTGCATTCCTTTTTTTCCTCAGATAACGCTGACTTTTTCCCGACATACCCGTCAGATTGCTAAAAAGCTGCTAAACCTTAAGACAGAGATACGCGCGTAAAGATTAGGGTTATCACGATTTTCCCCGATTTAACTCCCGTCAGAACTAAACCTATAAAAATTTCATCTTTTAGCCCCCAACAATGGGAAGCAGACAATGTCGGAAAAAATATCGCTAACAATGCAGGTTAATGGTCAGTCGCAGCAGATGCAGGTCGATCCGCGAGTCACTCTGCTGGATGCGCTGCGTGAGCATCTTAACCTGACCGGCACCAAAAAAGGGTGCGATCAGGGACAATGCGGTGCCTGCACCGTGCTGATAAATGGTCAGCGGGTGCTGAGCTGCCTGACGCTGGCGGCCCAGGCGGATGGCGCTGACGTCACCAGCATTGAAGGGCTGGCCTCCACCGAGGGTGAACTGCATCCGGTGCAGCGCTGCTTTATGGAGAATGATGCCTTCCAGTGTGGCTACTGCACGCCGGGACAGATTATGTCCGCCGTCGCCTGCATCAAAGAGGGTCATGCCGGTTCAGACGATGAGATCCGTGAATACATGAGCGGCAATCTCTGCCGTTGCGGGGCTTATCCGCACATCGTCGATGCGATTAAACAGGCCGCTGCTGAGATGGCGAAGGAGTCCGCATGAATGAATTCAGCTGGAAAGTTGCGCAGTCACCTGAAGAGGCTGCCACTCTGAAACAGCAGTCGGGCAGTCAGTTGCTGGCGGGCGGCACGACGCAGCTCGATCTGATGAAGTGTGGTGTCTTCACGCCACCACAGGTAATTGGCATCAGCGGCTTAACGGCGCTGAAAAACCTGCAGTTTGATGACGATAAGATCACCGCTGGTGCACTGGTCACCATGAGCCAGCTGGCCGATCATCCCACCTGCCAGCAGAGCGCGCCTGCCATCTATGGCAGCCTGTGGCAGGCTGCCTCACCGCAGATTCGTAATATGGCGTCGCTGGGCGGGAATTTACGTCAGCGCACCCGTTGTAACTACTACCGTGACCCGGCAACGTTCCCGGCCTGCAACAAACGCAATCCTGGTTCCGGCTGCGCCGCCCTGGATGGCGTCAACAGCAATCACGCAATTCTGGGTGCCAGCGACAGCTGCATTGCAGTCTATCCTGGCGATCTGGCGGTTGCGCTGGTGGCGTTTGACGCCATCGTCGTTCTGCAGAATCAGCAGGGCGAAATCCGTCGCATCGCAATTGATGACTTCTTCCTGCTGCCGGGTGATACGCCTGATCGTGAGCACGATCTGCGCGATGACGAGATCATTGTGGCCATTGAAGTGCCGCAAACCGAGTCACTCCGCCACTCACACTACCTCAAAGTCCGCGACCGCAGCTCCTATGAGTTTGCAGCAGCCAGCGCGGCCGCAGGCTTCACGCTGGAAAACGGCGTGATGCGTGACGTGCACATCGCCCTGGGCGGTGTCGCCACTAAACCCTGGCGCGTCCGATCGGTCGAGCAGGCGCTGGAAGGCCAGCCGTTTGATGAAGAGACGGTGTTTCAGGCGGCAGAACGGATTACTCAGGAGACGCAGGCGCTGACTCACAACGCCTATAAAGTAAAACTGGCGCCGCGAGTGATTGCACGCGCGCTGATGGCAGCAGGAGAAACCGCATGAGTGAAGTAAACGACAACGCGCGTCCGGATGTGATCAACGCGAACTCAGCGGCAGACACCCGGATTGAAGGCCTGGGCGCTGCCCGCTCGCGTGGCGACGGCAGGGTCAAAGTCATCGGTGAAGCGCGCTATGCGTTAGAACATCAGCCGGAAAATCCCCTCTATGGCGTCGTGATCCAGTCCACCGTCGCCAGCGGTCGTATCAGCCGCATGTCGACGGAAAAGGCACAGCAGGCCTCAGGCGTGCTGGCGGTCTATACCCATCTGAACACGCTGAAGATCAACAAACCCACGGCGATTGCCGATGGCGGCGCGGCGCAGTCAACCTACACCCCGATTCAGGACGATGTGATTATTCACAACGGTCAGAACATTGGTCTGGTCGTGGCTGAGACGTTTGAGCAGGCGACCTATGCTGCCTCGCTGGTGGAGATTGAGTATGAAACGTCTGATGCACTGATTTTTGCCACCGATGAGGGCGTCGAGCCGAAACCGCTCCCGAAGCAGGATATCGATATGGGCGATGCCCAGTCGGCGATGCAGCAGGCCGAGGTGCGCCTGAGCCAGCGTTACACCACCCCGCGTGAATACAACATGCCGATGGAGCCGCACGCCTGTGTGGCGGAGTGGCAGGATGGGCGCATTACCGTCTGGGAGCCGAGCCAGTGGGTAGCCGGCGCGCAGGTAGAGATTGCCGAGTGGATGGGCATTGAGGTTGAAGACGTGCGGATCATCTCGCCGTATGTCGGCGGTGGATTTGGCTCTAAGCCGGTGCCTTACACCCATGTTGCGCTGGCGACGGCGGCATCGCGTGCGCTGAAGCGCCCGGTCAAAGTGTCGCTGACCCGTCCGCAGACTTTTACCGGTCTTGGCGGGCGTCCGGCGACCTCGCAGCAGCTGGAGCTGGGCGCATCCCGCGACGGCAAAATCCAGGCAATTATCCAGCGCAGCTTCAGTGAAACGTCACTCATTGATGTGTTCGCCGAGAACTGCAGCAAAGTCACCGCCCGCATGTATGCGGTAGGCAACGTTTCCGCGCAGCATCAGGTCAGGCCGATTAATACGGTGACGCCAGGCTGGATGAGGGCGCCAGGTGAAAACCCAAGCGCTTTTGGACTGGAAGTGGCGATGGATGAGATGGCCTATGCCCTGAACATCGATCCGCTGGAGCTGCGTCTGCGCAACTGGGCAGATAAAGATTATCAGCTCGACCTGCCGTGGAGTTCTCGCCGTCTGAAAGAAGCCTATCAGAAAGGCGCAGAAGCCTTTGGCTGGGACAAGCGCATCATGACGCCGCGCTCAATGCGCGAAGGGCGTGAACTGATTGGCTGGGGCATGGCCTCCGGCACCTATCCGGTCAACAAACTCCCTGCCGAAGCGAAAATTATCCTGACGCCGCAGGGCAAATTTGTGGTGCAGTGCGGCGGTGCAGATATCGGCACCGGAACCTATACCATTCTGGCGCAGACCGCTGCCGATATTCTGGGTGTCGCGTCCACCACCATTGAGGTGCAGCTGGGTGATACCGCGCTGCCGCGCGCGGGTGTAGCGGGCGGATCGCAGCTGGCGGGCAACGTGACCGCGGCGGTGAACGACACGGCCAAACGGATGCGCGACCAGCTGCTGAAGCTGGCCAGCGAACTGCCACAGTCGCCACTGAAAGGCACGCCTGCGTCTCAGCTCACGCTGAAAGGCGACGGGGTGCAGCACAATCAGCGCAGCGATCTCGCCGTTTCCTTTGCTCAGCTGGCGACGCTAGCCCCGGCAGAGAGTCTGACGGTGAAAGGCGGAACCTTCCCGGACGATATGTCAGAGAGCGAACGCGACAAGATGGTGCGTAATCTTAATGACGGCACTCGCCCCGAAAAATTCTCTGCCCACAGCTGGAGTGCGCAGTTTGTTGAGGTCCGGGTCGATGAAGACTTCGGTACCATCCGGGTCAAACGGATGGTAGCCGCGCTCGACAGCGGTCGTCTCTATAACCCGAAACTGGCGCGCAGCCAGTGGATTGGCGGCATGATCATGGGAGTGGGTCAGGCGCTGATGGAGGAGGGCATCATCGATCCGCGTAACGGTCGGGTAATCAACAATAACCTCGCAGATTACTTAGTGCCGGTGAATGGCGACATCCCGAGCATTACTACCATCAACGTGGGCGAGCCCGATTTTGAGGCGACCACCATGGGCGGCAAACCGGTGGGTGAACTGGGTATCGTCGGCGTTGCGGCAGCAATCAGTAATGCGGTGTTCCATGCCACCGGCAAGCGCGTACGCGATCTGCCGATTACGCTCGACAAGCTTATCTGAACCGCTTGCTGACCTGCTGCCAGCAGGCCGGAGTGTGGTTATGCGGGCGCGGGCTAAGCCTGCGCCCGTTTTTCACGCATAGCGGAGAAAGAGAGTGAAGATTGCGCTGATTGTACTGGCCGCCGGGCTGAGTCAACGTTTTCGCCAGCAGGCGGGTGGGCATAAGCTGCTGGCTGACCTTGAAGGCAAAGCGGTATTGCAGCGCACGCTGGATCAGGCCGTTGCCAGCGGGCTTGACCTGTTCGTGGTGACCCGTCCCGACGCACTGGCAATCCAGTCGCTCTGCTCACGGGCGACTGTCGTGCTGTGCGACAGCGGCGGGCTGGGCGAGTCCATCGCAGCGGGCGTTAATGCCAGCCGTGACTACGATGGCTGGCTGATTGCGCTGGGCGATATGCCGTTTGTGACGCCTGAAAGTTACCGCGCCGTCAGTGCCGCACTGGCGGATTCGCCGATCGTCAGGCCAGTCATTGAGGGCAGGCCGGGCCATCCGGTGGGCTTTCAGAATCACTTTTTTCCAGTGCTGAGCACGTTACAGGGCGATGCCGGACCCCAGACAATCGTGAAGTCACAGGCTGTCCGGCTGCCGCTTCACGATCGCGGCTGCCTCTGTGATATCGATTTTCCTGCCGATCTGCAGCTGATAAAGGAATTTTCATGATAACGCTGGATCAACGCGTGATTAATGCGGCACTGAGCAGTTGCCAGGCGGGCCAGCAGGTCTGGCTCTGCACGGTGCTGCGCACCTATGGCTCTTCGCCGCGCGCACCCGGGACCCTCATGACGGTTAATGAAACCGGCGCGTATTGCGGATCGCTGTCGGGCGGCTGCATCGAAGAGGATTTTCTGGCGCAGCTGGCGGCGGGGGCGTACCGCGCCAGCAGTCAGCGGGTACGCTACGGCGAGGGCGGGATGCGTCCTGATGTCAGCCTGCCGTGCGGCGGCAGTCTGGAAATCGTCATCGAGTTTCTGCCGCCCGATGACGCCACGCTGGCGCTGCTGACGGCGATGCAGCGCGCGCTGAGCGGGCAACAGCCGCTGGTAAAAATGATACGGCCGGGCGAGCGCGCGCAGTGGGAGGCGATTGCCGCCGACAGGAGGCTGCCCGCACTGGATGCCAGCGAGCAGCAGTTGTTACTGCCGGTTGGCGCGATACCGGAACTGCTGATCGCGGGCTACTCCAGCGTGGCACACGAGTGCATCCGGCTGGGACAGATGCTGGGCTTTCACGTCCGGGTCTGTGAGCACCGACCGGAAATGCGGACGGAGCTGGAGAGCCATTTCAGCGACGCGGACAACGTGACGCTCGTATCACAGCATCCGGCGCGCTGGCTGGAACTGAATGGGGCGCACGCCGCGGTGGCGATTGTGGCACTGACTCACGATCCGCGCATTGATGACCTGACGATGATGGAGGCGATTGCAACACCTGCGTTCTACATCGGCATTATGGGTTCGGCGAAAAACAGCGAGAAACGACGGGCGCGTCTGCAACAGATCGCGGGGATGGATCGGGCCGAACTGGACCGCATCCATGCGCCCATCGGCCTGCCTATCGGCAGCAAAACCCCGGCGGAGATTGCGCTGTCGGTCATGGCCGATATCGTCCGGGTGAAGAATAGTGAGCCGTCAGCCGCCTGATCCCGCAGTCTTCTCAGGTGCCAGTCGATAAAGATAGCTGCCCGAATAAGGGATGGGCAGGAAATCACGAAAAAGCTGCTGTAACGTCTGTTCGGGATCGACGTCGCGGAACAGCTGCGGGTAGAGCGTAGTAGCAAAGAACTCGGTCGCTACGACGTGCCACGGGCTGAGATAAAAATTGTGCCAGAGGGCTCCGGTATGACCCTCCCGTAGCGCGGTCAGCTGTTTCAGTGCGTTCTGCTGACCGGTCAGTGCCAGCAGGCTCTGCCGGGTCTGGAGCGTGGTGACGGCGGGGCCGAGCTTCAGCGCGCCCGCCTCATCGGCGCTGCCGCTGCCGGTGGCAAAGTAATACTCCGGCTGGGCAGCAATCACGCGCTCCTCACTCAGCCGCCCGAACACGCCTTTAATCTGCTGGCTGGCGATGTTATTGCCACCGGCAAATGTCAGCAGCTCACCCAGATTGCCATTCACCGAGGTGACGCAGCATTCGCTGCGCCGTCCAAGATGCAGCTGCAGCAGCACGGATGGTTTCGGGCCGTGATAACTCGCCAGCCGATCGGCAATGCGCTGCATGTGGCTGCGGTAGAAGTGATTAAACTCAGCCGCACGCTGCGGCTGATTCAGCACCTCACCCAGCAAAATGATGCTGCGCTCGGTGTTTTTAAGCAGATTAACCCGCAGATCGATCTTCACCACCGGGATATGGGCCGCAGCGAGCATCTTCTCCAGCACGGCGCCGTTTTCACTGTCGCGTGCCAGCTGCGGCAGGATCACCACATCTGGCTTAAGCGCGATCACCTGTTCGGGATTCATATCGTTAACGCCATCCAGCCCCACTACCGGAATTGTCTCCATCCGGGGAAACTGGCGGGCAAAAATCTGCCAGGTCTGAGGATCGTACTTTTTCAGATCCTGCGGCCAGCCGGCAATATGCTGCAGCGGATTACCGGGCGTCAGCAGTGCAACGCTGTAGAGCATCCGGCTTTCACCCAGCACAATGCGCTGCGGATGGTCGGGAATCGTGACCTGACGACCGGTGATATCGGTCAGCGTACGGGCATGTGCACCCGCGCTGACCAGCATCACAGTGACCGTCAGCAGCGCCGAACGTAGCGAGTTAAAATTCCACACGGGCCTGTACCATCAGATTACGGGTTTCGCCTTCACGGACGCGCAGGTTGCCGCCGCTTGAACTGTAGTAGTGCTGGTTAAACAGATTATTGATATTCAGACGCAGCTGGGTTTTTTCACCAAACAGGCGGTTGTTCCACGCCACGAAGCTGTCTGCCACGACATAGTCGGGTAGGGTGAAACTGTTATCAGGATCGCCCGCACGGCTGCCGACGTAGCGCGCGCCACCGCCGAGCCTGAACGTGCCGGGCAGGCTGGTGATCTGCATCTCATGACTCAGATAGAGCGCACCGGCATGACGCGGCGCATTCTGCAGGCGATTGCCGTTGTTTTCCGGATTCACCCGATCGCTTACGATCTCTGCCTGATCATAGCTGTAGTTGGCACTCAAATCCCAGCCGGGCGCGATTTCGCCGTTGAGCTCAAATTCAGCGCCGGTCGAGCGTGCTTTGTCGATGGCCCGCGTGCTGCCATTGATGTTCAGCGACATCGCCTTTTCATCAATCCGGTAGAGCGCCACTGTTGCCAGCAGTTTCGGCGAAAGCTGCCATTTGCTGCCGACTTCCCAGCTCGTGCCCTGTTCAGGCTTGCCGACATTACCGTCATCATCCACATCGGTGGATGGCGTAAACGATTTGCTGACGCTGGTGTAAAAAGAGAGGTCAGGCGTGAGTTTGTAGATTACCCCCGCCTGCGGCAGGAACTTATTGCCCTCATCATTCAGGATTTCTGACTGGGGATTAACGCCGCGGGAGGCGCGCTGCTCATAATGCTGATAACGGCCGCCCAGCACCAGAATCCAGTCCTGTGTGAGTGAAATACTGTCTTTGGCGTAAAGCGATCGGCTATGGATACGGTTCAGGTTATTAGCGCCGGTGGTGTTTTCCGTGCTGTCATCTGTAACCGGTGACAGGATGTCATAGTCGGGATTGAAGTAACTGAACTGGCGATTGACCTTGCCCAGATACTGATGGGCACGATAAGTCTGGTTCATCTCGTAGTCGGTGCCCACCACCAGCGCATGCTGCATGCCCAGAATTTCCGGGTTGCCCAGCAGATCCCAGCTCACATATTTGGTTTTGTGGTTAAACCCGCGGTTGGCATCGGCGCGACGAGTAACCACGCCCGTGCTGGCATTGACCGCCGTCACGCGCACCTCATTGTTGTCATAGCGCCGCTGATTCCAGCCCAGGGTGAACCGGGTGCGCCACTCATCATTAAACTCCCAGTCATAGTGGGCATTGAGCGTTTTGTTATGGCCCCATGCGTGATTGGCTTTGTCATCCAGACGATCTTTATAGCCAATATTGATCGGCTTACCGTCGATAAAGGCGGTGCCGCGATCGTAGGGAATGTCATAACGGTAGTCGGCATAGCTGATCAGAAAGCTGGCCTGCTCGCCAAACCATTGCAGAGAGGGTGCCAGCAGCGTGTGCTCTTCGCTGCCAAAGTTGCGCCAGTAATCCTGATTCTGCTTTTCGGCGATGAGCCGGAAGGCAAAGCCATTGCCCAGCGGGCCGGTGACATCCAGCGTGCCCGCACCGCCACCTTCACTGGCGTAACGTCCGGTAACGCTGGAGTGCCAGCTGTATTGTGGCTTTTTGCTGACCACATTGATAATCCCGCCCGGATTCTGAATGCCATACAGCAGCGAGGAGGAGCCTTTCAGCACCTCAACCCGTTCGGTCGTGGCATCAAAATTGAGTCCCTGACTGCTGCGGATGCCATCACGATAAACCGACCCATCGGCATTACTGCCAAAACCGCGTCGTACAAAGCCATCTTCGGTGCCGCCCAGCGTATTGGCCTCGGTGACGCCGCTGACAAAGCGCATCGCATCCGCCAGTGAGCTGGCCTGGAAATCTTCCAGCTGCTGCTGCGTCACCACGCTGACCGATTGTGCTTCATCGAGTCGCGCGGTTGGCATTTTACTGGCAACGCTGGTTTCGCTGGCGCTGTAATTTCCCTCTGAGCTGGCATCGGCGGTCACGGTCATATCTGATGCGCTGTCGGTTGCTGCACTGACCTGCGGCAACAGCATGCTGCCGCAGATCGCCACGACCAGAGCGGGGTGCCGGGCCGGATATCGCGAATCTCTGTTTTTCATTTTTCTTTTCGTATCTGTTTCTGAAGCTAAAAAGGCCCGATGGCTGACGACTACGCCGGGCTTCCCTGAAGGTGTTCTGCAGGATGCAGCGGTTTAAACAGAGGCGATCAGCATCAGGACTCGGCGAACATTACGACACCCGGACGACAATGCTTCTCATCTGTAATTGAGAATCATTCAAACATCAGGTAATGTAGTAGTAAACATAATTTGTACCTAAATCACTACAATTATGGCTAAGGGTACATTCACCGGTAATCAGATGCGTGTGTGATTCAGATTATTGAATAGATTGAATTTATTTCCGTATTAAATACTGTTTGAGGCATAAATCCCTATCTTTTGCAGGTGAAAAAGAAAACGGATTAAGCCATTCACTACATTTTTACAGCGTTTATCCCAGCAGCAGGAACAGCATGAAACAGAACCGGCCAGTTAAAAACAGGGTGGATGTGGTGGCAGAGCGTCTGCGCGCCCGCGAAAAGCAGCTCTCGCCTCGTCTGCTGGCGGTAGCGCGCTATATCGATCAACAGCGTGAAACGGTGCTTGAAAGTACTGCGATGGAGATCGCCGTGGCGAACGCGACCTCTGACGCCACCGTAATCCGTGCCATTCAGGCGCTGGGATTTAGCGGACTGCGCGATCTCAAACAGACGCTCAGGGCCTGGTTTGGTCCCTCACTGACCTCGGAAGATAAGATGATCACCACGGTCAGTGAGGTGACCAGTGATGTGAACAGCGCCATCGACTTCGTACTTGCGGGTCACCGGCACGCCTGTGAGGTGCTGTCGCAGCCGCAGAACCGGGTGGCAGTAGCAGATGCCGTGGCGTTGCTGAGTGAAGCGCGGGAAGTGGCTATTTTTGGCATTAACGCCTCGGGTATTCTGGCGGATTACAGCGTGCGGCTGCTGAACCGCATCGGCCTGCCCGCCTTTTCGCTTAATCGCGCCGGCATTGCGCTGGCAGAACAGATGCTGGCGCTGCAGCGTGGCGACGTGCTGATAATGATGGCGCAGCAGTCGGCGCACCGGGAAGGGACTACCGTGGTGCGCGAAGCGAAACGGCTGGATATCCCGATTATCCTGCTCACCAACGCCACCGACTCGTTTTTCGCGCGTGAGGCGGATGTGGTGATCAATGTGCCCCGTGGTGGCGAGAAGGGGCGCATTCCGCTGCACGGCACGATTATGGTCTGTCTGGAGATGCTAATCCTGTCGGTGGCGTCGACGCTGCCGCAGCGCACCGTTAAGACTATGAAACGGCTACAGGATCTCTATCGCGGGCTGAAACCCGCCAGCAAAAAGTAATCTGCAAAATTGAGCCGTGACCGGAGTTTCCCAATAAACCACATTGTCGCGGCTCTGCTTTAAGTCAAATTTTCCCGCTTTGCGAGCGCGATCGCCTCTTTTCATCAGCCAGTTTCCTCTGGCGACTACGCTTACAGCGTGCTGCACCTCCGGGTGCGGCTTTACTTTTTCTCCCTTTACTTTGTTTTGTGCGGAGCTGCTGATGAAACCCCTTCACGCGCAATACCTTTTCTGCTGTGCCACCCTGAGCCTGCTGTCGCCGCTGCCTGCAATGGCATGGAGTGACCTTACCGTCTTTGGTGACAGTCTCAGCGATGGCGGAAACGTAGGACGTTTTACCTATGATGGTGCGACCCATCCGCTCTATGACGAGATCCTGGCGCAGTCGCTGGGTGACACTCTGCGCCCCTCATCCCAGGGCGGTAACAACTATGCCGAGGGCGGTGCCGTCGCAGTGCCCGCGATCAATCCATTATTTAATACCCAGGATCAGCTTGATCGTTACCTGGCGGCGCGCGACGGACGCGCTGATAAGGACGGACTCTATATTCACTGGATTGGCGGCAATGACTTAGCGGCGGCAGCCCTTGCACCGCTCGCTGCGCAGCAGATCGTGGATAACAGCGCCAGTGCCGCGGCCTCACAGGTCAGCCGGTTGCTGGATGCCGGGGCCGGCACGGTGATTGTGCCGACGGTGCCGAATGTCGGGGCGACGCCCGCGCTGCTTCAGGCGATTCTGCAGGTGCTGGGTCCGGCCGCACAGCCTGCCACGGCGGCGCTGTTTCAGTCGCTGAGCGCCACCACCACGCCAGATCGTGCCGCCAGAGAACAGGCGATTGAAACCGCGCTTAACGAGGCCGCTGGTCAGGTCTCTTCGATTCCGCTGATCCGCGATGCCCTTGCACAACAGCTGATTGCCGCCTGGCAGTTGCTGAGTCAGGAGGCGGCGGCGCTCACTGATCGTTACAACCAGGCGGAGGAACAGGGCCTGGTGGCGGCACGCGGTAACATCGCGCGAGTGGATATTAATGGCCTGTTTAATGAGGTGATTGATAACCCGCGCCTGTATGGACTCAGCAACACGGCGGGCATGGCCTGTCCGCCCGGCGTCTCATCCATGGACTGCACCTCCTCGACGCCAGGATTTTCGCAGTCACAGCAATATCTGTTCGCCGACCGGCTGCATCCCAGCCCGGCAGTGCATGCGCTGATCGCCGATTATATTCAGTCGGTGCTGAATGCGCCGCTGCAGGTGGCCGCGCTAAGTCAGGCACCGTCGATGCTGGTGGGTGATGCGCAGAATACGCTGGATGGCCATCTGCAACAGCAGCGTCAGCAGCCTGCCAGCACCGGAGAGTTTACCGTTTTCGGTGGCTATGCCGGACAGCAGCGAGATTTCCGCGGCGACAGCCTGCTGGACGGTGATGCCACCAGCGCCACCGGCACCGTGGGTGTGGGCTATCAGCTAAGCGATCACTGGCAGGCCGGCGCCATGCTCTCCACCACCTCGCAACGACAGGATCCCTCGTCGCGCTTTGATTACCGTTTACGCGGCAATCTGGTAACGCTGTGGAGCCAGTTAAATTATCTGGATCGGGGATGGATTAATGCAGATGCCCATTACGCCGATCTTAACTTTGATGATATTGAGCGTAAGGTCAGACTGGGACCGGCGACCCGCACGGAGAAGGGCAGCAGCGACGGCAAGGTGCTGGGAATGCGGGTGCAGACCGGCTGGGATCTACCGCTGGGCCGCTATGTCTCCACCGGCCCGATGGCCAGCTATGCGCTCGACTACACCCAGGTTGATGGCTACAGAGAAGAAGGGAACAGCAGTACCTCGATGCGCTTTGGTGACCAGACGCTGCACTCCCAAATCGGCTCGGTGGGCTGGCGTATCGACAGCAAAGATTTAGTGATCAATCCCTGGGCGCAGGTCAGTTACAACCATCAGTTCGGCGACAGCGACTCTGCTGTTACCGCCGGACTGAAATCGACCCGCACCGCCTTTACCCGCAGCAGCGGGTCACGGGATGATAACTGGATCAACATGGCTCTGGGCGCAAGCGTGCCCATTGGCACATCAGTGAACGCATTTGCCGGCGTTTTAGCGGTGACAGGTAACAGCGACTATCACCAGGTGACATGGAACGTCGGTCTTAACGCCCGTTTTTAAATGATAAGCGGTATCAAAAGGCCGTGCAGAGATCGTCTGCCGCTGTCTGAAACATTGCGGCAGACGACGTTGCGCGTTATTCATTACGCCGGGGCGGCAGAGCGTTAAACTCGCCCTGGCGTACGGTTTTCACGCTTCGATCAGTGCCGCCTGCGCCTCCAGCTCACGAACGCGCGGTATCACTTCGCGGCCAAAGAATTCCACCTCTTCGTGAAAGTGCAGAAACGCCAGCAGCAGCAGATCGACACCGGCCTGCTTAAGTTCGATGATCCTTTCAGCAATCTGCTGTGGTGTGCCAATCAGATTGGTTTTGAAGCCATCGTTGTACTGCACCAGATCCTCAAACGATGATTTCGCCCAGTTGCCTTCACCTTCGGGTGAAGCACTGCCTGCATTTTTGACCTCATGCTGGAAGCCTTTCACCGCATCCGGGTTGGCTTTGCTGATGATCTCCTGAAGCACCGCCTGCGCCTGCTGTTCACTCTCCCGCGCAATCACAAATCCATTCAGTCCGATTCTGACCTGATGCTGATTGCGAGCCGCTTTTTCACGGATATCCGCGATCTGCAGACGGACGCCGTCCGGCGTATTTCCATTAGTGAAATACCAGTCTGACACCCGTGAAGCCATGTCGCGCGCCGCACGTGAGCTGCCGCCCTGGAAAATTTCCGGTAATGGAGACAACGGCTTGGGTTTCATGGCGTAATCGCGAAAGCGATAAAAATCACCCGCAAAAGTAAAATTCTCTTCGCGCCAGATGCCTTGCAGGCAGCGAATAAACTCTTCGGAACGCAGATAGCGCTCTTCATGATCGAGCCAGGGTTCACCAATCGCTTTGAATTCGCCCCGGAACCAGCCGCTGACGATGTTAACGGCGATACGTGGCCCATAGAGATGGCTGATGGTGGCGATCTGCTTTGCCGCTAATACCGGATTCCACGGGCCAGGCAGCAGCGCGGCGATCACTTTTAACTTCGAGGTGTGACTGAGCAGGTCCTGCGAGAAGGTGACGGATTCATGCTGATTGTCTGCGCCATACCCGGCAGTAAACCGGATCTGCGTCAGCGCATAATCAAAACCCGCCTGTTCGGCGATCTGCGCCAGTTTACGGTTGTAGGCAGCATCCCAGCGGGTTCGCTGCTCTATCTGACTGATCACCAATCCGCCTGAGACATTCGGAACCCAGTAGGCGAACTGTAAAGGCTGTGAAGCGGACATAGTCTCTCCTTATATAGCTGAATTAATGTGGCGCTCATTTTTTCCAAACTTTCCGATATAACGAAAAGCTAAGCAGTAACCGTGCCATAAACTAATAGACTGTTTTTAAAGGGGTAACCAGCTTGAGGCTAGCCGGATGTGTTGCAAATGCGGCACGGCTGAGACAACCGGGTTGCCAATGCAGCAGCGATGCCTGAACGGATCGGTAAACGTTGAATGCCTGCCGTCACGCTATCGACGGCAACAGGGCCAGAATGTCAGTCACCCGGGACGCGCTGTGATAACGTAGCGAAGCGCGACGCGATTACAGCCGGAGGGGAGCATGATAGTCAGACAGGCATCGCCTGAAGAGGCGCATACTTTATGGAACATCCGAAATCAGGCCATTCGTCACGGCTGCGAGCAGATCTATCCACCCGATGTGATCGTCGCCTGGACGCCAGACCGCATGCCTGCCAGCTTTCCCGCGATGATCCGCGTTAATCCCTTTTTCGTGATTGATGGCCCGGCCGGTGTGCCGGTCGCTACCGGATCGCTGGATCTCGCCGCCGCCAGTGTCGAAGCTATTTTTACGCTGCCCGATTTCACCGGACAGGGAATGGCTGGCCTGATCATTGATACCCTCAAAGCGGAGGCGCGGCAGCGTGGCTATCGTCAGTTGACCCTTGCATCGACGCCGAACGCCGTGACCTTCTATGAACAGCATGGCTTCCACGCGCTGGGAGAAAGTCTCTATCCGTCAAAGCTGGCGGGCTGCGCGTTGCGCTGTATTGAGATGGCGATTGAGCTATGAATGCCCGCTGCCGCAAGGCTGGCGAAATGTGGCAAAAGTTTCCCGTGCAAAGACTTCGCAAGCCCCCGCCGGTAAGGTATAGTCCGCGTTTTTTGGAGGAATCATGCTGACTGGCTCATCAACACGTCTTAATAAATACATCAGCGAGAGCGGTATCTGCTCCCGTCGTGACGCCGATCGTTACATCGAGCAGGGCAACGTTTTCATTAACGGCAAACGCGCCTCTGTGGGCGCGCAGGTATTTGCAGGCGATGTGGTGAAGGTGAATGGTCAGCTGATTGAACCGCGTGATGAAGACGACCTGGTGCTGATTGCCCTGAATAAACCGGTGGGGATCATCACCACCATGGAAGAGGGTGAGCGCGATAACATCAGCGACTTCGTCAATCACAGCAAGCGCGTCTTCCCGATTGGCCGCCTTGATAAAGACTCTCAGGGCCTGATTTTCCTGACCAACCACGGCGACCTGGTCAACAAGATCCTGCGCGCCGGTAACAATCATGAAAAAGAGTATGTTGTTACCGTCGACAAGCCGATCACCGATGAATTTATTGCCGGGATGAGCGCAGGCGTGCCGATGCTGGGCACGGTGACCAAAAAGTGCAAAGTGAAAAAGGAAGCGCCGTTTGTCTTCCGTATTACGCTGGTTCAGGGTCTGAATCGCCAGATCCGTCGCATGTGTAAGCATTTCGGCTTTGAAGTGACGAAGCTTGAGCGCACCCGCATCATGAACGTCAATCTTAAGGGGTTGCCGCTGGGCGAATGGCGCGACCTCACCGACGACGAACTCGTTGAGCTGTTTAAACTGCTGGAGAACTCCTCTTCAGAAGATAAACCCGCGAAGAAAGCCAAAGCTCCGGCTAAAGCAGCTGCCGCTAAGAAACCGCAGAAAAGTGCCGCGAAACCGGCTGAGAAAGCGGATGCGGCTGGCGCCTCGCGCAAGCGCTTTGTCCAGCCTGGACGGAAGAAGAAAGGGCGCTAAACCCAGCCCGATGCAGAGAGCGATATTCTCGCTCTCTGTGCTTTCACGGACGCATCACGGAATAACGCGCGCCGCCCGAAAGCGGGCAAACAGATCGCAGAACATCTCATCCGTCGCGCGATAACCGTGAAAGCCTGCCCGCCGCAGCTTGCTGCCGTCGCCAAACATGTCGTAATTCCAGCCGAAAACAAAATCAGCGAAAGCACCGTCACTGAGTGCCTGAATATCCGCTTCAATTAAGGAATGCTCCACGGCGATTTGCCGCCACAGCGCACGATAATCCTGAAACATCTGCCGGAATGACAGCGAAACCGGCGGGGCAATCTCCAGTTCAAACCACGCTGCAATCACCGGCCACAGCTCACTCCAGCGCCAGAGATCACCATTGTTAATATTGAATGCCTGATTACGCGCGTCAGCGCTGCACGAAGCCCAGAGGGTGGCATCGGCCAGCAGTTCAGCATCGGTAAAATCGACCATGCTGTGCCAGGTTTCCGGCGAACCCGGGAAGCGCAGAGGGAGCCGCGCCGCGCGGCAGATCGACGCATAGAGCGCCAGACTCAGCGCCAGATTCATGCTGTTTCCATGCCGGTCACTGCCAACGACGCCAGGGCGCGGCGCACTCCAGTGCCAGGCTTTACCTTGCTGGTGAGCGCTCAGCCAGTTCAGCTGTGCGGTGTTGAACTCGGCCCCCGGCACGCCAGGATCGCTTTCCCGCGCCGGGGTTTTGAATCGGCCCAGATGTGCGCCATACACTTTGTATCCTTGCATCAGACTGACATGCTCAAGCGGGGCGACATCCTCCATGACCTGAACCAGATTCTGCAACATGGTGAGATTGGGTCCGACCATCGCTGCCCAGTCAGCAGCATTGAGCCAGGCGCTGTAGAAGATATGCGTAACGTCGGTGAGTGATGCCAGCCGTTGCTGGCTCTGCAGGCGGTCGCGCAGATTCACCGCAACAGCCGCTGTGCCGCCTGTAGCAGAACCTGAGCGATGGGTCAGCGTGATTACCTGCCACTGGTCTGCGACCAGCGCCTGAGTCAGTTGCTGACCCACAATTCCACTGGCACCCGCTACCAGCGCAACCTTTTTGCCCTGTGTTGTTTTCATGATCGCTATCCGGTTAAGAAAGAAGCCGCATTCTCACCTGCGTTAAATTCTGATTAAATCCCCGAAACCGGATATCACTTATCAGGAAAAACGATAAATGCAGAACAAACTGACTGCGATTCAGACCTTCATCCGCGTCGCGGAAGCAGGATCGTTTTCGGCGGCGGCGCGGCAAAACGGTATGAAGCAGTCTGCCGTGAGCCAGCAGATTGCCGCGCTGGAGGAGGCGCTGGGCGTGGTGCTGCTGCACCGTACCACGCGAAAAATGGCGCTGACGGAGCAGGGTCACCATTATCTGCAGCAGGTCAGGCAACTGCTTGGTGCGATGCAGGAACTGGAGCAGCAATTACGGCCCGGCTCGCAGCCGCTTCACGGCAGACTGTATATTCAGTTACCGAGCGGCATCGGGCAGCGGCTGATGCCGCATCTGATCGCCTTCCAGCAGGCGCATCCCGCGCTGCGTCTGAATATTGCGCTGGAGGATCGCCTGTCGGATCTCGTTGCGGAGGGCGTTGATGTGGCGATTCGTCTCAGCGAGTCGCCACCCGCCATGCTGGCTGCCCGTTCGCTCGCCACGGTTGAAACCGTGCTGGTGGCTTCCCCTGAGTGGATAGCGCGAAACGGCACACTGCAGACGCCCGATGACCTTATGCGCCATCCACATATACGTTTTAGCGGTATAGCGACCGATGCACCGCTGCATCTGGTCTCTGAGAGCATGAGAATTTCTGTTCCGGTGGAAAGCGTGTTTCGGTCTAATAACAGCGATGCCTTGATGCAGGCTCTTGAAGCAGGCCTCGGGATTGGCGGCTTACAGACGCTGCCTGGCGCAGACGCGCTGGCCTCCGGCCGACTGGTGCGGGTGTTACCGGACTGGCGGCTTCCCGATCGTTATCTCTATGCCGTGTTCCCGGATGCCCGTTTTATTCCTGATAAGGTCCGTAAGCTGGTCGGGCGGTTGAGTGAGGTGGTGGAGCAGGGAACCAGGAGAAATATCAGTTGATGGGCGTCGAAAAAAAACAGTCACTGTTTGAAGTGTCCCCAACTTAAGGATAAAGTATCCCCTGCATGGGGATAGGGAAATAGACTATACATGGACGCATTATTCATCGAGCTTTCCAGCTTTCAGAAATACCGGGCTGACTATCTGAATGATGATCAGTATCGGCGATTTCAAAATATGTTGCTGGCTGACCCTGAAAAGGGTGATGTGATACCCGATACCGGCGGACTGCGTAAGGTTCGTTTCAGGGATGAGCGCCGACACAAGGGGGCCAGAGGTGGCATCAGGATTATCTATTACTGGACGGACGAACAAGGCCAGTTCATCCTGTTTACCATCTACGATAAAGACCAACGCGACGATCTTACGAAGCAGCAGCGTGATGCCCTGGCGACCGCGCTGAATGTGATCAAAAAAGGGTTGAGACATGACTGAACGCGATATTTTCAGTGAACTGATGACGGGTATGCAGGAGCTTAAGGATCATCAGGAGGGCAAAATCACGCTCAAGCGGTATAAGGTCACGAAGCGTGCTCCTGTCACTATTGCGCCGCAGGAGTTGCGCGACGTACGCGAAAAACTCAACCTCTCCCAGGCCGTTTTCGCCCATTATCTCCACACTGGCGAGACGACCTATCAGAACTGGGAGCAGGGCAGAGCCAGACCTAACGCCCAGGCTGTATTATTAATTCGCATGGTGCAGCAGAACCCTGAAACGCTAAAGACGCTCGCGCAACTCTGATATGCCCGTCCGGATGACGGGCAGCACATTCTTTCACGGCTGCGCCCGACATCCGATCCGCGGCAGGTTAACACAGCCCTCTTTTTCGCCTAATCAGACAGTGCATTTCCCGCCTCAGGCGAGATTTTAAAGGGCTCACATTCAGAACAACGACACTTTTCACCCTGATCAGGGCGTGGCAGGATAAGCGCAATCTATCAAGGAGTGTGCCTGATGTTACTGAAAGGTATGAACGATCCGCTGCTGAAAGCGTATCAGCATCCCAAATCACGGATGATGATCAGCCGTTTCAGGGGGCTGGCGGGCGACAGAAGACTCAGTGACTGGCAGGCGTTCTGTATTCTGGTGACCGGCTTTACCAATTACTGGTATGTGCAGGCTGGTCACTACACCATTAATGTGACGCTGACCAAAACCCGTCAGTTCGACTTCCTGCAGGACTTCCTTCATTTCACGGTCACCCTGGATGGATTGATCGGCGATGAACATTTTCGCAGCCCGGACTTTGTACTGCCGCATTACGATGTGCCCTATGAATTCTGTCGCTGGCGCAACAAGCGCGGCTATGACGCCTTAACCACCTACGTCAGTAAACAGGGAGTGAAATCCCATAAGGGGATGTTTGTCGCCTCGGAAGGCGCGTCTCCGGAAGAGCAGGTGATGAAATGGGAAGGGGTGGTCAATGTCTACGATAAAACCTTTTTCAGTATGGCTAACTTCAATACCACTCAGGAATTCCTGATTAAGGACATCCGTAAATCCATTCAGGATGGATTGCTGAAGCACCTGAGTTTTTACCGCGATCTGTTTCACTATATCTTTCCCACACCGGCAGAGGCTCGGTTGCAGGCGCGTGACGACAGGCGCTATCTGGCGAAAAGATAGCGCCCGGTCACCTTACTCTCAGTCACTGGCATCCACACAGAATGGTCGCTGAAAGGAGGCTCACCGTGCCGTTAGCGGACCTCTCTGCAGGTTTACCACTTCATCTCGCCGGTATTCACTTTCGCGCTGAGTTCCAGTGAAGCTGGTTCAGCCAGTTCTGGCCAGGCGGTGTTCATGGCGGCAATCACCGCTGCTGAGGTTTTGTGTTCTGACAGCGCCGCTTCAAAACTCTTCAGATAATTCAGGGTGAAATCCACAGCCTGCGAACCGGCTGGACGCGTACCCAGATAGTGGCCCGGAATAACGTTTTTCGCGTTGAGCGACTGCATCTCTGTGAGGATATGGCGCCACTCACTGCGGCTCTTAACGGTCTGAGTGTCAGCCGTCCAGACGTGGATGCCAGAGGAAAGAGCCGTACCGCCCAGAATGGTGCTCACTGAGGGGATCCAGATGTATGCAGCATATTGATCAGGATGACGCAGTTCCAGCGCCTCGCCATCCACGCTGAAGCGGGTCTGATGCGTAACTTCTGGCACAAAGACCTTATCCGGGGCGCCCTGTTTCATCTGAGGGCCCCAGTATTTCAGCTTGGCGTCATGTGTCTGCTGGATATGCTTCACTACGGCAGGTGCGGCAACAACCTTGACGTCCGGCAAGGCTTTAACAATCGGCTCCAGACCGAAGTAGAAATCGGGATCGCCAGAAGTGATCACAATCTCCTTCAGCTTTTTACCGCTCTTTTTAATCATCTCCACCAGTTTCTCACCATCCTGGGTGCTGAACTGGGCATCAAACAGAATCGCTTCGGTTGGACCGGAGACCAAAGTTGAGGAGACGGCAAAAATCCCCTTCTCCTGCGGATTATAGGTTTCCAGTTGCAGCGTGGCCGCACTGGCTGAAGCGGAAGCCAGAACGAGCATTACAGGTAACAGAACCGTTTTCATAAATATTCCTCAGAGATAAATGCCCGACTCAGGCAGGTGTATCGGGCGATGTTCAGAATCAGTAGCGCTATTCTACCCATCTGACTATCTGTTAGAATTCCCGCAATCAGAGATGCTGAGTTTCATAATCCGAACAGGTGAGCGGGATGGACAGAGTGACTTCAGCTGCCGTTTTTAACCGGATATGTGAGCTGGGCAGCCTGAGTGCTGCTTCGCGTGCGCTGGGGATCTCGCGCCCAATGGTCAGCCGTTATCTGGAAGAAATGGAAAAGTGGGCGGGAACGCGTCTGCTGCATCGCTCGTCGCGCCGGCTGACCCTGACGCCTGCCGGTGAGGCGATTCTGCAAAAGACCCGCCAGCTGGCCCTGCTGTCAGAAGCGATCCAGCAGGAAACCACCCAGGGTGTCCCGGCCGGAACGTTACGCATCGCCTGTGCCCATTTTACGGCGCTTCATCTTGTCGGCCCGATCGTCCCCGATTTTCTTGCCCGTTATCCGGCACTGCGCATCGAACTGGATATTAACAATCAGCCGGTAAGCCTGATTAGCGAGCGCATCGATCTCGCCATCCGTATCACCGATGCGCCAGAGCCGGGGGCAATCGCACGCCGCCTCGGTGAATGTCACTCGGTACTCTGCGCCTCACCCGGCTATCTGCAGAAGCGAGGCACTCCGCAAACGCCTGGCGATCTGGCGCAGCACAACTGCCTCTACTACAGTCGTTTTGCCGGACAAAGCTGGCATTTCACGGCGGCTGATGGCGGCAAAATCGCTGTCGCCGTTAAAGGAAATTTCAGTGCGGGCATCTCGTCACTGCTATGTGACGCAGCGATTGCAGATTGCGGGTTAGCGATGGTGCCTGAACTGGAAGCACGCCATGCGCTTAAAACGGGAAAACTGGTGGAATTATTGCCCGATTATGAGCCGCAGCGCATTGGCATCTGGGGGCTTTACCTGTCGCGCGAGCATCAGTCTGCCGCGCTGCGTCTGATGCTGGATGAGCTGCAAAACAGCATTCAGAGCCGGTGATGAGAGGAAATCATCCTGGTAATGAGGGAGACGTTTATGAATGATGATCAACAACTGTACTGGAACCCTATGGTGCCAGAACTGACCGTTACTGACTTTGCCGTTTCGCTGCATTTTTACACCCTTGTGCTGGGCTTTAACGTGCGGATCCAGCGTCAGGATCCTGACTTCGCATACCTCTGCTATGGCCAGGCGCAACTGATGATTGAGCAGTGCCATCTGCAGGGCTGGAATACAGCCGATCTCAACTGGCCGCTGGGACGGGGCATCAATTTCCAGATTGAGGTCGACGACATCGAGCCGGTGCTGGCGCGCTTACAGCAGCACGCCGTTCCGCTCTATCGGGCGCTACGGGATAACCATTACGACACTGGCGGGACAACTGCCTGCCAGCGGGAGTTTCTGGTGCAGGATCCGGACGGCTATCTGCTGCGCTTTAGTCAGTATCTGGAATAAACGGAAAAGGTATCCGGCAATATTAACGCGCAACGTACTAAAATGTATAAGCAGATTTTTCCAGGTTTATTTTAATTTGAACGTTCATTCATTATAAAATTAAAAACGCTGAATTCATTTTACTGGCGAATGAAAAGAGATTCGCCTGAGAAACTTCCCTTTTAAATTATTTTTTTCGCTAAAAAAATTACGAGTCACAGGAGATAAGCCATTACTAATTAACAGTAAAAATCCGCCAGCTCGGAACAACGTTTTCAGCTTCATAATAAAAAAGTATTATAAGCGTGCGGTCTTTTCAATTTATGTACTACACTCACGTGGCTTAGCTGGATTGGGATAATTCTTAATGCCAGTTTTACAACAGATTTCATTGAGCTAAGTGTCCGGCATTTACATTTCAACATCCACTCAGCACTTCATTTCCGGGTGTGCGAGCCGGTTATCGGCTGCACTTCTCCTGGAGGAGAGACAATGAAATCCTTTATATCTGTCTGCTTTACCATGCTGTTGATTTGCATGGCGGGGCCTGTAAGCGCAGACCTCAATTCAGGCGTTGTCAGTTTCAGAGGCGCCATTGTTAATGATTCATGTAATATAAATACCGTAAACATGTCTGTCGTTTTCAATTGCTACGACCCGGCCAGCGGCAGGTCTGTTGCGGCTTCTGCCAATCTGATGAATTCTGACTCGCTGGGGGCTTTGCCTGCAGAAGTGAAAATGCACTGGTATAACCCCGAGAAAACAAAAGGGGTGATTTACGTCGCCTATCTTTAATTCTTTTTTCTGTTTTTAGCATATTGTCTGTGACGCGTGACTGGCAACGCTCACAATAACAAGCGGAATTTTTTCAAAGTCTCTGGTTATGCATTTGATTTTGCATACTTACAGGCTTTTCAATGTGATTTACACTCAGGGAATTCAATAGGCGTATTGCGCGCACGTTTTATTAAACGGGCGCTGAAAACGGGATAGATATGATCTGTAATGTCTCAGGGATGAAAAAAGAAAAATGCCCGACTTTAACATTAAAACCGGGCACTGTTTTCAGTTTAACTGAAGCGTGTAGGTACTTAGTAAGGATCAGATGAGCGCTGAGTAAAGTACTTCTTACTCTGACGCCTATCCTTTTTACGGCGCAGGACCAGGCTGGTGGTAATGATCAGCAGCGTTAAACCGCCGGTTGCCAGTAATTCAGCCTGATGTTTCGCATCAAACAACATGATCACCAGCACGGTCGTAATAAACAGAATCGTGACCCACGTCAGGCCTGGGAATAACCACATCCGATAAGTCAGGACTTCACCCGCCTTTTCGCGCTTTTTACGCAGCACCAGATGCGATACGGCAATCACCAGATAAACCAGCAGCGCAATTGCCCCCGAGGTCGCCAGTAAAAACTCAAACACGACACTCGGCGCAAGGTAATTCGCAATAACTGCCAGAAACGCAGCTGCAGTAGAAAGCAGCACCGCAACCCACGGCGTGCCGCTGCGATTGGTGCGTGAAGCCGCAGCAGGCGCATCTTTACGGCGTGACAGGGAGTAGAGCATGCGCGATGAGGTATAGAGTGCAGAGTTAAGACAGCTGCACACCGCCATCAGCACCACCAGGTCGACGATCAGCCGGGCATGCGGAATGTTCATTGCCGTTAATACCGTCTGCCATGAACCCTGTTCAACCAGGCCTGGTGTATTCCACGGCACCAGCGCCACCACAAAGAAAATCGACAGCAGATAGAACAGCGCAATACGCCAGATGACCGAGTTAGTTGCCTGGGTAATCTGCTTGCCAGGGTTTTTGGACTCGGCAGCGGCAATGGTGACGATTTCGGTACCCATAAAAGAGAACATCGTGGTCAGGATGGCCGCGACAACCGCACCCATCCCATTCGGCATAAACCCGTGCGTGTCATAAAGATGCGACAGGCCACTGGTGTTGCTGTCAGGCAGCAGACCCAATACTGCCGCCCCCGCCACACCCAGGAACAGGATGATAGCCACGACCTTGATCAGCGCAAACCAAAACTCAAATTCCCCATAATTTTTAACGCTGAGCAGGTTAGTAATGGTCAGCAGTAAGGTGATGGCAAAGGTATATTGCCAGATGGCGACCTCAGGGAACCAGGCGTGCAGAATGGTGCCTGCTGCATTGGCTTCCAGTGGGATCACCAGCACCCAGAACCACCAGTAGAGCCAGCCGATGGTAAAACCGGCCCAGCGGCCCAGCGCTTTATCCGCATAGGTTGAGAATGAGCCTGAATCGGGTGAAGCAACAGCCATCTCGGCCAGCATCCGCATAATCAGCACCACCAGCGCGCCGGCAGCGGCATAGGAGATCAGGACCGCGGGGCCCGCTTCAGAAATCGCGTGGCCGGAGCCGACAAACAGCCCTGCGCCAATCACACCCGCAATTGAGAGCATACGCACGTGGCGCGGTTTCAGGTTTTGAGCCAGCGAATCTTCATTCGCACTCTGAGTCATCGTCATGTAAACGTCTCCAGGCGACGCCCGGCCTGAGTGGCCGGACGAAAGGGGAACAGGCTTGCGTTAACGCACAGCGAAATCAGGCCGGGACGACGGGATGTCCGGCTGAGGCAACACAGTGATTAATCACCGTGGAGAGAATGGTCAGCGCCTGGCTGAACTGGGCATCAGGGATGGTAAGCGGGTAGAGGAAGCGAATGACGTTGCCTTTAGCGCCACAGGTCAGCAGCAGCAGGCCCTGTTCCATTGCCATCTTCTGAACCGCCTGCGCGGTGCTGGCCTGATAGAACTCCATCGCCACCATGGAACCCAGCGCACGCACGTCGGCAATGTCCGGATGGTTGCGTTGATGCGCCTGCAGTTCAGCTTCAAGCCTGGCACCGAGGTCGACGGCGCGCTGGCAGAGCTGCTCCTCTTCAATCACATCCAGCACCGCATGGGCTGAGGCGATAGCCAGTGGGTTACCGGCGTAGGTTCCGCCCAGGCCACCAGGCGCAGGTGCGTCCATGACCTCTGCACGACCGGCGATGGCGGAGAGTGGCATGCCACCTGCCAGGCTTTTCGCCATGGTGATGATGTCGGCCTTTACCGGATAGTGCTCCATGGCGAACAGCTTGCCGGTCCGGGCAAATCCGCTCTGGACTTCATCCGCAATCAGCAGAATGCCGTGGCGATCAGCCAGCTCCCGCAGCTGCACCATAAACTCTGCCGGTGCGGCATGGAATCCGCCTTCACCCTGTACCGGCTCCAGCACGATAGCGGCAACATCATGGGGGGCAATGTCCTGGGTAAAGATGTCGTCGAGGCTGGTCAGTGCCGCCTCAATGCTGATCCCCTGAACCGCGCTGGGGTAGCGAGCATGGAACACCGACGGCGGCATCGGGCCGAAATCCCGCTTGTAAGGTGCCACTTTGCCGGTCATCGCCATCGTCATGAAAGTACGACCATGGAACGCATTACCAAAAGTGATGATGCCGTGACGGCGGGTAAAGGCACGCGCCACTTTAACCGCATTTTCCACCGCTTCCGCGCCAGTCGTGAAGAAGGCCGTTTTGGCCGGACCGGCGATGGGCACCCGCTGATTAATGCGCTCAGCCAGGGCGATGTAGCTTTCGTAAGGGGTGATCTGGAAGGCAGTATGGGTAAACTTTGTTAACTGATCGGCAATGGCCTGTTCGATACGTGGATGGCGGTGGCCGGTATTCAGCACCGCGATGCCGCCAGCGAAATCGATCCAGCTGTTACCGGCCTGATCCCATAAGGTGGCGTTTTCTGCCCGGGCAACGTACCAGTCGCACAGCGTACCGATGCCTTTAGGGAGAGCCTGTGCTTTGCGCTGCTGCATCAGGTTATTATTTTCGCTCATTTCATCCACCTCGTTAATATGCGTGTTTACAATTCCCGACAAACACGCTTATTTATGCCTGAGGCGTGGTGAGTTGCCAGAGCCAATTGTCAGAGGAAAGGTGGAGCCAATTGCGACTCTTGTACGCAGATCATCTATTAGCACGGTTGCAGTTTTTAAGAACCGGCTCATTACACCAGCGGCTGCTGAACTGTATGCAGGCCGCGATTGCTGAAGAGGTGTTTCCGCGCGGAAGCCGTTTGCCGCCAACCCGCGATCTGGCGCGCGAACTCGGCGTGTCGCGAAACACGGTAATGCATGTCTATGAAAGTCTGATGGCGCAGGGATATGTCACCGCACGCACCGGCAGCGGCACCTGGATTGCCGAGACGCTGCCGGAGAACTCTCTGCAAAGTGATGCGATTGCCGATCTGCAGGCGGTGAGGGCGCAACGACCCGCGACGCTGTCGAAGCGGGGTGCCAGTCTGCTGGGGCATGCCACCGCCTCGCCCTGGCAGTGGGGCGCATTTGTGCCCGGCGCGCCCGATGTCACCGAATTCCCCCATAAACTTTTCAGCCAGATTCAGGCGCGGCTGAACCGCGAACCTGACGTACATCGCCTGGTCTACAGCAGCGGTGGCGGCTGTCCCGACCTTCGCCATGCGCTGGTGGACTATCTGCGGGTGGCGCGTTCTGTACGGGCCGATGCCGACCAGATTCTTATTACCGAAGGAGTTCATCAGGCGGTTGATCTGGTGACGCGGGTGTTATGTGATCCCGGCGATCGGGTCTGGATGGAGGAGCCGGGCTACTGGGGAACACGTAATCTGCTGCGCATGAATGGTCTGAAGATTCGCGCGATGCCTGTTGATGAGCAGGGCCTGGTACCGGACAGCGGCCCGGCCCCTAAAATGGTGTTTGTAACGCCTTCTCATCAGTATCCGCTGGGGGTGCACCTGAGCCTGGCGCGTCGTCAGGCATTGATCGCCCTGGCTCGCCGTCATCAGAGCTGGATTGTTGAAGATGACTACGACAGCGAATTTCGCTTTTCCGGTCAGCCTCATCCCTCACTGCAGGGACTGGAAGCTGATGCACCGGTCATCTACATGGGAACATTCAGTAAAACACTCTATCCCGCCCTGCGTATTGGCTACAT
Organism: Pantoea vagans; assembly: GCF_004792415.1. Classification (NCBI taxonomy): domain Bacteria; kingdom Pseudomonadati; phylum Pseudomonadota; class Gammaproteobacteria; order Enterobacterales; family Erwiniaceae; genus Pantoea; species Pantoea vagans. The sequence goes on from NZ_CP038854.1 coordinate 43,434, forward strand.
GGTGGTGCCGAAACCGCTGGCACAGCCGTTGCGCATCGCGGCAGCGGAACTCTATCGTGGCGGACATCTGCTGATTCAGCGGGCGCTGGCGGAGTTTATCCGGCTGGGTCATTACATGGAGCATATCCGCCGGATGCGCCTGCTTTATCGTCAGCGGCGACAGTTTCTCTGCAGGCTGATTGAACGCTATCTGGGGCCGGCCTTTTTACCGGCATTCAACCATGAAGCGGGACTGCATCTGGTGATGCCGCTGCCTGCGGGCGCGGATGACGTAGCGATAGCTGCGGAGGCGCTGAAGCGCGGAGTTAAAGTGCGGCCGCTTTCGCAATACTACATGCATCCGCAGGAGGCGCGTGGATTGCTGCTGGGTTATGCCTGCGTCAATGAGCGGCAGTGTCAGGACGCCTTTGGCACACTCAAAGCCTGTCTTATGTCTGCAGGGATGGTCTTTAGTCCGCCGTGTTAGCGGTTAATGGGGCTTTAAAAGGCAGCAGTTTCAGGGCTGGAGCTGTGCTAACGCATTGACATTTCATCAGCGTCACCGAGAATACAGCTCTTTGCGTTCCGACCAGAAAATACTGGAGTTTATCATCGCCCTTAATCCCTTTTCTGCCCAGGCCAGAGCGGCTATTAAGCGAGGCGCTGCGCTGGCTGCGGCGTTATTGCTGGTCAGTTGCGCATCCGAACCACCGAAATCGCTGGTGACCCCTTTTCCGCCGGTAACGAAACAGCCATTACCTGTGCCCGGCAAGCCAGCACAGCCTCAGATTACACAACCGATGCGGGGCGTCTGGTTAGCCACGGTGTCACGTCTTGACTGGCCACCTGTCGCGTCGGTGAATGGCACCAGTCCGGCGCAGCGTATCCGCCTGCAGCAGCAATCCCTGACCGACAAGCTGGATAAGCTGAAAAGTCTGGGGATTAACACGGTGTTTTTCCAGGTAAAGCCGGATGCCACAGCGCTCTGGCCCTCAAAAATCCTCCCCTGGTCCGATATGCTGACCGGCAAAATCGGTGAAGATCCGGGATATGATCCGCTGCAGTTTATACTGGATGAGGCGCATAAGCGCGGCATCAAAGTTCATGCCTGGTTTAATCCCTATCGGGTATCGGTGAATACCAAACCCTCTACCGTCAGCGAACTGAACCGCACGCTGTCACTGCATCCGGCCAGCGTTTTTGTGCTGCACCGCGACTGGATCCGCACCGCAGGGGATCGCTATGTGCTCGATCCGGGCATTCCTGAGGCGCGTGACTGGATCACCAGCATTGTGGCCGAGGTGGTGGCGCGTTATCCCATCGACGGTGTGCAGTTCGATGACTACTTCTATGCCGAATCGGCAGGTTCACTGCTCAACGATAATCAGACCTTCAGTCGCTACGGACAGGGTTTTGCCGGTAAAGCGGACTGGCGACGTCACAATACTCAGCAGCTGATTGAGCAGGTGTCACGGACTATCAAACAGCTGAAGCCAGAGGTTGAATTTGGTGTCAGTCCGGCGGGCGTCTGGCGCAATCTGTCGCACGATCCTGCTGGTTCCGATACCCGGGGCGCCGCGGCGTACGACGAAGCTTTTGCGGATACCCGTCGCTGGGTGCAGCAGGGCCTGCTGGATTATATCGCCCCGCAACTTTACTGGCCTTTTTCCCGTCAGGCTGCCCGTTACGACGTGCTGGCAAACTGGTGGGCAGAGGTAGTGAAACCGACTAAAACCCGGCTCTACATCGGTCTTGCGCTCTACAAAGTCGGCGAGCCGTCGAAAGTTGAACCTGACTGGACGCTTCAGGGTGGCGTGCCTGAACTGAAAAAGCAGCTCGACCTGAATGAATCTAACCCCAATATTGCTGGCACCATTCTGTTCAGAGAGAACTATCTGAATCAGCCGCAGACTCAGCAGGCGGTGAGCTATCTTAAAAGCCGCTGGGGAGGCTGAAATGCCCCGACAGCATGACCAGTGCGGTTAAGTTTTTCCCTGTGACTTACTGCTATTCTTGCGCTTTATATGGGAGGAACCATGAGCGAACTGATTAATATTTTTACAAGTCATAAAAGTGAACGCAGTTTCACTGAGCAACCTGTCGATGAAGCGGTACTGGATCGAATTATCAGTACTGCATACCGCGCACCGACATCAGTAAACTCACAGCAGGTTTCTGTGGTGATCACGCGTGATGCCGGACGTCGCGCAGAGATCGCCGCCATTGCAGGTGGTCAGCCATGGATTGCTAAAGCACCGGTCTTCATCACCTTCGTGCTGGATATGCATAAATCAGCGGTGGGAATGGCCGCTGTCGATCAGCAGCAGATCGCGCATCAGAGCATTGAGAGTATCGTGTCGGGTTCTACCGATATCGGTATTGCACTGGGCTCAGTCATGGCCGCTGCGCGTGCAGAAGGTCTGGGCATTGTGCCGATTGGCGGAATCCGTCGCGATCCACAGGCGATGATTTCACTGCTGGAACTGCCGCCAATGACCTTCCCGATTGCGGGCGTGGTCATCGGTCACGTTGATGAACCCGCTCATCAGAAACCGCGTCTGCCACTGGCAACCTTCCGCCATGATGAGACCTATCAGACGCAGGGGCTGGAGCAGCAGATTGCGGCCTACAACGATGAAATGGTTCAGCACTGGAAAAACATCGGTCGTCACGACGGTGAGAGCTGGAGCGAAAGCGTCAGCGGTTACTACAAAAACATCTACTTCCCGGCTGTACTGCCCGCCCTGCTGAAACAGGGATTCGGCACGGATAAGTAACCTATCCTGCGCGAAGTGAAAAGTAACAGGCCATCCGTACAGCGTGACGGATGGCCTTTTTCATTTTGTTACTATAACGAAATGTGACTTTCTTCTTTGTAACACATAATTTCCCTGTTAACCGAAGCGCTACTGCCTTTAACACTTACCTTCCAGGGAAATAACATGTCTCAGCGTTCACTCTATGCGCTCTGTTTAATGAGCTTTTTTCTGGCCGATGTCCGCGACGGTCTGGGGCCTTTTCTGGGCATATTTCTGACGGAACGGCACTGGCGTCCTGACGAAATCGGTCTGGTGATGACCTGCGGTGGCATAGCCGGACTCCTTGCCACGCTGCCTGCAGGCATAGCTGCCGATGCAACCCGCCATAAAAAAATGATTGTGCTGCTGGGTTGTCTGGTAATCACCGTTGCTACGCTGTTGCTGTGGTACAGCAATCAGACCTGGACCGCGATGGTCTCGCAAATTGTAGCGGGAATTGCTGCGGCGTTTATCGGCCCGACCGTGGCGGGTATCACTCTGGGGCTGACCGGTCAGCGCGGCTTCAACCATCAGATGGGACGCAATGAGGCCTTCAATCATGGCGGTAACACTATTGCGGCGTTGCTGGCGGGTTTTTCAGCCTGGTACTGGGGCATGGGTGCCGTCTTTATTCTGATGACGGTAATGGCGATTTTTGCTGCCTTCGCCACCCTGGCGATTCGCGGTGATGAGATTGATAACGAGGTGGCGCGAGGCTATGAACAGAACGAAGAGCGGCAGCCAGCGCTGAGCTTATCGATGCTGATGCGTAAGCCAGCGCTGATGATTGCAGGCGTAACGCTGTTGCTGTTTCATCTTGCCAATGCCGCACTGTTACCGATGCTGAGCATGCGCGTCGCCTCGGCAGGCGGACAGGCGGCGGTTAGTCCGGGTCTGTACGCTGCGGCAACGGTGGTGATTTCCCAGCTGGTGATGATCCCGGTCGCGCTGTGGGTCTCTAAGCGGGTGGAAACGCACGGCTATCGCCTGTTTATTATGGTCGCCCTGATGATTCTACCGCTGCGCGCGGTTATTGCGGCAGGCTTTGCGGAGCCGCTCTTTGTCATTCCGGTTCAGGTTCTGGATGGTATTGCGGCAGGGATTCTGGGCGTGGCGGTGCCGGGTTACATTGTGTCTCTGATGCGGGGTACCGGCCATGTTAATGCCGGACAGAGCGTCATTATGCTGATGCAGGGCGCAGGTGCTGCGCTGAGTCCGGCCATGACCGGAGCAATCGCCGCACGTTATTCTTACAGCACTGCCTTTGCGGTTCTTGGGGCGATAGCCCTGGCGGCGCTGATTTTATGGTGGCGTACCGGTAGCTCGCCTGCCACCCGTCTGGCCTGATCAGGCACAAAAAAGGCTGCCCATTGGGCAGCCTCGTCTGGCAAATCCGTTTGCGACCATCCGTTATTTATACAGTTCTGCGGTCATGTGAACACGGTTATTGGTGTTCGCTTCCGTAATTTTGTACTGCGCGCCCTGTTCCTGCGCCTGAGCGGTGATTTTCGATTCTGCGCCATCCAGTGTAGAGGAGGTGACAGAAATGCTTTCGGCAAAGCTGCCAAATGAGATCAGTGAAAGAGCGGCGAGGGCGGCAATTGAGAGTGCTTTTATATTTTTCATGGTCATATTCCTGAGATATGCCAGCAACTATTCCTGACAGTGTCTGCCCATTCCAGACTGTTTACCTGAATCCATTTTAAGGATAAGGGGCATGAATCAGAACTGCTAATTTCGTCTATATAAGCTATTAAAAAGCGGGTGGCGGGGTGAATATTTGAGTACGGGATTTTGCTTGCGATGTTCCTGGCCGTATTGTTTTGTTAACCAATCGGTCAGGAAGTATGTAAGTTGCACGCTTCCTGACCGGCTTATTCATGTAATTACAGGCTGATTTGAAAAAATGATGAGGCCGACAAAGCTTCCTGATGACGTTAATATACTGGCAATAAATCAAATTCACTCAGCGCCCATGAAAGGATGTTCAGGGCGGCGAATACTATAATCATGCTCAACTGAAGCCCGTCCCACTGGCTGCGCCGATAGCCTGAGTCTTGCCGGGAGCGCATTTTCAGATGAAGCAACCCCGGAACAATCACTGCCCATATTGTCGCGATTAGCCCGGCATAACCAATTGCCGTGACAAACCCATCCGGAAAAAGCAGAGATAAACTCAATGGCGGCAGGAAAGTGATCGCAGTGGCTTTAAGGCGACCTGTTCTGGTCGCGGGGAAATTGAAGCGGTCGCTGATATAATCCACAAGGCCCGCCGTCACTCCCACGAACGAACAGATAACGGCAAAATGTGAGAACGTCGAAAACAACAGCGACATCCCGGCAGTATAACCGCGCAGACTAAATGCGTGCATCAGCGCGGCAATGTCGCCGCCCTGGGCGGCAATTTCCGGAAAGGCTGAGCGGGGAAGGTTACCCATAGTGCAGATTATCCAGAAAAGATAGATAACTAGTGCCACGGCAGTACCTGTGCACAGGCATCTTTTCACACGACGATGATCGCCATTGTAATAGCTGATTAGGCCGGAAATGTTTCCATGATAGCCGAATGAGGCAAGGCAGAATGGCACGATGCCGAGCATATAGGGCCAGTACGATGCCGCAGGATTCTGATTGTCCAGCAGGTAGTCGACATTCACGGTAGTAAATAATCCACCAAACAGGATAAGTAACAGAACAATTTTAGTGATGAGCAGAACAGACATCATCCGGCCAATGCTGCTGGTGCCTAACCAGACGATGGCAGCTACGGTCAGGCTTAACATAATTTTGGCTTCGGATGATGAGACCGTTTTGCCGGTCAATATGCTCAGTGAGTGATCATAAACAGGCCCGACCGCTGAAATATAGGCGTATGTCAGAATGCCCAGCACGAAAACCAGGCTCAGGCCATTTATTTCAGCCCAGTTACGACCTAAAACATCTCGGACAATTTTGTCATAGCCGGTTTCCAGAGGGTAATGCTGGCTCACACGGTGAAACATCAGGCCACTGATTAACATACAGATCCAGCTAAAAGTCAGTATCAGTAATGCCCAGCCAAACCATGCTCCGGCCATCACGACCGGCAGGACGAACATGCCTGCACCCACCACGGTGCCGCAAATGATGGTTGCTCCCCAAAACATCGAAGGAGAACGCGTTGGAATTGCCATATCAGACATAGGGTTTCCTGAAGAAAAAATTTAACGCTGGAGAATAGCCTCTATAGCAAGGGCATGACTAATCAATTGACGATCTTCTTTCGGCAACCCATCTAACGATAATCCAACAGACAAATTTCCCCGGTCAGCAACCGGCATTGTCACGCTGGGCGCACCCACGCTGCTGGCAATGTCGGTGTTACGAATGAGTTTATTGAAAATATCAGGTTGAGCGGCATTCTCAATCCGTGGCACTTCACAACACAGTGTGGGATAGAGGATGGCATCCAGCTTTAATTTGCTGTAAATCTGGTCCCAGTAAGCGCGAAGTTGACCGATTGATTTAAGGCCGTGCATATACTCCTTCCAACTGACCTGTTCCTGCGCATTCTGCCTTTGCAAAATAGACGCGACGGCTGGGTCGGAAATTTGACTGATGATTGTGTCAAAATCAGCGACGAAGTGCTGCTCCAGTAAGAAAGCGGGGAAGTCGATAAAAAATTCAAAAAACGGTACAGGGAACTGGATTTCTTTATTCAGCTTACCGAATACGCTGTCATCGAACGTCACGATCTCAACGCCTGCCCGCGCCATCTGCCTGACCACCTTCATGCAGGTTTCCCGTACGGTAGTATCCAGGTTGCTCCACATAAACTCAGCCGGCAGCCCTATTCGTGAAGGCGGACGAGGGGTAATAGCGGGTTCATCCATCATTGCGGCGTCGAGCAGCGCCAGGTCGCTGACTGTCGCGGCAATAAATCCAGGGGTATCTTTGGTGCGGGAAACAGGAACAATGCCTCTGGTTGTGTAACGTCCCGTGCTGGGTCGAAAACCTGCAACTCCACACAGTGCAGCAGGTATACGTACTGACCCTCCGGTATCGGTACCGACTATCATCAGGTTTTTGCCACTGCTCACCTCCCTGCGGATTAGTGCCAGTGAAGATCCTGACAAGCGCAGAGTAGAAACAGTTATCACCGAAAATATCCAGGTACTGCTGCCACGCTTCTTTGGCATCCGCAAGCCGGCCTTCTTTTAACGCCAGTGTGATTGAAGCAGGCGCCTGAAGCTGCTTTCCTTCAATAAGTACGCCTTCCTGTAAAAAGCATCGCCAGCCGCGATCAACCCGCGAGAACAGTTCCGGGGGCGGGGTTCCTGCAGTCCATTTGTGCGGCACACCCTGAAAATGAATTTCGGTATCACCAATGCCAGGGTCCGGAAACTCAGAGGCTGTATCAATATTGAATTCAGCCAGATAATGGAACAAGCCTGTTTCTGAAGGCGGGAAGCGCATTGCTCCCATTTCAGCGATATATTCCGGCATACCGTCATCAAATTGCTGGCTCAACAGTCGCCCACCGGAGCTGGCAGCGTTTGCTTCGAAGAGCGTCACATGCGTGACTCCCGCATTCAGAAGCTCCCGCGCCGCAATCATTCCGCTCAGGCCTGCCCCGATAATTGCCACGCTTGCTGGACAATCGTTATCAACATGGCCAATGCCGCCCGCTGATTTGGCGTGGGCAAGAAAAGTTCCGTAATCAAAGAGTGTATCAATAAAGGGAAAGGTATTACCCTCGCCGACACGACTTGCTTTAGTCTTCATTATCTATCCAGCAGAATGCATGTTAATTCAAAGATGAGGATGCGCTATTAGTGAAACTCTTTAGAGAAGAAGGGGTCTGTTTTTAAACATCCACATTGTGGACTGTTCAGGAATTAAAATTCTCAAGGCAATTGCATAAAAACAGTCAGTCAATCTGAAGAGTTATTTCCATGATAAACGCAGGTTCTGGCATCTTTATTTTTTGTGCAGGTAAAGAAACCCCGCACATCGGCGGGGGAGGTCATCAATGCTATGAAGGCTGAGGCAACGCTGTCTCCTGCAGATGACGCCAGATGATTTTGCCATTCGGCTTTGATTCGAATACGACAGTCGAAAAACGCAGAGTGGGGCTTTGATCAGGAAGTTGCTGTAATTCTTTATAGACAACCGTTGCACCAGTATCGCACTCAGCAATCACTCGCATGTCGCTGATTTCGATCGCTAAACCGGGGCGTGCGCCGCGCTGAGTCCGAAAAAAGGAGTTTAATGTTGTGAAGTCCAGCAACCCGCCACCGGTCGTTACCATAGAGTATGCAGGACTGAAACGTGCCAGGAGATCTTCACAAACCTCATCTTTTGCAGTTTCATTGCCCAGCCACTCTTTGATCAATTCATGGGTATCCAGGACTTCCTTCATGAAAAGGTTCATTTTTGTTCCTTATTAAGCGTAAGTACGACTTTGTGATTAGCAATGCGGAGGGAGCACAGTACAGGGATGACAGCGCTGCATGCCGCTATGACAAAGCAAAGACGATAGGACTGCTTTACAGGCATCCCCGTGTTCGCTATCAGATTGAACAGCAGGCTGACCAGCGTTACGCCAAGACAAAAACTAAGCTGGCGATTGATATTCCACAGGGCGCTTGCATCGGCCAGTTCATGATCAGCCATTTGAATAAAAGCAGAATTCTGCGCCGTGCTGCTGCACAAGCTGCCGCCAAATCCCATAAAAGCGAAAGCGAGTATGCAAATAATAGTGTCTATGCTATGCCCTGTTAGCGCCAGCATCCCGATACCTAGTGCCTGAACCAGGCAGCCTGTGATAAAGAGCGGACGGGGGCCCCAGCGGTTAAACCTTTTGCCGGTCAGGCTGATAGCGGCAAAAGAGGTTATTGACCAGGGAAGCATTAGCAAACCCACGAAGCTGGCATGCATCCCCAACTGATTTTGCAGATAGAGCATGGTGATCATACTGACGCCAGTAAACACACCGGGGATAAACTGATAAATCAGCATTGCGGTGTGTAAAAGCGGGTCTTTGACCAGATGCAGATTGATGAGCGGGTGACGTTTTTTAATCGCGTTGCTGACATAGCCAGCCAGCGTAACAACACCTGCCAGCAGCATCAGTGCGCCTTTATTGAACTCTCCGGCTTCACCCACATAGGTCAGCCCCAGCAGAATCAGCGTGAGCCCAACACAGCCACTGACTAATCCCACCAGATCTAACTGTTCAGCGGTCTTTTCCGGACGAGCCGGATTGAGCCATAAACCTGCCATGATTAGCGTCACCACGGCCAGGGGAAGACTGACCAGAAATACCCAGCGCCAGCTGAGATGCTCGACCAGCATTCCGCCAATGGCTGGCGAGAGTGCGGGTGCGAGCAGGGCGACCAGCATGACAACGGAGGATAATTTTGCGCGCTCATTACTTTGATACAGGGCGTAAGTCATTGTCTGTCCTATGGGGATCAGCAATCCGCCGCCAATGCCCTGAATCCAGCGCCATGTAATGAGTTGTGTAACCGATGCTGACGCACCCACTCCGCAGGTACCCAAAATAAAAATTAGTAATGACAGCATGAAAAGACGTTTCGCCCCCATCCGTCTTGCCAGCCAGCTACTCAGAGGGATGACCAGTGTCAGCCCCAGAATGTATCCATTACTTATCCACGCCAGCTTGCTAACGGGTGCGTCAAAGTGCCGGCCGATATCCGGATAAGCCACGTTGGCGATAAACATATTTACCAGATCGATAAAAAAACCCAGCAGATACACACTGGCAACACGCACACGATAAGACATTTGTTTTCTCAGACTGAACAGCTTAGGGCGCGAAGTATAAGACCGACGACAGGCCGGATAAATTGCTTTTCCCTTGCTACATTGTCAAAATTATTTTGACAATTTGAGTGCGGAAGAGGTGATGTGATGATCAATATGCAACGTCTGGCTATGTTTGTTGCGGTAGCAGAGGCGGGCAGTTTTACCGGTGCCGCTCAGACGCTGGGACTTACCAAAGCAGTAGTCAGTTTTAATATCAAACATCTTGAAGAAGAGCTCGGTGTTTCACTCCTGACAAGAAGCACCCGACGCGTTTCGACGACGGATGCCGGAGAACGATTTTATCATCGCTGTCTCAAGCTTCTTGAGGATGCCGAAAGCGCCCTGGAGGATGTCCGCAGCGATCATGCCGGATTAAGCGGGTTACTGAGGATCACCACAACCCCGGAGTATGGGGCCAGGGTGATTGTGCCAGCACTCACGGATTTTATTGCGAAACACCCGCAGTTACGTATCCAGCACGCTTCTTCATCAAAAAACGACGATCTCATTGCCGGTCGCTTTGATGTGGCTATTCGGCTTGGTCATCTGGCCGATTCCAGTCATCATGCCCGTCTCATCGATCAGTTTGATATTCTGGCGGTCGCTGCGCCGCTTTATCTGAACACCCTCCACACCCGCTCTGTCCGGAACCTTGAACAGCTTGCCTCTGCAAAATGGATTGCGCATAGCCGCTTATCAACGCCACTTAGCTGGCAGGTGATCACTCCGGGCGGGGTGACTGTATTGTTGAACGCCAGCTCTCCAGCAATGGTCATGGCTGACAGCGCGTCTTCTTTGCTGGCGTTTGCTTTAGCCGGAGCTGGCGTTGCCATTCTGCCGGCCTGGCTGGTACAGAATGAGATAGTAAAGGGAAGGCTAATACATATTCTGCCCGATCATCTTTTTCCCCCACAGGGTATCTACGCGCTTTATCCCAATACGCGCCATGTGCCGGAAAAAGTGCGGGCTTTCATCGATTTCCTGCGCGATCGCTTAGTTGCAACAACCTGAGCCTGAAGCAACGAATAACATTCAAAAAACTGATTATATGCGTTGAAGTAAAGTTTTATCCGGCTAAGGTTAGATCCCTTCAATTTTTTATATCCGTTGCTATTGAAGACTCGTAATCCACAAGGATCACAGGTTTTCGCCACTTAAATTTATGCCGTTTTTATTGGTTAATTTTTATACAATTTAGCCGCTTAAATACTTTTCCTGAACTACATAAAATAAAACCTGAAAGATTCCATTTGAAATTAATGTATAATTAGTAATTAAATCAGACACTTACTGATTATTTCTGAACGTGCTGGTGTAATGGGAAATTTATCTTACCTGCCTGTAAATTAAACACTAAGCAGGCCCAGAGAGAATTTTTGGATAGAAAAGTTTACAAGGAAAAGGACGGGGTTATTTCAGATATTAACTACTAGTTGGGCAATGGTGGTCGTGCTAACTGTTGATTTGAGGGTCGGCCAGCGCGTGGGCGGTTTCTGCTACTAAGCTCCTGAACCAGCGATGTGCAGGATCGTCGCGATAGCGCGCATGCCAGCCCATTTCAACCGGAAAAGTGCCGAGATCAACCGGCGCGGGAACAATTCTGAGCCGCTGGTCTCTGGAAAGATGCTGGCAGATAAGGCGAGGCAGGGTCGCGCAGTAATCCGTGACCGCAATCATCTCCGGTACGGCCAGAAAATGTGTCACCGACACGGCAACCTGACGGCGCAGGCCACGCTTTTCTAGTGCCTGATATAAACCCGCGCGCATACGGCCAGGCGGCAGGACATTAACGTGTTTGAGCTGCTCATACTGTTCTGCGCTAAGGTTTTCGCCCACCAGCGGATGATCTGCGCGTATCACACACGCCAGACCTTCATTCATCAGGTGCTGCACAACCAGATTATCAGGAGGCTCAACGATACGCCCCAGCACCATATCGGTGTTTCCTGAAATCACACCCGTTTCCGTTACGTCGTTACCAAAAGGGGTAAGGCGAAGCCTAATGCCGGGCGCGCAGTCACGAAGACGCGCCACAATGGCAGGCATCATGATGAATTCAACATAGCTGTTAGGGGCGAGGGTAAACAATCGGGTGGCGTGCAGCGGATCAAAGTCCTGCTGACCAAGGATCACCTTATCAATGGATGACAGGGCAGTACCGACTACCTGGGCCAGTTGTTCTGCTTTCGGTGTAGGACGCATACCGTAGCGCTCGCGGATAAACAGCGGATCGTTGAGCGTTTCGCGCAGCCGGTTTAAGGCATTTGACAGCGCTGGCTGAGTTATGCCAAGCCGCTCTGCGGCGCGAGTAACATTGCGCTCTTCCATCATCACCAGCAAAACCGGCAGTAAATTCAGGTCGTATTTCATTGAGCTATAATGCTGCGTGAATAGCTTAAATTGAAGAAATAAATTTCATAAATACTTATATGCGCGCCATCATTAGTGGGTCAACGCAGAACATGGCGGCTAAATCGCGGGTTCTGACTATCCTTACACCTGAAACTGACTGACTCTTATAGGGAGCGGAAATGAAAATTTTAATGGTTTTGACCTCGCATGATGAGTTGGGTACCACCGGCAAGAAGACGGGTTTCTGGCTTGAAGAGCTTGCCGCACCTTACTATGCATTCCTGGATGCGGGCGCTGAGATTACTCTGGCTTCACCGAAGGGTGGACAGCCGCCACTCGATCCAAAAAGTGATGAACCTGATTCTCAGACTGATGAGACACGCCGCTTCCATGCTGACTCTGCTGCTCAGACCGCGCTGGCCTCGACCGTAAGGCTTGATACGGTTAATCAGGAAACGTTTGATGCCGTGTTCTATCCTGGCGGCCATGGTCCGTTATGGGATCTGGCTAACGACAAACACTCCATTTCGCTGATTGAGCAAACCCTGCAGGCTGGCAAGCCGGTGGCACTGGTTTGTCATGCACCTGGTGTTCTGCGTGATGTGAAAAACGTTGATGGCACACCGCTGGTGAAAGGCAAGAAAGTAACCGGGTTTACTAATAGCGAAGAAGAGGGCGTTGGCCTGACTGACGTCGTGCCTTTCCTGGTGGAAGATGTGCTGAAACAGAATGGCGGTCTTTACTCACGCGGTGATGACTGGCAATCCTACACTGTGCAGGACGGCTTGCTGATTACCGGACAGAACCCAGGTTCGTCGGCTGAGACCGCGAAAGTCTTACTTTCAAGTCTGGCGAGTTAATGCGTCTGTAGCTAAGACGTTTCGAAAGGTGCCCCAAGGCGCCTTTTTTGTTGCTGAACTCAAGGCACAGTGCAGATAGTTACCTGATGAATTATTCAGATCAAATATATTAGGACTAAATTTAAATTGATGCCAACAATTACAGCGCTGGATTTCTCTTATTAACGCTTAGCTGAGTAAGTCTACTGAAAATATAAACATGTCTTTAAAAACAGTGTTGACATCGTTTATCAGATACGTAAAGTAAGTCACATCAGCGGCGTGAAGTTGCCCTGATACACCAAAAAAATCCCTGGTGTTAGCGTTAATGGTGTCGACAATTTGTAAATATAAGTTGCCGATGGTTCTGTTAAACGAAGTTGTTATTAATCGTACATAAGTTAATGACGACGCTGTTAGATGGAGTCTGAGTAAATCTTCGAGAAGTAAGTAGTATCGCGTCGCGATGATGTAAGGCCTCGTAGTTCTGAACGTTACTTTACGACAGGATACGATTGCGGTTTAAACGTCGTAATGAAAGTAAGGCAACGCATCAAAGAGTATATATCGCGATGGGGGTGTACAGATTTATACGGGCCTGACCTGTCTTTGTCTCCTGAAAGACTATCAGGTGGTTGAAACCGCTAATAATAATGACATTTCATTATTGTGATCATTATTATCCGCAGGATCTGTTCATAAATAGCAGTATCGAAGCAGTACCTATCAATTAAGTTAGTTAATGTTTAATGTTAAATCTGTAGTACCTTAAAAGCCCTGACTATTTCAGTCAGGGCTTTTATCATTTAAGCGTCTCTCTCAGCTTTTGCGGGTGTGTCATTACTGATCGTCATTTCCGAATTCTTTCTCATTAGTCACTCTTTGCCGCATTCATGCATGCTTTAATACTCTTCAGTTTGCACATCCTCTTCATCGCTTCGCATCAAGATTTAATGCCCTGCTAAGAGTATTCACAAGGTGTGGCTATAGCGTTGTCATCAGGAGTAACTGCTGGCATTTACCCTGCGCAAAACCTTCAGAACTGAGTTCAGCAATGAACATCACATCGATTGATAGCAAGACATATTAACCATACGCCAGAGCAGGTGCAGCCGCTCCAGCGCAAGCCGCTCTTTGACGTATGCCGTCAAGAGCTGATCAGGAAAAACTACAAATCATTAACAAATTTAATGGCTATGTCAGTATTGTTTAAGCCTTCGCCAGCAAAGGTCAGCTTAAGCAAAAGATGCCAATCGCATTTTTTGTTGATGCTGAACTCCACGAATAAAATCTTCTTACTGCTCGTGTCTGAAACATTTGCATGACAAGCGCTGATGCGGCCTGCCGCCCATCTCTTAGGAAACTTCTTATAAATCAGATCGGTGCCAGGTTTTTATGTGCCGAACTCTGTGAAATAAATATTTACATTTTAACATTTCCATTAGGTGACCCACTATTTTTAAACTCGCGCCATGGGTGTTTATCTGAAAGTTCTTCTTTGGATTTATGCTCCTACACCGCGTCATATCGCCAGTAAATGGAATGTACTCGCTTCTGACCCCGGTTCTGCTCATCACTCAATGTTTAAGAGCAGAAATGTTTCATGGCAGGGTAAGCCGTTTTCAACATTTCCCACTGGCAGTGACGGTATCTGGTACTTCTGAATACAGAGATAGCTATGTCCAGTTCCTATCAGTCCGAGATCCCCAAAGCCCGCGTTAATATCCAGCTCAGCGTCCACACCGGTGGCGCGCAGAAAAAAGTCGAACTGCCGCTCAAGATGGTCGTGGCTGGTGACTACAGCAACGGCAGAGAACAGCGTCCGCTTTCCGAACGTGAAAAGATCAACGTCAATAAAAACAATTTCGACAGTGTACTTGCCGATTTTGCGCCTGCCATCAGCCTGTCGGTGGCCAACACCCTGGCGGGAGACGGCTCCGAAGAGGGTGTCAGCCTCCGTTTCCGCGAGATGAAAGATTTCGAACCGGAGCAGGTCGCCCGTCAGATCCCTCAGCTTAAAGCGATGCTGGCCATGCGCAGCCTGCTGCGCGACCTCAAGGCTAACCTGCTCGACAACATCACCTTCCGTAAAGAGCTGGAAAAAATCCTGCTCGACCCAGCGCTCAGCGCTGAGCTCAGAGCCGAACTGGCCTCTCTGACCCCTGAACAGCCGTAACGGCCGCAAAAATTTAACGGATTAACTGAGGAATGCTGATGTCTGTACAAAATCACACTGCCACGGGTGGTGAAAGCGTGGTGCTGGACCGCCCCGAAGCTGGCGGCGTTTATGCGTCGCTGTTTGAGAAAATCAATCTGAGCCCGGTTTCATCTCTGAGCGCGCTGGAGAACTGGCAGGACAGCCAGGCAATGTCCGACGCTAGCGCTGACGAGCGTCTCACCGCGGGTATGAAAGTGTTTCTGGAGTGCCTGAGCCACGCGGGCGCGAAGGTCGAAAAGCTGGATAAGACGCTGATCGACCATCATATTGCGGAGCTTGACTATCAAATCAGTCGCCAGTTGGACGCGGTGATGCACCACCAGACGTTTCAGCAGGTGGAGTCGCTGTGGCGTGGCCTGAAGTCGCTGGTCGACAAAACCGATTTTCGGCAGAACGTCAAAATCGAGTTGCTGGATCTCTCCAAGGATGACCTGCGACAGGATTTCGAGGATGCACCGGAGATCATCCAGAGTGGTCTCTACAAACATACCTACATTGATGAATATGACACTCCCGGAGGCGAGCCGGTTGCTGCGCTGATCTCTTCTTATGAGTTTGACGCCTCTGCACAGGATGTGGCGCTGCTGCGCAACATTGCAAAAGTCTCTGCGGCTGCTCATATGCCGTTTATTGGCTCAGCAGGCCCGAAATTCTTCCTTAAAGAGACCATGGAAGAGGTGGCCGCAATCAAAGACATCGGCAACTACTTTGACCGTGCTGAATACATCAAATGGAAGTCGTTCCGCGAAACCGATGACTCACGCTATATCGGTCTGGTCATGCCGCGCGTGCTGGGCCGCCTGCCGTATGGTCCTGACACCGTTCCGGTACGCAGTTTTAATTATGTTGAAGAGGTAAAAGGCCCGGATCACGATAAATACCTGTGGACCAGCGCCTCGTTTGCTTTTGCCGCCAACATGGTGCGCAGCTTTATCAATAACGGCTGGTGTGTGCAGATTCGCGGCCCGCAGGCGGGCGGTGCGGTGCAGGATTTGCCAATCCACCTCTATGACCTGGGAACCGGCAATCAGGTGAAAATCCCGAGTGAGGTGATGATCCCGGAAACCCGCGAGTTCGAATTTGCCAATCTGGGTTTCATCCCGCTCTCTTATTACAAGAATCGGGATTACGCCTGTTTCTTCTCGGCAAACTCTACCCAGAAACCGACGCTGTATGACACCGCAGATGCCACAGCAAACAGCCGCATCAATGCGCGCCTGCCATACATTTTCCTGCTGTCGCGCATTGCTCACTATCTGAAGCTTATCCAGCGCGAAAACATCGGTACCACGAAGGACCGTCGCCTGCTGGAACTGGAGCTGAACACCTGGGTGCGGAGTCTGGTCACGGAGATGACCGATCCCGGTGATGAGCTGCAGGCGTCGCACCCGCTGCGCGATGCAAAAGTCATGGTTGAGGATATTGAAGATAACCCGGGCTTCTTCCGCGTGCGGCTCTATGCGGTACCGCATTTCCAGGTAGAAGGCATGGACGTCAATCTGTCACTGGTTTCTCAGATGCCGAAGGCGAAATCGTAACTCAGGCAGGAAGCCGATGAAAACGGAACAACCGCTTTGGGGTCGGGGCGTGATGGTCTCGCCCCAGCATTTTCAACAGCAGGCTGCTTATGCAGCCTGGTCTGCTGAGTCTATTGCACAGCTAAGCCTTAATCATCCCTGGGGAGTGATTAAGGCGACGTTTGAACCTGAGATGCTCAGGCTCGGGCGTCTGCAGGCTCATCACCTGCATCTCCGGTTTCAGGATGGTGTGCTGATCGATACTGATAATGCTGACAGCTTGCCCGCTGCACTGTCACTGCAGGATCGGACGGGCATCACAGGCGTCGTTCTGGCATTGCCGCTGTTACGCGCCAACGGCGGTAATTGTCTGAGCCCCGATGAAGTCGCCGATCGTCCGGTGCGCTTTCGTCAGCGCTGGCATGACGTTCGTAACGCATTTGGTGAAGATAGCCGTCAGATAGCGGTCATGCAGCCGGAATTGTCGCTGCGCTTTGCCGATCAGGACAACAGTGACTATCTCACCTGCCCGGTTGCACGTCTGCTGCAGGACTCGCAGGGTAACTGGATGCTGGATGAAACCTTTCTGCCTCCGTTACTGAGAGTTGAAAGCAGCCGCTGGCTGTTGACGCAGCTTGAGCAGTTAATGATCCAGCTTCGCGCCCGACTTTTTCGTCTGATGGCTATGCGTCGTGAAAGCAATGAAAGAATGGCCGATTTTGCCGTGGCAGATGTCTCTCTGTTCTGGTTACTCAACGCGCTGAACAGTGCAGAACCTGTGCTCGGCCAGTTTCTGCGTTTTCCACAAAGCCCGGCAGAACGCCTTTATCCTGAACTGGCACGGCTGGCTGGCTCTCTTCTGACCTTCTCTCTGGAACATCAGGTCAGCGCCATTCCGGTTTATCAGCATGCGCAGCTGAACGCCGTTTTTCCACCGCTGTTCGATCTGCTGACCGAGCTGCTGGAAGCGAGTCTGCCGTCCCGCGTAGTGCCTGTTGAACTCACCCATGATAAGCGGCTACGCCAGTGGCAGGCCCGGCTGCAGGATCCTCGTCTGCGTGAAGGGGCGGACTATTACCTCTCTGTACGCTCGCCAATTCCTGCTGCACAGCTTCAGGAGCAGTTCCCGCTGCAGTGCAAAGTCGGCAGTCCCGAATTTGTAACCAGTCTGGTGAACACCTCACGCCAGGGTATCCCACTCCGGGCGCTTCGTCATGTTCCGGCGGCAATCCCATTGCGACTTGAAAACCAGTACTTCTCGCTCGACCTGTCCCATCCGGCGGCGCAGGAGATGCTGGAGAGCGGCAGTTGCATGTTTTATACCCCAGGCATGCTAGGCGAACCCGAGCTTGAACTTTATGCGGTACTGCGAACATGAGTAACCAAAACAAACACGGCGCTGCCGCCGCTATCGATATCGATGCTTTGCTGCAGAACACCTGGCTGCAGGTTATCAGCCTGCGCCATGGTCCACAGTTTCAGGAGGGCGAAGGGCGAGCGTTATGGGATCGCTGCGTAACGGATGTTGAACGGGTACAGCAGGCATTAAAAGCAGCCATGCTGGATGAGGAAAACTGCCGGCATATTCTCACCGCCCAATGCGCATTGCTTGATGAAGCCGTGAAAGGTCGCGGAGTACAGGATGATGCCTGTGTTCAGTGGTACGACATCCCATTGCAGGGGCATTTTCTCGGCACCATGGATGCCGGTGACACCCTGTGTGAACGGATGCAGCGCGTGCTGCACGAACCTGCACCGAACCGCGCTGTGCTGACCTGTTTTCATCGCGTCATGATGCTGGGCTTTCTCGGACATTTTCGCGCAGTAAATGATGCCGAGCGTCAGAAGCTGGTGAAGGCACTTAGCGATCAGGTTCCTCCGTTCAGTACACCGCAGGCAACGCCGATTCTGGCGGAAAGTACGGCGGGTCCTGCACTTTTTGGCTGGCTATCTTCCTGGCCCGCACGCATCGCTCTGAGTGCTATCGTGGTGGTAGCGCTGTGGTGGGGATTAAACAGCTGGCTGGATCAACTGCTGGTGACGCTGCTGCCTGGAGTAACGAAATGAGTCGTGCGCAACAGCGACTTCTGGCGTTGTGGGCAGCACTGCTGAGTGGGCTGGTCTGTCTCTGCTTTCTGTCTTTGTCGTGGCAGATATCGGGACTTATTTTGCTGGCAGTCTGGGGAATCATTGCAGCAGTATGGACTGGATACCGCGTCACTCGCCATTCGGCGCGGGAAGTTGTTCCCGATTTTGGAAATTTACCGGAAACGACGTGGCGGCAGCCAGTCGTGCTGGTCTGCGGCGATCTGTCACAGCCGTGGCCAGAACAATCACAGGTTCTGACAGTCGCTCAGGGATGCTGGATCCGGGTAGAAGATCATCAGGATCTCGATCAGGTTGCGCGACAATTGCTGCTGCTGCGCCCGGACTGGGGGCGACAGCTTTCGGTGATGATCAGCGTCTGTCCGCAGAAGCATACGGAAAATGAAGCACTGACCAGTCGTCTGATGTCTTTACGCTGGCAAATCAGCCAGCTGCGCAAACTCTCTGGTCACTCTGTTCCTGTCGTGCTGATGGGTATTGCCGGCAGCGCGATCCTGGATGATATGCTCTGGCAGGCCGCTATGCCAGGCGAGAGTATCAGCGTCTGGCGTGAGTCTGCCGCACCTGACGCTGTTGCCAGTTGGGTCACGACAGGTGGCGCGATGGCGATGCAGCAGCAGGTGCTGATGAACAGTCTGATGATCTGGTTTCATCACCACGTCAGAGCGATCTTTACAGATGACAACCCGGACATTCCCGCGGTTCTGCCTGTGGCGATGTTGTGGGGCATTGGGCCCCGGCTATCTGATGGGCTTGCCTCATCCCTCTGGACCGACTGGCTGATCCGCCACACCGGTATGCAACGTGTTGCAGGCTGGCAGCCGGTGAACATCGACACTGCGGCCATCTCACCCCTGCCTGATTTCATTCTGCCTCTGTTGCCGCAAGGTCGGGGTCTGACACCCCGGGATCGCGCGTGGTGCTGTGCACTTGGCTTGTTCACCCTGGCCGCCGTGGCGGCTCTGCTGTGTAGCGGCTGGAACAACCGACAACTGCTGCAGCGTCTGAGCTTCGATATCGATCACTATGATCGCATCTCAATGGATAACTACGCGCCGAAAGCCGATGCCCTTCAGGTTCTTCGTCAGGATGCTGCACAGCTTGATGAATGGGCGCGCAATGGTGAACCCGTCCGGATGAGTCTGGGACTTTATCACGGCCATCGTCTGCGTCTGCCGGTGCTGGAGGCTATCCGTTCTTATATTCCACCGCCTCCGCCACCTGAACCCAAAAAGGTCGTTATACCGAAAATAGTCCGCCTCGACAGCCTGTCGCTGTTTGACTCCGGCAAAGCTGAGCTTAAGGCGGGCTCTACCAAAGTGCTGGTCAATGCACTGGTGGACATTAAAGCCCGGCCCGGCTGGCTGATTGTGGTCGCTGGTCACACCGACATCACCGGTAATGCGCAGCGCAACCAGCTGCTCTCACGCGAGCGCGCCGCGGCAGTCCGGGACTGGATGCGCGACACCGGTGACGTGCCGGAGAGCTGTTTTGCAGTGCAGGGTTATGGCGATAGCCGCCCTGTAGCGTCTAACGACACGCCGGAAGGCCGGGCACAGAACCGGCGTGTCGAAATCAGTCTGGTACCGCAGGCTGATGCCTGCCGTATGCCAGGTGCAGTACCCGCGTCACAGGATGACAGTGACGTTTCAACTCAATAAAAGGAGAAGTTCAACATGGCAATTCCGGTATATCTGTGGCTGAAAGACGATGGCGGTGCGGACATCAAAGGTTCCGTTGATGTTAAAGACCGCGAAGGCAGCATCGAAGTCGTGGCACAGGAGCACAAGCTCTACATCCCGACCGACAACAACACCGGCAAGCTGACCGGTACCCGCATTCACACCCCGTTCCTGTTCACCAAAGAGATCGACTCCTCAAGTCCGTATCTCTACAAGGCGGTGACCACTGGCCAGACCCTGAAATCGGCCGAATTTAAGTGGTACAGAATCAACGACGCGGGCCAGGAAGTGGAGTACTTCAACACCAAACTGGAAAACGTGAAGCTTGTGAAGGTTGCGCCAAAGATGCACGACATCAAGGATGCCTCTTTCGAGAAGCATAATCACCTTGAGCAGATTGAGCTGCGTTACGAAAAAATCACCTGGACCTACAAAGACGGCAACATCATTCATTCCGATTCGTGGAACGAACGCACCACCGCGTAATTGCCCGTCATATTTCGCGTTGCTGGTGCGTTGGTTCAGTTCACTTTTTCCGATCACACAGATATCTGTGCTGACGGGGATCCACGAGCCTGCCAGCCTCCAGTAACCCGAATTATTCAGGGCCATCTCTCTGTGCGGACAGGGCTTCCTGTCCGCAGTTTTCCTGAGTGCCTGCCCGTCGGGTACTCAGTAAAACACCTCACAACCGAGAAATCTGACCTGATGCGCTTAGGCTCCTCTTAAGGAAAGCGAGGGGCGGTAGCGTGCCTGAAGGTCTCTGAAAGCGAGTTTTGAACATGGAAAATCCGGCCATCCTGTTACGTCGTCTCAATCCTTACTGTGCCCGCGCTCTGGAAGGCGCGGCCTCCCTGTGTCAGACCCGCGCGCATGCAGAAATCCTGCCCGAACACTGGCTGCTCAAACTGCTGGAGCAGGGCGAGGGTGATCTTACGGTGCTGGCGCGCCGCTATGAGTGGGACATGGATGCCCTGTGGCAGGCGTTGCTGAGCTGGCTGGATAATCTGCCACGTTCGGTACGCAGTCGTCCTCAGCTCTCTGAAAGTATACAGAGCCTGATGCAGGCAGCCTGGATGCGGGCATCGCTGGCCGGTGAGCAGCAGATCCGCAGCATCCATCTACTGATGGCGCTGACAGAGAAGCCTGCGCTTGCGCGCTGTGATGGTCTGTGGCCGCTGCTGACACTGGGTCAGAGCCAGCTCGAACGTCTGCGCCCGCTGCTGGATACACAGTCAGATGAACGTCCCGAAGTCCAGCAGGAAGCGGCGCTGACACAGATGCACGGCGGTGACGTCGAATTTATCGGGCGACCAGCTGAATCAGCGGTAACAGAAATAAAACCGGGCGAACTTACTCCCGCGCTGCAGAGTGCGCTGGATAAGTTCACGCTGGACGTCACGGCAAAAGCGCGTGAAGGCCGTATCGATCCGGTGTTTGGCCGCGACACGGAAATCCGCCAGATGGTGAACATCCTTTCACGTCGTCGCAAGAACAACCCGATCCTGGTAGGTGAGCCGGGTGTGGGAAAAACTGCGCTGGTGGAAGGGCTGGCGCTGCGCATCGCCGAAGGCAACGTTCCGGCATCGCTGAGAACCGTCAGCCTGCGTACTCTGGATCTTGGCCTGCTGCAGGCGGGTGCGGGTGTGAAGGGGGAATTTGAGCAGCGTCTGAAAAATGTCATTGATGCGGTGCAGCAGTCTCCTGAGCCGGTACTGCTGTTTATCGACGAGGCACACACGATCATAGGCGCAGGCAACCAGGCGGGTGGGGCAGATGCGGCTAATCTGCTGAAGCCCGCGCTGGCACGCGGTGAATTGCGCACCATTGCCGCGACAACCTGGAGTGAATACAAACAATATTTTGAACGCGATGCTGCGCTGGAGCGTCGCTTCCAGGTGGTGAAAGTAGACGAGCCTGACGACGACACGGCTTGCCTGATGCTGCGTGGCTTAAAATCCCGCTATGCCGAACACCACGGCGTGCATATTACCGACGAGGCGGTGCGTGCGGCGGTAACGCTGTCACGGCGTTACCTGACGGGTCGTCAGTTGCCTGACAAAGCGGTCGACCTGCTCGACACCGCTGGGGCGCGGGTTCGTATGAGTCTGGACACGGTGCCGGAGGTCATTACCCGGCTGAAGGCGCAACGTACATCACTTAAGCTCGAAGAACAGGCGCTGCTGGGAGATGCCGTCGCCGGGGGGGATGACCAGACTCAGCGACTCGACGCTATTGAACAGCGACTGATCGACCTTGATGCGGATATCGCCAGCCAGGAACAGCGCTTTGCCGCAGAGAAAGTGCTGGCGGAACGACTGATGGCCTGCCGCCAGAACCCAGCTACAGAGGGCCATGCGGATATTCGTGATCTGCAGCAGCAGCTGGAAAAATTGCAGCAAGGCGAGGCACTCATTCAGATCGACGTCGATGCCCGCACCGTCGCTGGCGTGATTGCTGACTGGACCGGTGTACCACTCTCTTCACTAATGAAGGATGAGCAGGCGGAACTGCTTAATCTCGATGGCGAGATTGGTCGACGCGTAGTCGGTCAGGCACTGGCACTGAACGCTATTGCGCAACGTCTGCGCGCCGCTAAAACCGGACTGACTTCTGAGAATGGCCCGCAGGGAGTATTCCTGCTCACCGGCCCAAGTGGCACCGGTAAGACTGAAACCGCTCTTACGCTGGCCGACGTGCTATACGGCGGTGAAAAGTCACTCATCACCATCAATTTCTCGGAATATCAGGAGCCGCACACGGTGTCCCAGCTTAAAGGTTCGCCACCGGGATACGTAGGCTACGGCCAGGGCGGCATCCTGACAGAGGCGGTACGTAAGCGTCCTTACAGTGTAGTATTGCTGGATGAGGTAGAGAAGGCGCACCGCGACGTGATGAACCTGTTCTATCAGGTGTTTGACCGGGGGTTTATGCGTGATGGTGAGGGACGTGAAATCGACTTCCGCAACACGGTAATTCTGATGACGTCAAACCTCGGCAGCGACCACATCATGCAACTTCTTGATGAACAGCCAGACGCCACCGAAGCCGACCTGCAGACATTACTGCGCCCGCTTCTTCGCGATCATTTCCAGCCAGCACTGCTGGCACGCTTTCAGACCATCATTTATCGCCCGCTAAGTGAACCTGCGATGCGCACTATCGTACAGATGAAGCTGGCGCAGGTAAGCCAGCGTCTGCAACGTCACTACGGACTGACCACGCACACGGAAGAGAGCCTCTATGACGCACTGACGTCCGCCTGTCTGTTGCCGGATACCGGAGCGCGCAACGTTGACAGCCTGCTGAACCAGCAGATTTTACCCGTGCTGAGCCAGCAGTTGCTGATTCACATGGCGGCGAAGCAGAAGCCGGAGTTCCTGACATTAGGCTGGAGTGATGAAGAGGGAATAACGCTTGCGTTCGGCGGCGCGACAGGAGAGCCATCATGAGTACCGAGTTTGTCAGCAGATTCACCCACAACCATCACCTGCTGGCGGTGAAAGCGTGCGCATCTGAGCTGGATGTGCTGGCCTTTGAGGGGCACGAGTCCCTGAGCGAGCCGTTCCGCTATCGGGTGGAGTTCACCAGTTCAGATCACGGTATCAGCAAAGAGATGATGCTGCTCAGACCCGCATCACTGGCGCTGCAGGCCCCGGTGGATCAGGGCTTCGGCATCAAAATTCAGCAGCCGGTAAGGGTGATTCAGGGGGTGGTGAGCGGATTCGAACGGCTGAGCACCTCGAAGGACGAGACCCGCTATGCCCTGACGCTGCAGCCGCGGCTGGCGCTGCTCAGCCGCTCGCACCAGAACGCCATCTATCAGGACATGTCGGTGCCGCAGATCGTGGAAAAAGTCCTGCGCGAGCGCCACGGCCTGCGCGGTCAGGACTTTCTGTTCTCGCTGACCCGGGAATATCCCCGCCGCGAGCAGGTCATGCAGTACGGCGAGGACGACCTGCACTTCATCACCCGACTGCTGGGCGAAGCCGGGATCTGGTTTCGCTTCACCACCGACACGCGGCTGAACATCGACGTGGCGGAGTTCTGCGATGACCGGCAGGGCTACGTGAAAGAGCTGAGCCTGCCGCCGGTGCCGCCATCCGGCCTGCAGTCAGAAGGCGTGGACGCGGTATGGGGTATGACATGCCGCCACAGCGTGGTGCCGCAACAGGTCAGCACCCGCGACTACAACTACCGGCAGGCCACGGAAGAGATGGACGCACAGGCGGACGTGACCCGCGGCGACACCACCACCTACGGCGAGGCCTATCACTACGCCGATAACTACCTGACACCGGGCAGTGCGTATGACCGCTATCCGGCCCCGGAATCCGGTGCGTTTTACGCCCGGCTGCGCCACGAGCGCTACCTGAACGGGCAGACCCGGCTTTCAGCCATTACCAGCAGCGCGGTGCTGTCGCCGGGTCAGGTACTGACGGTTACCGGTGGCGGTGCAGCGGTGGCGGAGGCATTCCGCGAAGGCGTACTGATAACGGCGATGAACAGCCATGCGCGGCGCGACTGTGAATTTGAGGTGCATTTCAGCGGCATCCCGGACAGTGCTGATTTCAGCTTCCGCCCGGAGCCGGGCCGCCGTCCTGTGATGGCCGGGACGCTGCCGGCACGGGTGACCAGCACTACCGAAAACGACACCTACGGACACATCGATAAGGACGGACGCTACCGCGTCAACATGCTGTTCGACCGCGAAAGCTGGGAAACGGGCTTCGAGAGCCTGTGGGTGCGCCAGTCCCGCCCTTATGCCGGTGATACCTACGGTCTGCACCTGCCGCTGCTGGCGGGAACCGAGGTGGCGATAGGCTTTGAGGATGGGAATCCTGACCGGCCCTACATCGCAGGGGTACTGCACGACTCGGCCCACGGCGACCACGTCACCATCCGCAACTACAGACGCAACGTGCTGCGTACCCCGGCGAACAACAAAATCCGCCTCGACGACGAACGCGGAAAAGAGCACATCAAGGTGAGCACCGAGTATGGCGGCAAGAGCCAGCTGAACCTCGGGCATCTGGTGGACAGTGAAAAGCAGAAGCGCGGTGAGGGTTTTGAGCTGCGGACGGACAGCTGGGGGGCGATACGGGCGCAGAAAGGACTGTTCATCAGTGCGGATGGGCAGGCAGGGGCGCAGGGCGAGGTGCTGGAGATGGAGCCAGCTATCAGTTTGTTAAAAGGTGCGCTTAACCAGATTACCGGGTGGGGCAGCATTACGCAGACTCACCATAACTTTGTACCGGATGTGCAACCACTTAAAGAGTTGGTATCAGGCGGCAGTGAACTTAAAGAACCGACACTGCTGATGTCCGCACCGAAAGGGATTGCTGCCGTCACGCCGGAAACTGCCTTGATGCACAGTGGGAAAGGGCTTTATCTGCAAAGCCTGGGCGAAGTGAATATCTCGACGGCACAGCGCTATTCGGTCAATGCAAGCCAGGCAATATCAATGCTGGCTCAGCAGGAAGGTATGCGTCTGGTGTCGGCTAAAGGTGAATTAGCTATCGAGTCTCATGCTGACACGCTGTCCCTGACATCATTAAAAGACGTCACAATTCAGTCGACACAGGGGCATCTGCAATTAACGGCTAAGAACGGGATTACTATTGGATGTGGCGGAGCTTATATCCGACTGACGCCCGCGGGCGAAGTAGAGATACATGGTCCGGGAGTGCTGAGCCTAAAGGGTAAGCACGATTTACAGGGTCCTGCCAGTGAGGATTTTCCGCTACCAGAACTACCCGCGTCCGTTTGTAAGGACTGCCTGAAAAAAGCGCAGGAAGAGGCGATGGGAGTCGTATTACGTGGATAATGAAAAAAGAGAATATAACACAGCCACAAAACAATGGCTGTCACAGGCAGAATTCTTAAGTCTCAATGCCGGGCTTGGCTATATTGATGTGATTATCGATCAGGCAGGTTCAGACAAGCCAGTTGTGGATGCACTAAAGCAGTTATCACCTACCGCCCGTTATGGTCTTTTATTCGAAGAAACGCCGGAAGAGGGCATGGTCAATGACAGCCCGGTACTGGTTAGGCTCTTCTGGTCGGAATGGCAGCATAGAGCATTAATAACAGAAATTATGCACTATTTTGCAAATACACCCCGTTTGATTCTTCTTATTAGCCCACTGGTTTTTGATGAGCTTAAAAATCATCTCTGCCACCTCACGCAATTTCGATGGGGCGAACAGAGTGGGATATTGCGTTTCTATGATAGTCGAATATTCCCTGTGTTGTTTAGTCATGTTTTATCTGAAGAGCAACAGTTTGCTTTTACCCGCATTGCATTTTATTGGGGCTGGCAGGATCGTGATGTTAGCCAGGTGTGGAAACAGGGGAAGTCAAGCCCTGAAAGCCAGCTTTTGCCAGCTCCGGAAGTGATTAACTTGAATGATAAACAAATCGAAATTATTGGATGCCTCAGTGATGCAGAAATGCTTTCACGTGAGCATCAGAAAACGGGGGTAACACCTGAGGCTAATTTTCAATATTTTTTTAAGGTGGCTCTTGCCGCTAGTCAGCAAGGTTTTCTGGGCGATCTGAAAGATTACATCAAAGAATATCAATGAAAGCCATTTCTACTGCAAAAAACTATGCGTTTAATATAATGAGTGTATTTCAATGAATAAAAAATCATTACTCTCTGGGTTGTTAATAGTGTCATTATTAACAGGGTGTGGGACGATTTCTCGTGGTCACAGCTTTGAAAAAACTTATCGTGGATTTGACCAGGATAAGGAGGTGATTTCAAATCCTTATATGTGGATGCTTTCTTTTGGGCTTATCCCTGTTTTCTTCATTGCATCAGCGCCAATAGATTTAGCCATAGATACTGTTTTATATCCTGTGGATTATTGGAGAGGAAAGTCGCCTCGTCACTACACAGCACCAGCAGTATACAGACCCGTTTATGCAGTAAATCTGACCGGAAAACCTGATTTTGAGTATCTTATAAAGGAAAAGAGCACCCGAGAAACTCTGGTTAAGGGTGTCACACGTAAAGTGCCTTTGTCCGGTAAGCAATCAAGTATAATTAATATCAATAAATTAATATCAGCTAGTTTTCCTCCATCATTTATAAAGTCCGTAACTGTTGAGGGAATGATAGCTCCATCGTTGATAGTGTCGGATAGAGCAATTTCAAATAAAAATGAATATTATTTCACACCGGATGATGACCTTCGTGTAGCAAAGGGTGTTCTTGTCGTGTTTATGCCCTGTAGTATGGCTTTGTTGTTTGATTATGACTCTTACTATTACAATGGTGATTTTATCCGGCAGCAGAATATCCAGGATTATTATCATTCAATGACATCCCTGGAAGAGAAAAAACAATGTGTCCGTGCTGAAGAAAATACTCTTGCTGCTGATCATATGTGGAAAAGAGTGAGGTTTGGTCAATAATGTAGCACGGTTAGTGTTATTAGTATTTACTATCCCACGATGTGAAAAATAACGCTGTGGAGTAACGGTCCATTTTCTGCCCTGCAATCAGGTTAAGGTCACCACGGTCTGCCAGGGTTATGGCACGCCAGGATATCCGATTAAAGAGCCGCTGAATATGAAAGAGCCTGCGCATTGTCCAGCATAGTCAGGAACCGGATTTAATAATCACTTCAGGAGATAAAAGATGAGATGGCTGATTCTGGCTGTGACAATAGTATTTATTTCAGGATGCTCACATGCAGGCGATGGCGATTATACCGCCGGGGATATCCGCGGATTTAACCACACGCAACACGGCATTAATCATTTTAGTGTTAACGGGTACGGAGGGCGCCTAACAGGAAATAGCTGCTGCATCATGTTACCCATGAAATGGACGCCCGGTCTGAAAGCCCGTATTGAGTGGGAAGTTGATCCTAAAACAGCATCAAAATTTCCTGGATATAGTGATCGGATTAAGTTTAATAAATGGAAGGATGAACTCGAGAGTAGTTTTCAAATTCACACTATGGTAGTTGATATTCCACAATATGGAAAAGAGCGCTGCGGAATAAGCGTCCATTTCCTGCCCTGCAATCAGGTTAAGGTCACCACGGTCTGCCAGGGTTATGGCACGCCGGGATATCCGATTAGAGAGCCGCTGAATATGAAAGAGCCTGCGCATTGTCCAGCATAGTCAGGAGCAGGATTTAATAATCACTTCAGGAGATAAAAGATGAGATGGCTGATTCTGGCTGTGGCAATACTATTTACTTCAGGATGCTCACATGCAGGCGGTGGCGGTTATACCGCCGGAGACCTTCGTGCTAAAAATCATGTTTCAGGGCAGACAATTAACTGGTTCAAGGTGAATGGTTATGGTGCTTCAGGACTAGGTGGAGGAGTCTGCTGCGTTATGTTACCCATGAAATGGACGCCCGGTCTGAAAGCCCGTATTGAGTGGGAAGTTGATCCAATGACAGCATCAAAGTTTCCTGGGTATAAAAACTGGGAAAAGTATTTATTGTGGGAAAAGGAAGTTAAAGCCAGTTATCAGATTCATACCGCTGTAGTTGCTATTCCACAATATGGAAAAGAACGCTGCGGAATAACCGTCCATTTTCTGCCCTGCAATCAGGTTAAGGTCACCACGGTCTGCCAGGGTTATGGCACGCCGGGATATCCGATTAAAGAGCCGCTGAATATGAAAGAGCCTGCGCATTGTCCAGCATAGTCAGGAACAGGATTTAATAATCACTTCAGGAGACAAAAGATGAGATGGCTGATTCTGGCTGTGACAATACTATTTACTTCAGGATGCTCCCGTGCGGGAGGTGGCGATCATACCGCCGGAGACCTTCGTGCTAAAAATCATGTTTCAGGGCAGACAATTAACTGGTTCAAGGTGAATGGTTATGGTGCTTCAGGACTAGGTGGAGGAGTCTGCTGCGTTATGTTACCCATGAAATGGACGCCCGGTCTGAAAGCCCGTATTGAGTGGGAAGTTGATCCTAATCCAGATGAAGATATACCTATGAGGAAGAGAGGCTCTGGATACGAAGAAGAGGCCTATGCGCGCCATGCCGCCAATTATCAGACGCATACCGCTGTAGTTGATATTCCACAATATGGAAAAGAGCGTTGTGGAATAAGCGTCCATTTTCTGCCCTGCAATCAGGTTAAAGTTACCACAGTCTGCCAGGGTTATGGCACGCCGGGATATCCGATTAAAGAGCCGCTGAATATGAAAGAGCCTGCCCATTGTCCAGTATAGTCAGGAACAGGATTTAACAATCACTTCAGGAGATAAAAGATGAGATGGCTGATTCTGGCTATAACAATAGTGTCTATTTCAGGATGCTCACATGCAGGCGATGGCGATTATACCGCCGGGGATATCCGCGGATTTAACCACACGCAACACGGCATTAATCATTTTAGTGTTAACGGCTACGGAGGGCGCTTAACAGGAAATAGCTGCTGCATTATGTTACCCATAAAATGGACGCCTGGGCTTAAAGCCCGTATTGAGTGGGAAGTCGATCCAAATCCTGATGAAGATATACCTATGAAGAAAAGAGGTTTTGGGTACGAAGAAGAGGCCTATGCGCGCCATGCCGCTAATTATCAGACGCATACCGCTGTAGTTGATATTCCACAATATGGAAAAGAGCGGTGCGGAATTAGCATCCATATCCTGCCCTGCAATCAGGTTAAGGTCACCACAGTCTGCCAGGGGTTTGGCTCGACTGTTTACCCCATCAAGGAACCACTGAATATGAAGGAACCGGCACAATGTCCAAAACAGGATTAGGATTACCCTGCTGGGCGCCGCCCATTTTTCCGGAAGGCGGCCGTCTGCAACTGACACCCGAACAGGTGAATGCTAATTATAAAAAGCAAATCCGGGAAGCAGATGATTTTAAAAATCAACTGAGTGAACAGGCTGGTCATCGTCTCGGGTTTACCTGCAGTCAGAGCCTGCATATCAGCTTGTTTTTTGATGGTACCGGAAATAATGAAGAAAATGATACCAACGTTGCCAGACCACCTCATCCGACAAATATTGCCAGACTTTTTCATGCAACTTATCAGGACGCCGAAGATAAAGGCTATTTCCGTTATTATATTCCCGGTGTAGGTACGCCCTTTCCAAAAATTAATGAATTTGACTACAGCCTCGATGGTCTGGCGTTTGCCGCTGGAGGAGAGGATCGCATCAACTGGGCGCTATTGCGTCTGGTCGATGCTCTGATGTATGCCATTACGCCAACGCACCAGCGTCTGGATGATAGTGTTGCCCGTGGCCTGCTGCCCGATATGCGCGCTCACTGGCCGGTGACGGGTGAAGTGAACCGGCGTAATGCAATTAAACGATTACTGACACCGCTGAAAAATCAGGTGAAGCAAGCCAGACCGCATTTACTCAATATTAAACTGTTTATCTATGGTTTTTCCCGTGGTGCTGCCGAGGCACGTACCTTTGTCAACTGGCTGACAGAGCTATTTGCCATGCCGCCAGATGGCGGTCAGCCCGACATGAGCCTGCTGGGACTGCCGGTGAGCATAGAATTTCTTGGGCTTCTGGATACTGTGCCCTCGGTGGGCATTGCTCATATTGCTCCTGGCGCAACCGGACATATGGGCTGGGCAAGCGGCACTCAGCAGTTGCCCGACGAGACCCGCTTTCCCGGATTGATTCGCTGCTGTCGCCACTTTATTGCCGCCCATGAACAGCGGCTCAGCTTCCCGCTGGATTCGGTCCGACGACCGGAAGGCAGCTATCCGGCCAATACTCTGGAAGTGGTCTATCCAGGTATGCACTCTGATGTGGGCGGCGGCTATCCGCCACTGGATCAGGGTAAATCCAGAGGTGGAACGGGAGAGCTGTTGTCGCAGATTGTCCTGCACGATCTCTATCTTGCTGCTTTTGACGCTGGAGCGCCGCTAACGGTTTCGCCAGAACTTATTACCCCTCTGATTGAAGACATTAAACCATCAAGGTATATGCCGCAGGATTCGATAAGTGAATTTGCTATTTCTCCAAAGCTAATTAGCCGCTTCAATATCTGGCGCGAGACGCTGATAAATAACGCACCAGGCCATGAATCGCCCCCAGGCGAAACCGGTTATCACCCTTGCCAGCTTCCGCAGGTGCTGGAGAGCGCGATCATCGGCCAGATGGGATGGATTACTGCCTGGCGCATTGGTCGTTATGCGCATAACAGTCTGCTAACTCGAGAGTTTTACAAGCATGCGCCGCAGCTGCCTGATGACAAAGTTGACAAAAATGAGAAAGAATACAACAGGAAAAAAGAGGCTCTCATCCGTAGTCGCAAGGAGGTCGATCGCCGACAGCCCAACTGGCAGGATCAGATGATGCCAGGCATGCCCGATTATGAACCTGAAAACAGTCAGTATCAGTTACGCGAAGCGGCGCGCGAGTTTGAGCATGATTACCGTAACTGGTATCGCGATATCAATGGCGACTTTATAGACAAATCCCTGCAGATTTTGCTGGATGTGATCCCCAAAGCTCCTGTCTATCTGCTCAATGGTGACGACGAAAAAGCAGAATATGAACAGATGCGAGACAGTGGCGATTATCGCTACATCCGCCTCTTCACTAATCGTCTGGGTGCGGGGATCCGTACGCTTCCGGGTGCGGAACTGCTGGCATTTTACGATGACCATATCCACGACTCACGAGCCTGGTTTATGCAAAAAGCGTTAGGTGGCAGAGAGCTATGGGCCGGCTATTTTCGCTACCGTATGATCTATTTTGGTGATTTTGCCAATAAAAAACTTCAGCTTATTTCTGTGAACGGCAAAGTTGTGGGTGCGACATCCACGTCAGACCGTGTTGAGTACAGAGTCGAAACCCGAAGAGAGGGCGAAACATTCTCTGACGTACACAGTGTCAGAGATCTGGCGAATGGTCAGGTACAGACCCTCTCGCCGTCAGCGATGTTACCTGCAGACAATGCACCACTGCAAATGGCCGCCAGGCAGCAGTCGCAAATCATTGCCACTGAACATCAGGAAATGCTCACTGCAGCCCATACCCATCTAAAGGCGTCGGGTGCCCGAATTATCTGAGCCAGGAATGCTCATTGAGTAAAGGAAGCATGATGAAATATGTCATACGTCAGGGGGACACGTTACAGGAGTATGGAGGTCTGGTGCTGGGCGGGCATTACCTCTGCTTCGGTAAAGGGATTGCCACCAAAGGTGATGCAGTTCGATGCAACAGACACGGTATTACTACCATTGCTGAAGGCAGCTCACTATCAAAGGTTGATGGGCAGCCGGTTGCGTTACATGGTCATCACTGTGCCTGCGGCTGTACGCTGGTGAGTTCATTTCCAGACTGTGGTATTGCGCAGTGAGAAGTGCACCTGATTTCCCTCTTTATAAGACGGCAAAACCCCCTGCCAGCAAGCGATGGCTGGGGATGACTTCACTGTTGATGTTGATTTCCGCAGGTGGAACAGTGCTATTCAGGCAGGCTGATTCGGGTGGCGGCGAAATTATCGCAGCGATGTTTATCACCGCGTCAATCCTCGGGATGTTATGGCTGTGCCGCCTTCTTTATTACCGCTTTTCCGCTCATAACGCATTAAAGTGGCAGGCGTTAATTAATCATCAGCATAGCCTGTGGTGGCAAGAACATCAGAGAACCTTTGCTCTGAAGGACGTTGTTCTGATTGGCCCGGCGGGTTCTGAACACGATGACTGGATCCGCCTGCTTAAATGTGAACAACCTGTACCTGCAAAGCGACAGGAAGCATCGGGAAAAGCATTACGTATTGCGCGAAACTTTTCCGATGATGTCGTTATCCGTGAACAGCAACTGGCTTGTTCTCTGGTCCTGCAATGGAAAAACCAGCGACAAAACCCGGCTGTCGCCTCACCGCAGCGCTGTTACTGGCTGGGGACTAAAAATGCCTGGCAGGCGTTTCTGACGCAGGCAAAAATTCAGCTACCTGAGATCGTTCTTCCTGACACGCCTGAGCCATGGAAGGGTGAAAAGAGCCTGTCTGAAATTGCAGCCCTTTTACATTCAGATGATAACGGGAGCCGCTTTCTGGTTGCCGGATGTCACTCAGAGCCTTTGTCGGCGGACGGCATAAAGCCAGCCGGTGAAGCGGCTGTATTATGGTTTGCAGGCTCTGATGGAGAAGCGTTGGTTTCGCGTGGAGAGTTTTATGATTCAGACGCGCCGGAATCACTGGCGCAGGTGTGTGAACGGGCGCAAAGACAAAGTGGAATTAAGGGGGCACCGGAAGCCGCAATTTTATTTTCTCATTCTGAACTTTCTGAACTTTCTGAACTTACAGGCAGTGGCTGGAATATAACTCAACATCTTCAGGATGAATATTGGGGGGAATTAGACATTATTGAGCCGCTCGTAGTTATTTCCCTCGCGGCTATTCATGCTCAATATCTGGAAAAATCCTGCGGCTGGATAGCGACGGATCCCCAACATACTCTTACATCTGGAATTGTAATGCCTTATGGAAAAGGATAAAGCCAAAAAAACCAGCGAAAGTATTTCTGTCGCTTTTACTGCTGTTCTTGCCATCGTGTCTATCACCCTGATTGTATTATTAGGTGGTCTGGGATACTGGTTTTTTGTTGAAGGTAATTCAACTGAATGGCCGGTTATCCAGACGATATTAATTGGCGCTGGCATTATATGGATCGCGTTGGTCTGCATTACCCTTCTGGGCTTTTTAGCCATTCAGCTGTGGTTGATGAATAGCGTAAAGCAAGCCTCGAACGCTGGCGATCAGACCAGGGGAAACGGGAAAAGACAGCAACAGACAGAGCCAGAAAATATCAGGCATTATTTGCGCAAGCATTATACCTTTTTCTGGCCTTACAAAATCCGACTCCTGCTGGTCACCGGCGACGACACCGCAATCGAACACCTCGTCCCCGGCCTCAAACAAAATCAGTGGCTCGAAGGCAACCGCACCGTTCTGATTTACGGCAGCAGCCTCACCGACATCGACACCGAAAAATACACCGCGCTGCGTAAACTGCGTCGTGGCCGCCCGCTGGATGGCATCATCCGCGTGCTGGATGAAGCGCAGAGCCTCACGCCGCAGCTCAGCGATAACGATCTGCGCGGGCTGGAGAAAATCGGCGAAGCATTGCGCTATTCTGCGCCGGTCTGGATATGGCAGTTATGCGGCAGTGACTGGTCACAGGCCGGGCGTCAGTCGCAGTCTGTCGGTATCACCCTGCCGGTACGGGCGATGCCAGAGGATGTTTCAGCCCGGCTGGATAAGCTGCTGCTCCAACTGCGTGAACAGGGACTTTCGCAGATTGCAGAGCAGCGACAGCATGATTTTCTGTTACGCCTTGCTCAGCAACTTGAACAGGGCGAGAGCAAACACTGGGCGTCACGCCTGACACCCTGGCTCCATGGCGCGCAGAAGCGCGTGCCGCTACGCGGTCTGATGTTCAGCCCGATCGCTCAGGGCGGTCCGGACACTGACCATTCAGTTGACCGCTTCGCAAAAAATCCTGTTATGCCTTCACACCCTCACGCGCTAACGTTTCCCGCCTTCTGGCAGGGCGTGATCAACGACTGCGGTCGCCTGCGAGGTCGCCGTGTCGGTATGGCCTGGGAGCAATCGCTGTCATGGGCCATCATGATACTTATCAGTGTGTGGGGTGTGGGATTGCTGCTCTCCTTTGCGCTGAACTACGGGCAGATCTCATCCGTAGCAGCTAAAGCGCATGCGCTGGCTGAACATCCCGCGGTGTCCGATGACCAGCTCACCGCCCTGCATGACTTACGCAACGATGCCGGTCGTCTGCAGCATCATACTCAGAACGGCTCGCCCTGGTATCAGCGTTTTGGCCTTGACCATAATCAGCCGCTGCTGAGCGCTATGCTCCCCTGGTATGGTGTCGCGAATAACCGTCTGATGCGCGATCCTGCCAGTGAAGCGCTGACAGAAAAACTCGCTGCGCTGGCGAATTCAGTACCGGAGAGCGACCAGCGTGCGCAACTGGCTAAACCCGGCTACGACCAGCTGAAGGCCTGGCTGATGATGGCGCGGCCGGATAAAACCGATGGCGCATTCTATGCGCAAACCATGAAAACAGTTCAGCCGACGCGAAGCGGTATCTCAACCGCATTATGGCAAAGCCTGTCGCCCGATTTGTGGGCATTTTATATGTCTCAGTTGCCCCATCAGCCGCAGTGGAAGATCACCCCCGATGTTCATCTGGTCGCCCAAAGCCGTCAGGTGCTGTTGCAGCAGATTGGACGTCGCAATGCGGAAAGCACCCTCTATCAGAACATGCTCAGGTCAGTGCGCCGCAATTTTGCCGATGTCTCGCTGGACGATATGACCAGCGGAACCGAGGCCCGCCGTCTCTTCACCACTGAGAATGTCGTACCCGGCATATTTACCCGTCAGGCGTGGGAAGGGGGTATTCAGCAGGCGATTGAGAAAGCGGCGAACTCAAGGCGGGATGAAATTGACTGGGTGCTGAGTGACAGCCGGAAAACGGTCTCTGCCGATCTGTCGCCTGACGCGCTCAAAGCCCGTCTGACAGAACGTTACTTCACCGATTTTGCCGGCAGCTGGCTGGGCTTTCTCAATAGCCTGCGCTGGAACCCGGCGAACAGCATTGCAGATGTGACTGATCAGCTGACGCTGATGAGTGATGTCCGTCAGTCACCGCTGATCGCGCTGATGAACACGCTGGCCTGGCAGGGGCAGACCGGGCAGAAAAGTGCCGGACTGTCAGATTCCATTATTAAGTCAGCGAAAGATCTGATGGGCAATAAAGACAAACCGGCGATCGATCAAAGTGCTGTCGGGCCACAGGGGCCGCTTGATGACACCTTCGGACCACTACTGACGCTGATGGGAAAAAACCGAGCCAGCAACGTGATGTCAGCGGACAGCACACTGAGTCTGCAGACTTATCTCACCCGTATCACACGCGTTCGCCTGCGCCTGCAACAGGTCGCGGGTGCTTCCGATCCGCAGGAGATGATGCAGACGCTGGCGCAGACCGTATTCCAGGGCAAGAGTGTGGATCTGACCGATACCCAGCAGTATGGAAGCCTCGTGGCAGCCAGTCTCGGTGAAGAGTGGAGCGGCTTTGGCAACACGCTGTTTGTACAGCCGCTGACGCAGGCGTGGGAGACGGTACTGCAACCCTCGGCAGCCAGCCTCAATGACCGCTGGAGCCGCTCAGTGGTGGCGAACTGGCACACCGCTTTTGATGGTCGTTTCCCGTTTGCAGCCGCTAAAAGCGATGCATCATTACCCATGCTGGCTGAATTTATCCGTAAGGACACCGGTCGCATTGACAGATTCCTCACCACGGAACTGAATGGCGTACTGCACAAAGAGGGCAGTCAGTGGGTGCCGGATACCGCACACAGCCAGGGGCTGACCTTTAATCCGGCCTTCCTGCGGGCTGTGAATCAGCTGAGTCAGCTGTCGGACATTCTGTTTACTGACGGCAGTCAGGGGATCAGCTTTGAACTGCAGGCGCGTCCGGCCGCGCAGGTCGTCGAGACGCAGTTAACGATTGACGGACAGCAACTTCACTATTTTAACCAGATGGCCGACTGGCACTCCTTTCGCTGGCCGGGCGATACCTTTAAGCTGGGCACTATGCTGACCTGGACCTCAGCCAGTGCAGGTGCGCGTCTGTTCGGCGACTACGGCGGTACGTGGGGCTTTATCCGCTGGCTGGCAGAGGGCAAGCGTCAGCAGATTGATCGCAGCCAGTGGATGATGAGCTTCACCGCACCCGATGGACTCACCTTACAGTGGGTGCTGCGCTCCCAGCTGGGGAAAGGACCGCTGGCACTGCTGGCGTTGCGGGACTTCACTTTACCGGAACAAATCTTCAGCGTGGATGCCTCTGCGGCTGCTCAGGCACTTACCAGCACCGATAACTTTGCCATGGATGGAACGGAATAATGGCCACATTACAGAACATTCTTCACGCCTGTGGCGCAGATGAAAAGCGCGCACTGGCTGAAGCACGCATGCGCAGTGCAGAGTGGGACAGCTGGCTGATTCCTCTCGACAGTAATCAGGGAGCCGGAGAGGATCCGGGCTATGACGATGATTTTCAGCATATCCGCGAAGAGGTCAACAAGCTGTCAGGGATCGATACGACACTCATCTGCCAGCTGGCCGAAAAACTGCTGAAAACGACCTGCAAAGACCTGCGCGTACTGACTTTCTACGCCTGGGCACGTCTGCATCAGGAGGGTGAAACTGGATTTGCTCAGGGACTTGAGCTACTGGCAGCGATGCTGGACAGATATGGTGCCGCTTTGCATCCACAACGCGAGCGCAGCCGGAAATCTGCTCTGGATTGGCTGAGCAGCAGTCGCGTGACGGATAGCCTCTCGCTCTATCCTGAAGTGGACATGGCTGTGATGCAGCGAATAACAGTAGCGCTGGTGCTCGCTGAGCAGACATTCCTGACGTTTGACGAGGCGGCAAGACCCGAATTAGCCGGTTTGTATCAGGCGCTGGATAACCGGCTGGTGCAGAGTGGCGGAGCCAACAGTCTGGTGCCGCAGACCAGCCGTGAAGAAAGTGGTGTTGTGGCCTCAGCCACTGCTGAAGCCCCGGTGATGAACACCGTTACTTCCGGGCGTGACCTGCTCGATCAGGCGAAAGTGCTGGCTAAATATTTGCGGGATCAACCCGGTGGGTGGCTGGCGGGGCATCATCTGTTGAAAAGTGTTCGCTGGGACACCTTAACTGAACTTCCTCCGCTTGATGCCGCCGAACGTACCCGACTGACCCCGCCAAAACCTGACAATAAAGCACATCTCAAACGGCTCTGGCTGCAGAAAAGCTGGTCTGAGCTGCTGGAGCATACCGACACATTGCTGGAACAGGGAGTCAATCACTTGTGGCTGGATGTGCAGTGGTACGCCTGGCAGGCGCTGACAAAACTGGATGCGGATACGGTTCGCGCAGACATCCTCTGCCGTGACCTGAAAGGTTTACTGACACGCTTACCCGGACTGGAAGCCCTGACGTTCAATGATGGCACACCCTTTGCGGACGACGTGACGCTGCAATGGATTAACGAAAACGTGCTGGAAGATCTTCATGGATGGAAAGATGAGCCGGTTAACGCCACCGTGATCAGCGCGGATGATGTGCTGACGCTGGAGCCTGAAATGCTCTCCAGAGCGGACAGCGAAGGGATGGAAGCTGCCCTTAGCTGGTTGCAGATGCAGCCAGGATACACCTCATCACGCGATCAGTGGCTGAAGCGCCTGCTGATGGCGCGCGTCAGCGAGCAGTGCGGTAAAAACGAGATGGCGCTTCACCTGCTGGGTGAACTGGATAGCAGTGCCGGAAAACTCACGCTCGGACAGTGGGTGCCGGAACTGATGTTTGAAGTCAAAGCGCGCAGATTAAAACTGCTACGTGGCAAAGCCGGGCGAAGTGAGGCGGACAGGTCCCGTCTGCAGCCAGAAATGGAGGCGCTGCTTTCCGGGCTTATTGCTCTTGACCCGGCGCGTGCTGCGGTGCTGTGCAGCTGATACACCAACCTGAAAGATGAAAATTTATGGATGATTTAACCCTGCGTTATTATGACGCCGAAATGCGTTACCTGCTGGAAGCGGGTGAAGAGTTCGCCCGAGCTCATCCTGAGCAGGCGGCGATGCTCAACCTTGATAAAGCGGGCGCACGTGACCCTTATGTGGAACGTCTGTTTGAAGGTTTCGCCTTCCTGATGGGGCGGCTGCGTGAAAAGCTGGATGATGATTTACCGGAGCTGACCGAAGGTCTGGTCAGTCTGTTGTGGCCGCACTATCTGCGCACCATTCCATCAATGTCGGTGGTCGAATTCACCCCGGACTGGCGCGAAATGAAAGAGCCGATGCGCATCGCGAAAGGTTTTGAGGTAAATTCGCGACCCATTGGCGAGAAGGGAACGCGCTGCCGTTATACCACTACCAAAG
Source organism: Pantoea vagans (assembly GCF_004792415.1). Classification (NCBI taxonomy): domain Bacteria; kingdom Pseudomonadati; phylum Pseudomonadota; class Gammaproteobacteria; order Enterobacterales; family Erwiniaceae; genus Pantoea; species Pantoea vagans. The sequence continues at coordinate 82,663 of NZ_CP038854.1, forward strand.
AGATCAATCTTCAGCCGCTGTCGCTGGAGAAAGCCCGTCTTACCACGGATTCTGAGGGTCGCTCGGTTGTCACGCTGCGTTTTAACTGCAGCGATCTTGCCGACTGGAGCAGTATCGACCTCCACTCTGTTTCACTGTACTTCAATGCCGACGCGCCACTGGCCTGTGCCATGCATGAAGCCTTTACCATGAATGTGGCGCGGATGTGGCTGAGACTGCCTGGCGATACAGACGCAAAACCCCTGGCAGGACATTTCACCGCCCAGGGATTTGGCGAAGATGACACGCTGTGGCCGACAGGCAGCAGCAGTTTCAGCGGTTATCAGTTGCTGCTGGAGTACTTTACCTTTCGCGAAAAATTCATGTTCACCGGCCTGCGCGGTCTGGAGACCGTGAGCTTTCCGGCCGGACTACGCTGGTTTGAAATCGACGTGGTGCTTGCTGAGCGCTGGGATCATGACTTCAGCTTTACGGAAAAGCATCTGCGTCTGAACTGCGTCCCGGTGATTAACCTCTTTCCGCTGGAGTCCGATCCCCTCACGCTCAACTCACTGCAGACTGAATATATGCTCCGTCCGATGCGCGTGCAGGATGGCCATACCGAGATCTACGCGGTGGACTCGGTAATCTCATCCAGTCAGCACACCTATGTGCCGTTCTCCAGCTTTCGTCATAAAGGCGGCATGATGCGTCACCAGGCGCCGGAGTATTACTACCATACCCGCGTTCGCCGTGGCCCTTCCGGGCTGCATAACACCTGGTTGATCCTCGGTGGAGAAGCTTTTGACAATCACACGGTGCCGGCAGATGAAAGCCTGTCGCTGACGCTCACCGGCACGAATGGTCAGTTACCCCGGCGGGCGCTGCAGAGCACTGTGCTGGATACGGTGATGAAGACCACCTCGGCCAGCATCGCGGTGCGGAATCTCTGCGCGCCAACGCTGCCATGCTATCCACCGGCCCAGGACCGTTTTCACTGGCGGGTACTGAGCCATCTTGGCAGCAGTTTTCTTTCGATGATGGATAACGCTGAAGTGCTGCGCGGCACGCTGGCGCTCTATGAATGGACGCACAGCGAGATGAATCGCCGCCGTCTGGAAGCGATCACCGAGGTAAAGCACAGTGAGACAGAACGTTTTAAACAGGGCTACCTGGTGCGCGGCGTTCAGATTGAAGTCACGCTGGATAGCCACGGTTTTGCCGGGCGGGGAGACATCTGCCTGTTTGGTGAAATGCTGAGCCGGTTTTTTGCGCTCTACACCGATATCTACCTGTTTAACCGTCTCATTATCATCCTGCAACCCACCGGAGAACGCCTGGAATGGCAAGAGAAGCACAACCGACGCATTCCCGGCTGACGTCACGTCTGGAAGCCGATCTTCACCGAATGAATTTTTACCGCTTCTGCCAGCTGCTTGAGAAGCGCCAGCCGGATAAGCCGCTTATAGGATCGACCAGCCACCCTTCAGATGATCCGGTTCGGTTTTGTCCGCATCCGGGGATGGGTTTTCCATCCACCGAGCTGAAAAGCGTTGAATATGATGAGGAAGATGAAAGCAAACCGCCGTTGATACGCACCACCTTCATGGGTCTGTATGGCGTCGATTCTCCGCTGCCCACAACTTACCTGGATGACATTACGCAACGCCGCGAAGGCCACGAGGCGTTACAGGGCTTTCTGGATATCTTCAGCCATCGCATCCTGACGCAGTTTTATCGTATCTGGCGCAAATACTCTTATCCCGCCACCTTTGAGCCAGGCGGCACAGACACTATTTCGCAATCACTGTTAGGGCTGGTGGGGCTGGGAATTCCCGGCACGGCGAACCACATTGCCACCCCGGTTTCACGCTTTATGGCGCTGCTCGGCGTTTTACGTCAGCCAGGGAAAACGCAGGAGGGCATCCAGGCGCTGGTGACACTGCTGGCACCAGAAACGCGCGTCAGTGTCAGTCCCTATTGTCTGAGACCGATTGAAATCAGTCAGCCATTAGGTTTTTACGGCGAGGATGATTTCCTGCTCGACGGTAATTCATCGCTGGGTGAGGAAGCCATGGATGCGAACAGTCAATTGTTGATTGCGCTGATAACAGAGAATGAGCAGGAAGCACAGGGCTGGAAGCCGGACGGTTTGCTCTGGCAGGATTTTCTGATCATGCTGCGGGTCTATCTTGGCTGGCGTTTTAAAGCCCGAATAACCCTGACGCTCAGCACGCGTCTGCTGATTGCGCCGCCATTGGGCGAAGGATCTTTCTGGCTGGGCATGAACGGTGTGCTGGGCGCTGACAGTGAGGAGAGCCTGCACGACATCCCCTCTTTTTACACCACGGAACTGGGTTATTACACCGGTCTGCAGCCGGCTATACCACAACAAGGGAATAGACGTGTTACGTACAAGTTCGATTAAAAACAGACGCTGGCTGCTGCCGTTACTGGCGATCAGCCTGACGGGATGTGGCCTGACGCAGACCGTCACCGATGGCACCAAATCAGCATTCACCGCTGTGTTTTACAAAAAAATTAAAACTCTGCATCTGGATTTCACTGCCCGTGAAGCGCTGAACACTGATGCACGCGAAAATAATTCGCTGTCAGAATCGGTGGTGGTAAGAATTTATCAACTGAAGGATCGTAAAGCCTTTGATAAATCCGTTTATCAGCAGTTACTGAAAGAGGGCGATACCCTTCTTAAAGCCGATCTGCTGGCCAGCCGGGATGTGGTGCTGAAACCCGGCGGCGCAGCGAGTCTGGATATGCCAATGGAGCCTGAGGCAAATTTCGTTGCCGTCGTCGGGCTTTTCCGTCATCCGGACATGGTAAATAACCACTGGAAATGGGTGCTTGAGCGTGAGGAGCTGGATCCCGACAAACCGCGCATTATCGAAGCCGGTGACAATCAGCTGATGCTGCAACCCGTCAAGGAGAAGTGATGCCACAGGGACACAATAGCGCCTCGTTATACGAGATTCTCTACGGTAACTTTACCGGCGGGCTCGATCTGCAACAGGTCAGTGAAGAGAATCAGGTGATTCTGTCGGTGCTGGACAATATGCAACGCATCCTCAACTGCCGGGCGGGTACACTTGCGCATCTGCCCGACTACGGTCTGCCGGATATGACCAAAATTCTGCAGGGGATGCCGGGTACCGCTCACCAGCTGATGAATACGCTTTCAGAGGTGCTGCTTAAATATGAGCCACGCCTGAAGGCGATTAAGGTCGTAATGCTTGAGCAGACCCAGCCGGGAGAGTTGCGCTACGCGATTGATGCCGAACTGAAGGGTCTGGGACTGGTGCGCTACGGCACAGAGTTTATGCCAGAGGGACGTGTTTTATTGCGTCATCTGAGGCAGCAGCATTTCCTGGATAATAAAATGTGAATGTTCACAATTGTTGCATTCAGGAATAATTACGAAATGAAAGCATGTGAGTTATTTCAGACTGAAAATTAACACTCATTTTTAGCAGTTTAAGGAAATAGCTTCTGGCTTATGCTGAATAACATTTAATACCGTGTCAATATATCATCAGGTAAAACAGTTGATATAACGGAAATTGATTATGGCAAAACTGATGACCTCTCTGGCGCTTTGTGCTGAGAGAATGACTAATGGCGAAAAAAGAGTAGCTCAACGGCTGGAAACTAATCTGAGTGAAGATTGCCTGATCTGGTATGATCTCCCGGTAGGAAAAAAATACCGGCATCCGGATTTTGTCATCATTGATCCTTCTCTTGGACTAATTTTTCTGGAAGTCAAAGACTGGCGACTAAGTACCATAAGTCATGCAGATCCGCAGACAGTGACGATAAATACCAGTCAGGGAGAAAAACAGGTCAGCAATCCGCTGGCTCAGGTCAGGGAATATGCCTATGCCACCACAGACATGTTGTCACGTGATCCGCTTCTACAGCAGAAGGGACGATATCAGGGGAAACTAAATATTGCGTGGGCTTATGGCGTGGTATTTACCAATATTACGCGCCAGCAACTCAACTCATTATCCTCTGATGATGCGGTTGAGGCGATATTCCCGCAATCATTAACTATTTGTCAGGACGAAATGACTGAGTCGATCAAAGCATCAGTATTTCGGAACAAAATTTCCGCTCTTTTTACTACAAGATTCAGGCCTGCTATTACGCCTGCGATAAGAGATATTCTGAGGCGCCATCTCTTCCCGGAAATCACGATACCGATAAAAAAAAAGAACATCGGTGTGCAACACGTTATGGATATCCAGCAGGAGTTATTAGCACGAAATCTGGGCGAAGGACATCGTGTTATCCATGGCGTAGCGGGTTCCGGCAAAACGCTCATCTTAATTTATCGTTGTCTCTATCTGGCTGAGACAACAATGCGCCCAGTCCTAGTTCTCTGTTTTAATATCACGCTGGCCAGTTATATCCGTGAATGCATTGCAGATCGAGGACTGGCACATAAAGTAGATGTCTTTCACTTTCATGAATGGTGCAGAAGCACGACGAATAAGTTCCATATATCCGTTCCTGCGAATGGTCAGTTCTTCGAAAATAGTTTTCTGGCTTTGAGCAAAGCCATGGAGAACGGTGCGATAACTGATGCAGGTTACGATGCAGTCATCATCGACGAAGGCCACGATTTTGATCCTGCATGGTTATCGCTGATTGCCCGACTATTTGATAATACCAGCCGCTCGCTGCTATTAATGTACGATGATGCTCAGACACTTTATCGTCGTGAAAAAGCGCTCAACTTCTCGCTAGCGAGTGTAGGTATTCAGGCGCAAGGTCGTACATCGATTCTTCGTGCTAATTATCGTAACCCTCGCTCTATTCTTAATTTTGCTTACGCTTTTGCACGCGACTACTTCGACAGAAATCATAATCAGGAAATTCCCCTCGTATTACCGGAAGCCTGGGGGGATGAGGGAGAGGTGCCTGTTATTGAGCAGTGCCAGTCAGAAGCAGATGAGGCCCGATATGTTATTAACTGGTTAAAAAGGAATTATGAGAATACCGGCTACTGGGGAGAAATGGCTATTCTTTGCCCTACACACTTCTCTGCTGCCTCACTTTTAGAACTGATGATGAAGCATCAAATTCCTGCCTCAACAAGCTTCACTGCACATGAAAAGCGATGTTATTCACATCGGGAAAATGCTGTACATCTGCTGACATTCCAGAGCAGTAAGGGACTGGAATTTCCATTTGTGGCGGTTGTTAATGCGTCATTCGTACCCAAAGCTATTGAGAATGAATCACAGGCTATCCCGGCGCTATATGTTGCTTTCACTCGGGCAACCAGGGGCTTGTTAGTGACTTTCTACAAACAAAATAGCATCAGCCAACACCTTAAACATTTCTCAGAAACGGATCTTCAGGAGCTTTCCTTTGGTGAACCCCGCAAAAACCTTTAAAACCGGCGGCGACCCGCGTGGCTTAGCGGATTATGCTGCGCTGCGCGATGAACTGGCGAAGCTGTCTCATCCGGCGCGTCCTGATGTTGACTGGACACGCGTTGAGCAATTGAGTCTTTCGCTGTTTCACAACAACGGCCTGGAACTGCAGACTCTGTGCTGGTACACGCTGGCGCGAACCCGACTCGCGGGCATGGCGGGCCTGAACCAGGGGCTGGCACTTTTGGACAGGCTGATGACTCAGCAGTGGGGAACGCTCTGGCCCCGGCCTGTCCATGCCCGGATGGAAATCCTTGCCGGACTCAGTCAACGGCTGCAGGCTGTATTGCGCACACTGACGCTCGAATATGCGCAACTGCCCCTGATTTATGAGGCAGAGAAATACCTGAACAATGTGCGTGATCTTCTGCAGCGTCTGGAATTAAAAAATATCAGTCAGACAGCCGAGCTGGCTCTGTTTATGCAAAAGGCAGCCACCCGGCTTGAAAATCAGTACGCCAGTCAGGGTGACCCCTCTGCCAGCGTTATCCCTGTGGCAGACCACGAAGCTGAAATGCCAGCAGAGTCTGCTTCGGTTACGGTTGAACCCGATGAGCGTCTGCCCGAAATCATCGACAACGTTAACATTTTGAATATCCCAGCAAAACCAGCACCGCAGCCTAATTATTCCGCCAGAATCGAGCCAGCGACCATCAGCCGTAATGAAGCCACTGAACCCTTCATAAAACCTGCTTCTATTGCGGCTGATGCGGATCAGGTGCCAGTGAACCCGGAGATACCACAGGTATCAGCCCCCCGGCAGACATGGCGGCCTTTTACTGCGGGTATGCTGACCATGCTGGTTCTGGGCGCGATCGCTCTGTGGAGCTGGCAAAAAATCGCTCCGCAGCCGGTCAGTCCCGTACCGGCCATCGCCGATGCGCACGCACTGACAACGCTGGCGCAGTTGCCGCCATTGTGGCGACAGGAATATGGCTTTGTGCTCGCCACCAGAGCTGAACCTGGCGAAACAGAGACGTTAAAAGCGCAGTGGCAGCAGTACCTTATGGGAAATGCACTACCCACAGAATCATTATCCGGCTGGCATCAGGGGATGGAAGGATTGCAGGCACTGACACACCGCCTGAATATGCTTGATGAGCGCAAAGGCAGGTATCTCACCGGCTCGGAGCTGAAGTCGATGGTGTTCGCGATAACGCAGAACTTCAGCCGCTCAGTTCCCCTTGAAGAGCAGCTTTATCAGCTGGGGCAGTCAGAAAGTGCCGCATCAGGTAGAGCCGCACAGCTGGCGCAGGTTGATATGCAGTTTACTCAGCTGCTGAATCGCTATGCGCTGATCAAAAATCAGCCAGAGTGATGGTGTACAGCGATAAGCACTGAGAGGATCAAATGTCTGCCGGGTCGCTTATGGCAAAATCGATAATCTGCGCCATAGTCAATATTCATCGATTGATTGCGCTTTAGCTTTTATTAAATCCATCGGCGCATAGGTTACGCGCTATTTAACAGAGGTTAAAATGTCTACAGAATCTCCGGAAGATATCTCCAGCGACCTGTCTCAGTTCGTTGGCACACATTTTGTCTATACCTATGATAATGGCTGGAAATACGAGTGGTACGCCCGCAATGAAACGACCTGTGACTACCGTATTCATCAGGGGCTGGTGGGCGGTCGTTGGGTGACTAATCAGAAAATGCACGCAGTGCAGTTTGCGCCCGGCATCTACAAAGTTGACTGGCATGAACCCACCGGCACCTGCGTCAGCCTGCTGTTTGATCTGAATCGCACCCTGCTTCACGGGACAATTTTCTTCCCGCAGTGGATTGCCGGAGAAGGTCAGCATCCGGAAAAAACCATCTGCTACCAGAATGACTTCATTGAAGATATGCACCGCTTCCGCGACGAAGGCCCGGCCTATCCTTATGTGATCATTCCTGAGTTTGCGAAAGTGACTTACATGAAAAACGAAGGGCCGGATAACGATGAAGTCATCAATCAGGCACCGGGGCAGATGCCTGCTGACTATTTTGATGGTAAGTAACTGATAGTACGACCCGCCGCTATGGGCGGGTCGCTTCAGCCTGGCGTGCCAGCGTGCGGGCCAGTATGGATGAGTAGAGTGGTTTTCCCCCCAGAAACTGCGCCAGCAGCGTTGCCCCCAGACAGGTAATAATCATCGGCAATATCAGCTGATAGTTATCGGTCATCTCCAGCACCAGCACGATCCCGGTGAGCGGTGCCCTTACCGAAGCGGCAAACAGTGCGCCCATCCCGGCAATCGCAAAGGTTCCCGCGTCCAGATGATACAACGGGAACAGATCCGTCATCGCTACCCCAAAAGCTGTCCCGAGCAGCGTTCCCAATGCCAGCATCGGCGCAAAAATACCGCCCGGCGCACCTGAGCCAAAACAGAGCAGAGTAGTGACCAGCCTGACCATGAAGATGAGCAGCAGCAGGGTGAACGGGAACACGCCATGAACCGCCTGCGGAATCAGTTCTGAGCCGCCGCCTGCGCCAGGTGCGAACAGCAGCGCCAGAATACCGCAGCCGCCGCCGAGCAATGCACCCGCCAGCACCACGCGAGCCGTTTTGCCGGCATAAAAACGGGCAAAGAGATCCTGCGTTATGAATATCAGGCGGTTGAACAGTACGCCGACCATGCCGATGATCATACCCAGCACCAGATACATCCACAGCGTCTGGACTGGCGCATCAGCCAGTTTGCCAACGGAGATCACCGCCTGTTCGCCGTTGAAACAGCGAAATACGATGCTCGCCATAATCACACCGGTAAACACCGCTTTAATCGAAATCAGGTTATAGCGAAACTGCGGACGCATCTCCTCGATAATGAACAGTATGCCGGCCAGCGGCGCGTTAAACGCGGCGGCCAGGCCCGCAGCCGCGCCCGTTGCCAGCAGCGTATGACGCGCTTCGTTGCTGCGCATCCCCAGAACATCAATCACCATGCGGCCAATGTTGCCGCCCAACTGCACCGTCGGGCCTTCACGGCCCAGCACCATTCCGGCACCCAGCGTGCCCATGCCGCCAAAAAATTTCACCGGAATCACCCGCCACCAGCGCACAGGTCTCAGCTCTTCCAGCGCCCCTTCAATTTCGGGAATGCCGGAACCACCTGCTTCGGGCGCAAAGCGTCTGACGAGAAAATAGCCGACCATCGCCAGCAACGCCGAAATGGCAAAAGCGGCGGCGTAAAGCATCCAGCCCTGAAACTGCGCGGGGATAAGCGTATCGGCGCGCCACTGCTGTATTGCTTCAACGGCCCGGGCAAACGCTACGCCCGCCAGACCGACCAGCGTACCGACCAGCGCGGCACAAAACAGCATCGCCAGCGGCGTTTTATCACGATAGAGCAGGGCGCGAAACATCCGGCTGCGCGCCGCGAGGGAACGGGGAACATAAACCGGCTGCGGTGATTCTTCATTCATTGAGAGGCATTCTTGTTCAACCAGACCAGCGTGCCAGTTTACTGAGTGATAAGGTGAAAACAAACGTCAGGATCAATTTCAGCCGGGAAAAGAGTTAATCGGTCTGCGGTGGACAAACCACTTGCGCCATGCGTTCGCGGTAGGCTGGGCTGTCCTGGTTTTTCAGCGCCTGAGCCGCGGCGGTCAGCGTGAGCTGATTCTGTTGCAGGTTCTGCCTGTCATTGAGAAACGTCTGGCGCAGTTTTTCATCGGAGAAGGCTGGCGGTAACTGACACTTCTGGCGCAGATCGTCGGTTATCTGCTGCTGACGCAGTGTAAACTGCAGCGTTTCATAGGGCCCGGCGGTCACAAGCATGGGACATACTGACAGCAGCATAAACAGCGTATTGCGGATCACGTTCATGATGATCTCCTGACTGCTGAGGACAGCAAAGGCTCTTCGGCAGTTTCAGTTGAGTTTAATCGCATTGAGTGATTAGCCTGAGCACAGCACCATCGACCGTGTGCAGCAATGTCGCCACGGTTGACGCAATAATCATAGCAATACTGGCGCGACAGGGAGCTGACATGCAGCCACATTCCACTGAAATTCTTACCGCTGACTGCTGTATCGTCGGCGGTGGCCCGGCCGGCTTAATGCTGGGTTATCTGTTTGCCCGCGCAGGCCTGCGCGTAGTCGTCATCGAAAAACATGCTGACTTTCTTCACGACTTTCGCGGAGACACTATCCACCCTTCGACGCTGGAAATAATGCATCAGCTCGGACTGCTGGAATCTTTCCTGACGCTGCCGCATCAGCGAGCCGAAAAGCTTGAGGCAGAAATTGCAGGACAAAGCATTACGATGGCCGACTTCTCGCGTCTGCCGGTTCAGTGTCGTTTTATTGCCTTCATGCCGCAGTGGGATTTCCTGAACTATATGGCAGAGCAGAGTGCCCGCTATCCGGGCTTCAGCCTGCTGCTGTCGACTGCCTTCGAGTCGTTGATCGAAGAAAATGGCACGGTCAGCGGCGTGACGGCCTCACGCGGCAATCAGCAGCTGCATATTCGCTGCAAACTGGTGGTCGGTGCGGACGGTCGCCATTCGCGCGTGCGCGAAGCTGCCGGGCTGATCGGACAGGAATTTGGCGCCGCGCGCGATGTCATCTGGTTCCGCTTAAGTAAGCAGCCGCAGGATCCCGAGCTGGGCATGGGGCATAAAGGGCCGAAGCAGAACTTCATCGTTATCGATCGTGGCGACTACTGGCAGTGCGGTTTGACCATTCCGAAAGGGGAGTTTGAGGCGAAACAGGCCGCCGGTCTCGACGCGTTTAAAGCAGACGTGGCGGCAGTGTCGCCTTTTGAGGCGACGCGCCTGTCGGAAATCGAAAGCTGGGAAGCGTTTAAGCTGCTGTCGATACGTATCGACCGGCTGGATAAGTGGGCGAAACCTGGCGTGCTCTGCATTGGTGATGCTGCGCATGCGATGTCGCCAATAGGCGGTGTTGGCGTTAATCTGGCGATTCAGGATGCGGTGGCGACGGCGAATCTCCTTACCGCCCCACTGAAACGGGGAGAACTGCAGCTGCGCGATCTGGAAAAAGTGCAGAAGCGTCGTCAGTTCCCCACTGTCGCCACGCAGTTTCTGCAGATTAAAATGAGCCGCAACAAAGCCAGAAGAAAATCCACTGGCAGCAGTAAGGTTCCGGCGATTATCCATCGCCTGCCGTTTCTGCGTTTTGTGCTGGGTCGCCTGATCGGTCTGGGCTTCAGAACGGAGTCGCCACAAGTTGCGCGTATGAAGTCAGCGCGTTAAATGATTTCGACAGCGATCAGATATCGTGCGACACTGTTTCACTGTGAAAGTACTGTCAGATTGAGCCGCTATTTATCTGATAATTGGGCGCTAATTGAGCATTCTTAAGCTAAATTATTTTCGATTTTTGCGCCTGCAAAGGAGAGGTTTCAGTGCATAACGAGCAAAATGGCAGCGACGTAAAACGTCTGAGTGCGATCAAGGCACTTTTGTCGCCGGATGAAACACGGGATAAAGTGCTGGAGAGATTCGTGAATCTCGCCAGTCAGGTGCTGGGTATTTCAGGCAGCTTCATTTCGATTATTGACGATCATAATCAATACATAAGAGCGGCACGGAACTTCGATCTTAAACAATCGACCCGTGATGAGTCTCTCTGCCGCCACGTTATAGATGGTGAAGGGCATCTGGTGGTGGTTGACACCCTGCTGGATGAACGCTTTGTGACGCACCCCTTTGTGGAAGGCGACCCGCATATTCGTTTCTATGCCGGTGTGGCGCTGCAGAACCTTGACGGCGCGATGCTGGGAACGCTCTGCGTAACCGATACACAGCCCCATCCCTTTGCGGATGAGAAACTCGCTACGCTGCGCTCACTGGCCACACTGGTGACCTCTTTTCTGGATGCCTGGAACAATGCGGGTTTTGCCGACGTTATAACGCATCTGCCGAACCGGCCACGGCTGATTCGTGATCTGCAGCAACTGACTGTTACCGCGCCCCACAGCCGTTTTCGCCTGATTCTTATCGACTGTCTCGACATTATTCGCATGTATGAGCTTTCCCGCGCGGTCGGCATTGCACCGATGGAGAAATTGCTGAGGCAGATGGCACAGGATGCCGCACAGCGGCTCAATCTGCCGGAGAACGAGACGCTTTACACATTTGCCCCTGGCCGTTTTGCCATTGTGCAGCCCTACTCAGGCCGTTATTCAGCGCATAACATAATCGATCTGTTCAACGGCATGCGGGCCGATCTGGCGGAAAATATCACGCTCGATCTGGATGTCTTTACCGGCGAAACAGAGTTTGTACCGGGACAGATGGATGCCAACGAAACGGTGCGTCAGGCCGTCAGTGCGCTACATGAAGCGATTGATGAGAACATCAGTGCGATGTCGTTTGATGAGAGTTACGACTCGCGGCGCACCGATGACTTTATGATCATGAACGATCTGGCTCAGGCGCTGAAGAAAGATGAAGAGCTGTATCTCGCCTGGCAGCCCAAAGTGTGTCTCAAAACCGGTAAAACGGTAGGGCTGGAGGCGCTGATTCGCTGGAATCATCCTGAGCGGGGTGAGCTCTTCCCATCAGAGTTCATTCCGCTAGCGGGTAAAACCAACCTGATCTCCGATCTGACCAACTGGGTGATTGATCATGCGGTTGAGCAACTGGCGCGCTGGAATCGCGATTACAACCTGATTCCGGTCTCGATTAACGTCAGTGAACGCGACTTCGCCAGGCCTGATTTTGCCGACCAGCTGGTGGCGAAATTAGCGGCAGCACAGTTACCAAATTCGATTATGGGTATTGAGTGTCTGGAGAATGAACTGATCACCAAAAGCGATGTGGCGATTAAAGGGCTGGAAGCGCTGAAATCGCATGGCTTTGTGATCTCGCTGGATGATTTCGGCGTTGGCTACAGCAATATCAGCTACCTGCAGGATATCCCGCTGGATGTGATTAAGATCGACCGATCGCTGATCTCGCGTATGGGCGAGGACGACGCATCCAAAATCATCGTCAGATGCATCATCGGGATGCTGAAAGAGCTGAATTACACCGTGCTGGCCGAAGGTGTGGAAGCAGAAGCCACGCTGGGACTGCTGAAAACCTACGGCTGCGATCAGATTCAGGGCTACTTCTTTTCAAAACCGCTGCCAGCCAGCGACATTGAACACTGGCTTTATCCGAAGTCACGCTAGTCAACCCGCCCGCAGCACCGACTGCGGGCGCGCTGATCACTCACTGCCGATGGCGTAACGCTCAACCGGAGTGATGTGCTTAATCAGCTTGTTATCAAACAAAAACTGCTCATAAGCCTGATAGCGTGCGCGATCCAGTCTGGCCGGATCGGCGGCGAACAGCGGCAGCGTAGCCTGCCATGCCTGATGGTTTAGCGGTGTATTCAGCTCCGGATGCGCCTGTGCAAATGCCTGCCAGCTCTCTTCAGGATGTGCCTGCAACTGGGCATTTCCCTTCTTCAGTGCCCGCAGAAACTTTTTAATTTTTTCTGAGTGCGCCTCATCGCGGTTAGCAACGATAATCAGCTCGTCATAGGCCGGCACGCCATAATCCTCGACGTTAAGCACTACCGGATCTTTGCCAGCAAGCTTCATCTCCAGGGCTTCGATATTGCGATAGCCGCCAATCACCGCATCAACCTGTCCGGTCATCAGGGCGCTGGTGAGCTGAAAATTGACGTTAACCAGCTTTACCTGCTCGGCCCTGATACCGTCATGGCTCAGCATGGTCGCCAGCGTCGCCTCTTCAATGCCGCTGACGGAATAGCCGATGCGTTTTCCTTTTAAGTCCGCTGGTTTTCTCACCGTTTTGTCCAGCGTCATCAGCGTATTCAGCGGCGTATTAATCAGCGTGCCCACCCGCATCAGCGGCAGGCCCTGGTCGGCGAAAAAATGCAGCTGCGGCTGGTACGTTATCGCTAAGTCCGCCTGCTTAGCGGCCACCAGACGCGGCGGCAGCGCGGGGTCGGAAGGCGGCACAATGTTAACCTCCAGACCCTCTGCCGCAAACGCTCCGGTTTGCTGCGCCACCATAATGGGTGCATGGTCGGGATTGATATACCAGTCGAGCACCAGCGTCAGTTTTTCCATTGCCTGAGCCTGCGAGGCTAAGGTGGCGCTGAACAGCAGGGCAAACAGGGGCGTTTTAGTCATAGGTTTTCTCATCAGTAGGGTCGTCAGTGTGGTTCGGGAGTCCAGGTAATCAGGCGGCGAAGCAGAAGATCGATGATCAGCCAGAGTGTCAGTGTCATCAGCACCAGAATAAACAGGGCGGCGAAACAGAGATCGCTCTGCATCCGGGCGTTGGCATTCAGCATCACGTAGCCCAGCCCTTCAGCCGAACCGACCCATTCACCTATGATGGCGCCAATGGGCGCGACGGCGGCTGCCATCCGCAAGCCCGAACCCAGGGCGGGCAGTGCGGCTAACAGCCGGACATGGCGCAGTTGCGCTGCGCGTGACGCGCCCATCGTGCGAGCCAGATCGAGATAGCCGGGCGTGACGCGACGCAGGCCATCAAAAAAGGCGGAGGTAACAGGGAAGAAGATCACCAGTACAGCCATCGCGACTTTGGCGCTCATGCCAAAGCCAAACCAGAGCACCAATAGCGGTGCCAGGGCAAATACCGGAATCGCCTGACTGGTGATCACCAGCGGCATCATCCAGCGCTGTAGCCACGGTGAAAATGTCATGCCCAGTGCCAGTACCGCGCCCAGCAGCACGCCGAGCGCCATACCGCTGAGGATTTCAGTCAGGGTGATCAGGCTGTGATGGCCGAGATAGCCAGCGTTGTCCCACAGTGCAGTAGCAACCGCAGCAGGCGAGGGCAGCAGAAAGGCCGGAACGGATGTGAGCGTGGCGAGCCACCACAGCGCAATTAATCCGGCTGAGAGCATGACTCCACGGTGGAGCGCGGCGAAACGTAATCTCATCCGGCCAGCCTGCTTAGCTGTTTCAGCAAGGTGGCCTGACTCTGAATCACGCTGATGTCATCTGCTGTCCGCGGTGGCTGGCCCTGCAGTGGCGGGCAGGTTTCGATGCCTGCGGAACCCATTACCAGCAGGTGATGACCGAGGCGACAGGCTTCCGCGGCATCATGAGTGATCAGCAGCACGGTATGCCCGGCCAGCACCTCTGCCGCCAGGGTCTGGATCTGCGTGCGGGTCAGTGCATCCAGCGCCGAGAAAGGCTCATCCATCAGCACAATCGGCTGACGGGTGTAGAGTGTTCGCGCCAGCGCTACCCGCTGACGCATGCCGCCCGAAAGTGTCGCAGGTCGCGCACGGGCACAGTGGCTCAGGCCCACCCGCGCCAGCAGATGCTGCGCCAGGTCGCGATCGGCTTTCTCACCTTTCAGACGACTGGCGAGGCAGACGTTCTGTTCCACCGTCAGCCACGGATAGAGCAAATCCTGCTGCCCCATCCAGGCAATGCGCCCGGCCAGCGGCAGACCATCGCTGCCGTTAATCTGTCCCGAAGTGGGCGGCGTCAGACCGGCAATCACCCGCATCAGGCTGCTTTTACCCACGCCGCTGGCCCCCAGCAAAGCGGTAAATGCACCGCCCGCGATTTCCAGATTAAGCTCGCTGAACAGTTGCTGCTGATCCAGCGTCAGGCAGAGCTGGCGAACGGAAATACCCGGCGGCACGGCAGCGTTCAGCCGCGTCATGAGCTGACCCGCAGATTGTCAGCATAATTAAGCCCCATCTGCCAGAATGCCGCTTCCAGCCGGGTTGCAGTGGTGAAAATTTCCGACAGAGAGTTAATACGCTGTTCACCGGCGCGCTGCTGAGCCAGAGTTTCAAACAGCATCAGTGAAGAACCGACGCCCGCCAGGTAGGCTTCATCGCCATAATTCTCAATCCATGCGGCGTAGGGATTTCCCTCGAAGCGGGTCGCGGGATCCTCCAGCAGCCTCAGGCCGATTTCCGCATAACCGGCGACGCATGGCATCAGTGCCGTCATCAGCTCCAGCGCATCTCCGGTGTGACCCACGTCCAGCACGTAGCGGGTGTAATTAAGCGTTTCCATTGCCTCCGGTTCGTTCGCCACTGCCTTTTCGCTGATGCCCCACTGCTGGCAGTAAGCCAGATGCAGCGGTAGTTCGCTGATAATGGCGTTCAGCGATGCCGTGGCGCTGCGTAACGCAGCAGGTTCAGAGAGTTTGCTGATCAAAAGCCCCCACGCACGGGCGAAGTGCAGCAGGAACAGATAATCCTGGGTGAGATAGTGGCGGAAAGCGGCGGGTGGCAGCGTGCCCTGTCCGAGCTGCTGCACAAAATTGTGCCTGACATAATCGTGCCATTGCGTGCCCGCCTGCTGGCGCAGACGACCATAAAAGCCGGTTTCGAAAAGCGGATGTGTCATAGGATCTCCAGTAGCAGGGAGATCCGGGCATACGGTCTGGAACAGGGGATAGTGCAGGAGATAGGGCAGAAAATCTGCCGACCCGTCCCTTCGCTGGCATGACCCAGATCAGGTTCAAAGGGTTCGGCTTGCGCCATCTCAGCCCGTTACAGGACACCCCTCGGAGACATTGGTTATACGATAATTATTGCCGGAGCACAACGCATGCGTGAGCGTTCCACTCTGGTCCGGCTGATATGGAGCAGAGCGCTCAGAGAATACTTTTAAGTGACAGTGTCACTCAAGATCTGCCCCGTTACTGGCAATTACTTTCTTATACCACCAGAACGATTTCTTTCGCGTGCGCGCCAGCGTGCCGTTCCCCAGATCGTCGCGGTCAACGTAGACAAAACCGTAGCGCTTACTCATTTCACCGGTCGAGGCAGCAACCAGATCGATACAGCCCCAGCTGGTGTAGCCGATCACCGGGACACCATCCTCTATGGCATCGCCCATGGCGCGGATATGCTCGCGCAGATAGCTGATGCGGTAGTCGTCATTGATCTCGCCATTCGCATCGATTTCATCGCGCGCGCCCAGACCATTTTCCACCAGGAAAAGCGGCTTCTGATAGCGGTCGTACATCATATTCATGGTGATGCGTAAGCCCAGCGGATCGATGCCCCAGCCCCACTCGCTACGTGGCACATGGGGGTTGGTCAGGGATTTCACCACATTGGCCGCGCTGCTGTTCTGTTCGTTCATCTCCGCCGAGGCGCAGCGAGAGGCGTAATAACTGAACGACACAAAATCGACGCTGTTCTTCAGGATATCGGCATCGCCGTCAGCGATCTCAAGCGTGACGCCTTTTTCACGGAACACGCGCGCGGCGTAAGCCGGATAGGCACCGCGTGCCTGTACATCAATAAAGAACAGGTTCTCACGATCTTTTTCCAGCGCTGCCCAGACGTCTTCCGGTTTGCTGGACCACGGATAGAAGTTGCCGCCTGCCAGCATGCAGCCGACCTGATTCGCCAGATTGACTTCATGCGCGATTCGCGTGACCAGCGCGCTGGCGACCAGTTCGTGATGTGCCGCCTGATATTTTACCTGCTCCCTGTTTTCACCCGGTTCGAACACCAGACCCGCACCGGAAAACGGGCTGTGCAGCAGGATGTTGATCTCGTTGAAGGTCAGCCAGTATTTCACCAGGCCATCAAACGCCTCGAAACAGCTGCGGGCATAGCGGGCAAAGAAGTCGACCATTTTACGATTGCGCCATGAGCCATATTCGGTCACCAGATGCATCGGCACATCGAAATGACAGAGCGTCACCAGCGGTTCGATATTATATTTCCGGCACTCCTCGAAGACGGCACGGTAAAAAGCGATGCCTTCCGGATTGGGCGTCAGTTCATCACCATTGGGATAGAGGCGGCTCCAGGCAATTGACGTGCGGAACACGCTAAACCCCATTTCCGCCATCAGCGCGATATCTTCCGGATAGCGGTGATAGAAATCGATGGCATCATGGCTGGGATAAAATTCATCATCCCGCAGCGTAAAGCGCTTTTCCAGACCCAGTTTGACCGCCAGTCGGTGTGGGCCATGCGGGATCATATCGACGGTGGTTAAGCCCTTTCCGCCCTCACGATAGCCGCCTTCACTCTGATTGGCGGCTAACGCGCCGCCCCATAAAAACCCTTGCGGGAACCTTGAATCAGACATGCAATCCTCTTTTCCGGGTCAGCGTGACCCTTTCCTTTAGTGGCTATTAATCGCGTTAGTGCGTTCGGTAACGGGCGCAGATTGCGCGGCGGGACTGGATTCGGATTTGGTTTCAGTTTCCGCTTCAGGAATATCTTCGAACCCTAACAGCAGCGTCAGCACAAACGACAGCACGACTGACAACACCATGACCGCACCGACCCAGACGATACTCATGGGGTTAGCCGGGTCAAAAAACTGAACGCTGGTAAACAGGCCAGGCGAGGCCATCGAGTGGCTGGCCAGTCCGCCAATGCCCGCGACCGCGCCGCAGATAAATCCGCTGATCAGACAGGCGATCAGCGGACGTTTCAGACGAACCGCCACGCCATACAGCGCCGGTTCAGAAATGCCGGCAATGATGGCAGACGCTGCTGCTGCCAGTGCCGTCTGGCGAAGTTCACGGTTTTTAGTGCGAAACGCCACTGCCAGCGACGACCCGCCCAGCGACAGGTTGGCACCAATTTCTGATGGCATCACCATGCCTTCTTTGCCGGTTTCGGCAATGGTCTGGATGATGGTCGGCGTGAACACACGATGCATCCCGGTCATCACCAGCAGCGGCCAGATGGCACCCATAATCGCGACGGAAAGCCAGCCAAGATAGCCATGGATGGTGTAGACCAGCGCCGAAATACCGCTGCCGATCCAGATGCCAATCGGGCCAATCAGCACAATCGCGATGGGGGCAGCAATCAGCACAATCAGCATCGGTTTCAGGAAGTTTTTGGTGACGGCGGGTGTAATGCGATCCACGCCGCGCTCAATGTGGGACAGGATCCAGGTCATCACCAGTGCCGGGATCACCGTGTAGGTATATTTCACCGCAGTGACCGGGATGAAAGCGAACTCGACCGGCTGACCCTGCACCGCTTTTGCCATCAGCTCAACAAAATTGGGATGCACCAGGACACCGGCGATGGCGATTGCCAGCGACATATTGGTTTTGAATTTCAGCGCCGCAGAGGCGGCCACCATAATCGGCAGGAAGAAGAATGCGCCGTCGCCAATCACGTTGAGGATCACCAGCGTTGACGAGCCTTTTTCAAACACGCCCGCCATATCCAGAATCATCGCCAGCAGCTTAACCATCGACCCGCCAATAATTGCCGGGATCAGCGGTGACATGGTACCCACCAGCGCATCCAGAATGCCTGCGCCGATGCCTCGCAGGGTAATTTTGCGTTTCAACGGTTCAGTCGTTACCGCGCCGGGCGATCCCAGTGCCAGTACAGCCTGGTACGCCTGCGAAACGTTATTCCCGATGATCACCTGGCACTGTGTGTCGTTGTGCACCACCCCCATAACGCCCTTGATCGCTTTGAGGCGGGGATAGTCGACCTGCGTTTCATCTTTCACCACAAACCGCAGGCGGGTCATGCAGTGGGTTACGGCTTCGATATTGGTGAGGCCGCCTAGCGCATCGACAATGGCGCGTGACACCTCGGCATAGTTCATGGGCATGATCGCTCTTCTCTGTAGGGTAAATCGGTTAACGTTTTTATGTTTTTATCGGCTGCTGACAGGCAAATAGGAAACCGGTTTCACAAAATCATGAAGTGCTTTCAGTGAGCCGACAAGAGGATAAATTAGCCAGTTTTCTTTTTTGTGAACTTCATCACCTCCGGCGGGCCGGGTATCTGCGCCAGCGGGCAGGGTAAATATTTCCAACATTGAGAGGCTTAGGTAGACTGCAGAGCGACGCAGCAAAGGAACATCACCATGGCAACGATTCAGGAAGTGGCAAACAGGGCGGGCGTCTCAAAAGCGACGGTGTCACGTGTATTGTCCGGCAATGGCTATGTCGGGCAGGAGAAGCGTGAAAGGGTGTTAAAGGCGATTGCGGAAACCGGCTACCGGCCCAATCTGCTGGCGCGCAACCTGGCGACTAAAACGTCTCAGACTATCGGACTGGTGATCACCAATACGCTCTACAGCGGCAGCTACTTCACTGAGTTGATGGCGCACTCCGCGCGCATGATGGAGCAGCAGGGCCGCCAGCTGATTCTGGCGGACGGCAAACACACCGCTGAGCAGGAAGAAGCGGCGATTCAATTTTTGCTCGACCTGCGCTGTGACGGCATCATTATTTACCCGCGCTTTCTGAGTATCGACGCGCTGGATGCGATTATATCCCGCCATAAACAGCCGATACTGGTCATTAACCGACGGCTGCGCGTTAACCAGAGCTACTGCATTTACAGCGATCAGCACGCAAGCAGCGCCACAGCGGTAACCCATCTGCTGAATCAGGGGCATCGCGACATCGCCTTTATCACCGGTTCTCTGGATTCCCCGACCGGCGTGGAACGTCTGTCAGGTTATCACGCTGCGCTGGCCGCTAAGGGGCTGGAAGCGGACGACCGCCGCGTCGTGGCGGGTAAATGGACTGCGCAGAGCGGTATGGCCGCCGTGGACACGCTGCTGGAACGCAACGCCTCATTCACGGCGCTGGTGGCGAGTAATGATGAGATGGCGATTGGTGCCATCAAGCGGCTGACCGAATGCGGCATCGCGGTGCCCGATCGGGTATCTGTGATAGGCTTCGATGATATCCCGCTGGCACCCTATATCACGCCGTCGTTATCCAGTATGAAACTGCCGGTGACGGAGATGATCGATGAGACGATTAACCGCCTGCTGACCATGCTGGATGGCGGTGACTGGCACAGTCAGGCGCCTTTTACGGCCAGCCTGATGCTGCGCGATTCCGTTACTCAAGGCCCGTGGTCGGCTTAATTCGCCGCAATCTGTATCACCTTAATGGCCTGTTCCCTGAGCTGCGTGACGGTCCCCGCATCCAGTGTTTCATCAGTAATCACATGGCCGACCTGGTAACCGGATGAGAGCGGATAAGGGTGAATCTGCCCGAATTTAGAGGCATCAGTCAGGGCATAGCTTTCAGCGCCTTTCGCCAGCACCGCATCCACCACATCACAGCGCAGCATATTGCGGCCGGTGAAGCCGGTCTCCGGGTGCCAGCCATCCACACCGACAAACGCTCTGTGAAAATGAACCTGCTGAATGGAGTAACGCGTCAG
The DNA here is from genome assembly GCF_004792415.1 of Pantoea vagans. Classification (NCBI taxonomy): domain Bacteria; kingdom Pseudomonadati; phylum Pseudomonadota; class Gammaproteobacteria; order Enterobacterales; family Erwiniaceae; genus Pantoea; species Pantoea vagans. The sequence goes on from NZ_CP038854.1 coordinate 103,201, forward strand.
TGGGCCGACCACCGACTCACTGCTTTTCTGCAGCAATCCACCTAGCACAATCACTTCACAGGTGGCGTCCCGCAGAAGCTGGGCAATATAGTGGCTGACGGTGATCAGTGTCAGATCGTCACGGTCAGCCAGCGCACGCGCCAGCAGCGCATTGGTACTGCCCCCTTCGATGAATACCGATTCCCCCGTCTGCACCAGGCTGGCGGCGTGCTGCGCCAGCGCCTGCTTTGTGGAATAGCGGGTGTTCATGCGGGTGCCGACATTGTCACTGTCCAGCGCCAGCGCGGAGCCATGCACCCGGCGCAGCAGCCGGTCGCGTTCCAGCAGCGTGAGATCCTGACGCACCGTCACTTCAGAAACACCGGTCAGCTGCGCCAGTTCACTGACCGTTACGCTGCCCCGGCTATTAACCAGTTGAATAATCTGATGATGTCGCGGATTCATAATTGGGTTTCGTCAGGAATAAAAGGTGCAGTGTATCAGGGAATCCCCCGCGCTGGTGCACAACGCGGGGTCAGAGTCAGGCTAAATCCAGTGAACGACGTCCGTTAATATTAAGATCTTCCGGCTTAAAACGCTGATCCCACCCGGCTTCATAATCTTCCGGCGGAAAATCGCCTGGTGAACGTCCCTGCTCCAGCGCCTGCGCAACCTGGCGGGCGTAGACGCGGTTTTTATCACACATCGGCGCAGCAGGGATATACATGACGTTGCCCCAGCCCTGCTGATCGTCCACCGGTGCAACGGAATGGATCACATCACAGTGCCACCACACTGAATCGCCCGCCTCCAGAGCCGGGATTGAACAGAGTCCGGCGATCAGGTGCGGATGCCACTGCTCATTAACAGGTAATACCCGACCCGGCGCGACACCGCAGAGTTCATCTTCAGGCACATCGGAAAGCAGCGGGCGCAGCAGGATATACGCCATCGCCTGCGGCACCGGCACCACATGCAGCAGCCCCTGGCCGGGGATCATATCGGAGAGTGCAGTCCAGCCCTGAAATGTGCGGAACACTGAACACTTGGTCGTGCCAGGCAGATCGTACTCATCAACTTCAGTGCGGTGTGCCGCATCCCAGGGATCGTAAGCGGCAAAATCACCGTGAAATAGCTTACTGAAAACCTGCTGATAAGCGGGCAGTAACCAGCGTTCCAGCGCGCCGGAGTCGGTATGGGCACCTAATCCTTTCGACGTGGTGCCCGGCAAACGGCGACGAATGCGATCGGGATAGATCACGCTGACATCGGGATCAAACCATTGTTTGCCCTGAGAGTTAAACGTCCATAACCGGTTCAGAAAAGATTGCGCATCAGCCATCGCCGCACTCTGCCGCGCTTCCATCTGCGCCTGCGACCAGTAAATCGGGTAGATTTCGGGGCGTGAGGCCGCAAGTGAGCCAAAGAAGTCATCACCGGGACCGCGGTACTGCTCATCAAAACGGTTATGATCCAGGTAGTCGAGCATCGACTTATCCCACGCCATCGCCTGATCGCGCGCGAAGTGCTGCTTAATCACGACACAGCCGCGACGTTTAATCAGCGCTCGGGTTTCATCCGAAACCTTCCCTTCTGTTATGTCCTGCATCGGCACGATCGGCCAGGCACTGCCTGTTCGGGCTTCGTCCGCTTTTGCCTCAGCAATCGCGGCAGTAATGTTGTCGCACACCTGCCGAAACAGGGCATCTACGTCGCCAATTTGCTGGCGTAGCTGCTGTTTCATTTCGCGGATAGCACTTTTAACGTCATCAGGCAAAGGTGTCGCTCGGGATTCATCACGCATTTCACACTCCTCAAAGTTCGGGGTTGAGTTACGAATGCAATTAAAATAACCTTCATTCGTAATGTGCGGCTTAGGTTAACATTCTTTTAACGATAAAAAACGTGCGTTGTAACACAACTTCTGAACCGGAACGCTCTGAAAGCCGTTAGCAAAGTCACTATTTGCATTCTCATTAATCCACACAGCGAGTAAGCTTTATGAATCAAATCAATTAGCCGGCAGGACAGAACGGCGAACGTATAGGGGCAGGCGAGATGGCGGTTAAGATGATTGCGGTGGATATGGACGGCACCTTTCTGGACGATAATAAGCAGTACAACGTTCAGCGGTTTTCACGTCAGTATGCGCTGCTGAAGCAGAAGGGCATCCGTTTTGTGGTGGCCAGTGGTAATCAGTATTACCAGTTGCAGCGCTATTTTCCCGACATCAAAGATGAGATCGCTTTCGTGGCAGAAAATGGTGCCTGGGTCTCTGACTGCAATGAAGAGATTTTCTGCGGCGAGTTAGCGCAGGAGAAGGTGCATAAGATCCTCGATATTCTGGCGCATGAACCCGACATCGCGGTGGTGGTGTGCGGACGAAATGGTGCTTATATGCATTCTTCTGCCTCTGACGAGGTGATGGACCAGCTGGCAAACCACTATCACCGTCTGGAAAAGCGCGATGACCTGTATGCCATTGATGACACCATCTTCAAGTTCTCGCTGAAGCTGGAACATGAAGGGGTGGAAGCACTGCTGCAACGCCTGCATGCCCGTCTGGGCGAGCTGGAAAACATCATGCATCCGGTTTCCAGCGGCTTTGGTTTTATTGACCTCATCATTCCCGGCTGCCATAAAGCCCATGGCATCGCGCTGTTGCAGGAAAAATGGGGCATCAGTGATTGTGAGGTGCTGGCGATTGGCGACAGCGCGAATGATATCGAGATGCTGCGTCAGGCCTGCTTCAGTTTCTCAATGGCCAATGCGGCCGACGCTGTCGCCGCCGTGGCGCGCTACCAGACGCAGAGCAATAATGATGAAGGCGCGCTGAATGTGATTGCGCGCGTGCTGGCGCGCGAATTCCCGTTCGACTAAGACGCGGTAACCTGCATAACGGGCGGCACTTATCCGCCACTTTCCTGATGGCTGCGCACATGATTTTCCATTTCATCCAGCGCAGCCTGATTCTCCAGCCCCCACTGATACATCTGCTCAATCGGCTGTGCGAAGGTATGGCCCAGCGCCGTGAGGCTGTATTCCACTTTTGGCGGCACCACCTGCCACACCTGACGTGACACCAGTCCGCGTTGTTCCAGCTCACGCAGCGTCTGGATCAGCATCTTCTTCGAGATGTCCTGCAGGCTGCGCTCCAGTTCGCCCGTGCGTGCCCGATTGTCCGGCCAGTGAAAAAGCGCATGCAGCACCATTGTGCTCCATTTCACCGAAAACAGTTCCAGCAGGCGGCGCGGCGGTGAGTCCGCATAAAAACACAGTTTTCCGTCAACCCAGACCGGCATAATGACTTTCCCAATTCATGGTAACCAAAAGGTAACTACTACCAAAAGTGGTTCCGTGTGTCTATAGTGTGCCGCTTTCTTTACGACCAACAGGTAAGAAGAGGCAACAGATGAAAATTAACGCGCTGGTAGCAACTCAGGCAGGTCAACCGCTCAAGGCAGGTGAGGTTGAGTTACGCGATCTGCAGGCAGATGATGTAAAAATTGAGATCCTCTACTGCGGCGTCTGCCACTCTGACCTGCATATGGCGCGCAATGAATGGGGCGTCAGCCGTTATCCGCTGGTGCCCGGTCACGAGATTGTTGGTCGCGTAATTGCAACAGGTGACAACGTCACTAAATTCTCTGTTGGAGAGACGGTTGGTGTTGGCGTGATGGTCGATTCCTGCCGTGAGTGTCACTTCTGCCAGCAGCAAGAAGAGCAGTACTGTGAGGCGGGTTTCACGCCGACCTATAACGGTACCGATAAATATACCGGCAACACGACGTTTGGCGGCTATGCACAGCACGTTATCGCCGACCAGCATTTTGTGGTCACGGTGCCGGATAATCTGGCGCTGAACGCGGTGGCTCCACTGCTGTGCGCTGGCGTGACCGTCTGGTCACCCTTGCAGCACTTCAACGTCAAAGCAGGCGATCGTGTGGGTGTGGTCGGTCTTGGCGGCCTGGGCCATATGGCGGTTAAGCTGGCCAGCGCGCTGGGTGCTGAAGTCACCCTGTTTACGACCTCTCCGGCGAAAGGGGCGGATGCGCGTCGGCTGGGTGCAAAACATGTAGTGGTCTCGCGAGACGCGGCACAAATGGCCGGGTGTCAGGCGTCGCTGGATATCATCCTGGACTGTGTTGCCGCTCCGCACGACCTCGATCCGTATCTGAACGCGCTGAAAACCAACGGTCAGCTGGTGCTGGTGGGGATCCCCGATCAACCGCATCCGTCACCGAATGTCACGCCAATGGTGTTCCGCCGCCTGAGTATCACGGGCACCTCAATCGGCAGCATTCAGGAGACGCAGCAGATGCTCGACTTCTGTGGTGAGCACAACATCACGGCTGACGTAGAGATGATTACCGGTGAAGAGGTGGAGACTGCCTTTGAACGGATGCTGACCAGCGATGTGAAATATCGTTTCGTCATCGATATGCAGAAAACCCGCTGGTAACACGCCTGGCCCGCTGTGAAAGCGGGCCTTCAGGCAGCGTTCTGTAAGTCACAGCGTGAAAAGAAGAGGCTGCCTGTAGTTACAACATGCATTTTAATATTAATTCGCCGTTCCATCCATCTCAGTGCAACAAAAGCTATTTAGCGAAGGGATCTTTTAGCAGCCAAAAAAATACCCGACTCACTGGCCGGGTTCTGCTTTAACGTCAGGGAAGGTCGTTAATCCTGCTCTTTATCCGCGTTACTCTTTTCAGATTCGTCTTTTTCAACAGCATGAATAAAGGGTTTAAGCAGCTGGATATCCAGAATGACATAAACCATGGTGCTGATGAAAAGCGAGATGACACTGCCAAACACGCCGCTGGTGGTAAACGTCAGATAGTTATAAATCACCAGCCAGGTCACACAGATAAACAGCGCGAGCGAAATAGAAAGATTGGGCACAGAGTAATTGCTGGTGCCACCGCCCTGAGTATGGGTGGCTTTAAACAGGTTACCGATGGCGTACTTCTCCAGCACCAGAATACTCTTTTCCCAGTTATGCTGCTTACGCGCACTGGCACGGGTCAGGAAGAGATAAAGAATGGAGATGAAGAAACCGGAGAAGGCGATGAGCACCGGAATCGCTTCCAGCGCATATTCGATACTCTTATGCGTTGCGCTCGTGGTGCTGAGATCCAGCGTTAGCGAGGCCCCCAGCGCAGCATATAAAAAGAGAAACAGCAGCAGAAAAGTCAGGCTGCGCTTCCAGTCGCTGTCTGCCTCTGCACTTTTCTGCTGAATGGCCAGCTGAAGCGATTGCTGAATATGTTGTGCCTGAAGTGAGTCTATATCGAAGGTGTCGCAGGGTGCAGCAAAGAAGTTGTGCATAAACAGCTCATCTTCTTTGTGAATAGTGATTTTCATCAGAAACCTGTGTGCGGGAAATTTTCTCTATTTTAATCAGCACAGCATGAATTAACAGTAACTTCGCCCGTAAACTCGCAGCCCCATGCTGGGTTAGCGGGATAACAGACCCAGAAGAGAGCTGAAAAGCGAATCCGTTGCAAAGTTCTGCGCAGCGTTACCCTCATCGTGACGCAACTGCTGATAGCGCAAAAGCGCCGCATCAGCGTTATCGGCATTAACTACGTCCCACACCACTTTGTAGCCTTCAGCTGCTAACAGGTCCTGCTGATCCTGGCTTACATGATTCACGGCCCTGACTGTCTGGTCCTTCTGAAACAGGCGATAATCTGGCATGCTTATTTCTCCGCAGGGTTGTCCAGCGCTTTAAACTGCTTAATCGCTTCATTGATATTATTTGTTTCAACGGTCGCGATACAGCGATCGCCGTTGAAAACGTCATAACGGGCATTATGCAGCTGAAACAATAAATCGCGGCCACGAAAGTGTATACGTTTCTGCTTAACGCCAATCCCATGCCGCCGTAATAGCGCCTGTGACAGGCGATCGGTCTCTTTAATCATTCCCTCAGCTCCTCGGCAGTACGTGGTCACTACCAGTAAACCTGATGAACATTAGTTTTATATTAAGAGATAACCTTATTTTTAACAGGGCTAAGGCGCACCTTTCAGAGAAATTACCTGATAGCAGGGACGTAGGGGAGCATGAGCCTGCAGAACGTCTGCCATTCGCTGCGTTAATGGGCCCTGAATGCGGTACACTTGACCGGACAACTTGCCACAGGACACGCCGCTATGAGCGATAAGAAGATGATTTCCATTGATCAGTTCAGTGCTGATGAACGTCTGGCCGTCGAACAAACCTATAAAGGGCTGGCTGAAAAGTACCGTCAGCGAACCGGTAAAGAGCCGGATAGTAAAAAAGAGAAAGAATTCAACAGTGAAGCACGGCAGATGGTGATGGCCAGTAAGCTGGAGAAGGAGAAAGCAAAGGCTGAAAAGGAGAAGAAAAAACCGCTGCGTAAAAAGAAACCTGAATCACTCACCGCCAGTGAAGTCAGCGATTTCAACTGGTCGGCCTCAGTTGTGAAAGGCCGCCGATAGTCTCCCTGTGCGCGCTGTCATGGCGCGCACACCCTTTCTCGGCCCGCATCGGTTGCCTGTGTTGCATATGGCGCCGAGTAGAAACATTAGTTACGCAATAAGAATATTCTGTAAATAATTAACCCTGTTTCAGCATTTGCCGATAAACTGCCGTAACCCGTGGCTGCTTCAGTGTGCATATGAATTATTACACTCCCGATGATGTTCAACTGAAGCGCCGTTCGACGCGATTTGTGCGACGAATGTTTATGATGCGCCAGCTCGGTACCTTTCTCTGTTTTCTGCCCATTCTGTCGGTTCTGATGGAGATGGGAAAAAGCGCGGCACTATGCGCTCTTCTCTTCACCAATGCGTTTATCTGGCCTTATGCCGCCTATCGAATGGCATTGCGGTCGCGCGATCCGACCGGTTTTGAGCGTAAGAATCTGACGCTGGATGCCGCGTTTGGTGGCGTCTGGGTTGCTGCGATGGCACTAAGTCCGTTGCCTTCAATAATTATCATGGCGGTGCTGATCTCCGATCGCTACTCGGCAGGCGGCTGGGTCCAGCTAAAGTCCGCGCTGCTGGCCTTTCTGTTTGCCTTTGTGCTGGTCTGGTCAGCGGAAAGGGCACCGCTGGTGCTGACGTTCAGTACCCGAACCGTCTGGCTGACACTGCCGCTGGCCAGCCTGTATCTGCTGGCACTCAGTGTGGTGTCACACAATCTGACCCTGAGTCTGCGCCAGAAGAACCGCGAGCTGGAACGCATCGCGCTGATGGACCCCGGCCTGAAAATCCCTAATCGCCGTCTGTTTGAACGGCGGCTGGAAAGTGAGTTTTTGCGCACGCAGCGAGGCGAGGGCAAAGCCTGGTTAATGCTGCTGGATGTCGACCACTTCAAACAGGTTAACGATACCTATGGACATGAAGCGGGTGACTTTCTGCTGACAGAGATTTCGGCACTGCTGCGTGACAGCGTCGGCCTGAAAGATGTGCCCGCCCGCTTTGGCGGCGATGAATTGTGTGTGATCGTACGGGATGCGGATGAAACCAGCATCCTGCTGCTGGCAGAGCAAATCAGGCAGGGAATTGCCCTGTTGCGGCTGCCAGCGTCATCCACCTTTCAGTGTTCGGTGAGTATTGGGATTGCGGCAGCACGTGATGCGGCATCGATTCATGAGTGGCTGAGATGTGCTGATGAGGCGCTTTATCAGGTGAAGCGCGCGGGCCGCAACAATGTGCAGATATGGCATTCAGATTCGCTGAACACACTCAGTGCGGTCAGGAGCAAATGAAGAAGGCAGCCTGAGATCGCGTCTCAGGCTGAGTAATCAAATCGCCGGGTAGTCGCCAGTGCCTTCAGGCCAGGGAGTCAGCAGATCGAAACCCTCTTCAGTGACGGCGACAGTATGTTCCCACTGCGCCGAGAGCGAGCGATCTTTAGTCACGACCGTCCAGCCATCTGACAGCACGCTGGTTCCGGCTTTACCGGCATTAATCATCGGTTCGATGGTGAAGATCATACCGGCCTTCAGCGGCATCCCTTCGCCCGGTGTGCCGTAATGCAGCACCTGCGGATCGGTGTGATAAATCTCACCCACGCCGTGCCCGCAATATTCCCGTACGACAGAAAAACCGGCAGCTTCTGCAACACGCTGAATTGCCGCGCCCACATCGCCCAGCGTCGCGCCAGGACGGACAGTTTTGATCCCCGCAACCATCGACTGATAGGTGATATCGACCAGACGTTTTGCACGTACTGACGGCGTGCCGACAAAATACATCCGGCTGGTATCGCCATACCAGCCATCTTTGATAACCGCCACATCGATATTAACGATATCGCCATCCTTGAGCTTTTTGCTGGCTGGTATACCGTGGCACACCACGTGATTGACCGACGTGCAGGTCGTGCGGGTATAGCCGTGATAGCCGATGTTCGCGGGCGTCACCCTGAGTTCATTCACAATGAAGTCGTGGCAGATATCATCCAGCTCTTCGGTGGAAATGCCTGGGCGAACGTGCGGTGTAATCATCGCCAGTACCTGCGCCGCAGCCTGCCCGGCTGCGCGCGCCATCTCAATCTCCGCTGCGGTATGAATTTTAACGGTGTTCATGACACGTCTCCTTGTGTGGTGAGGCTCTCTTTATGGAGCATACTGCGGATATCAGCGCTGCCGTCCAGTTCAAGCCGGATCAGCATCTGCGCCAGTTGATGTTGGGTCTGCTGCGGATAGAGTTCAGCCAGCATGCCGAGTTTCAGCCAGTGTTCAGCCTGTGCATTAATCGAGCGACTCATCGCCTGACTGGCGATGCGCAGATTTTCATGCATCAGGTCGGAGATTTTTACGATACCCATATGAGCCTTATATGAAACGTATATGTTTCGTATAGAGTAACGCGTGCGGGCGGATTTGCAAAGCGACGAAAGGTTTACCTGCCTGAATCGCCTCAGGAGCCACAAAATGCCTCCGCCAGCAGGGACGCCTTAACTAAAAACCGGGAAAGTTATTTATCACTAAAGAGACTATCTAGCGGGTTTAAGTCCTGTAAAACTGCCCATAACTGGCCTCATCAGGTCCTGCATCCGCCTTTTTTAACATTCATGGGTCTGGCTGCCCATTCGAAGTCAGTGGATGACGCCATTTAAGGTCTCATCATCCGTGCGCAGGCCTGACAACAAATTAAAGCCTTCTTTTACATATTTCCGGACATCCTTCTTTTCGTTTTGCTGACATACATTTTATTGCTGATTAATTAAACTGCACGCTGAGAATGAACGTTCATTACAGGATTTTTATGAGAAACTTTCAGCGCAGTATCATCGCCGGACTTGTGATGATTGTGGCGGCCTGCGATCAAAACAGTCAGCAGCCAGATGGAAACATGACCACAGAAGTCGGTGTGAAAACATTGCAAACCGAATCTGTGACGCTGGATAGTCAACTGGCCGGACGCGTAACGGGCAGTATGACGTCAGATGTCAGGCCCCAGGTGGATGGCATCATCCAGAAACGCCTGTTTAGAGAGGGTGATGAAGTTAAAGCCGGGCAGATTCTTTACCAGATCGATCCCGCCAGCTATCAGGCCAGTTACGATCAGGCCCTGGCACAGCTGAAAAATGCTCAGGCGCTGGTGAAAAGCAGTAAATTAAAAGCCGAACGCTATGCTGCGCTGGTTAAAGAGAATGGCGTGTCACGGCAGGATGCTGATGATGCCCAGGCAACGTATCAGCAGAACGTCGCTTCTGTCGACCAGTACCGCGCTGCCGTGGAAAGTGCCCGTATCAATCTCAACTACACCCAAATCAAAGCGCCGATCAGTGGTCGTATTGGTATCTCATCGGTGACGCCTGGTGCACTGGTCACCGCCAGCCAGACTTCTGCACTGGCAACGATACGCGCGCTCGATCCCATCTACGTCGCTCTCACCCAATCCAGTGTGCAACTACTGAAACTGAAGCGCCAGCAGGCGTCGCTGCAGCAGAGTGCCGATGCTGTCCCCGTGACGGTAAATCTGGAAGATGGTACTGCCTATGAGCATCCCGGAAAGCTGGAGCTGACCGAAGTCTCAGTGGATGAAGCCACAGGTACAGTAACGCTGCGCGCGATCTTCCCGAATCCGCAACATGAACTTCTGCCTGGCATGTACGTTCGCGCCAGCGTCACCAATGGCGTACAGAGCGATGCGATTATGGCACCGCAGCAGGGAATTACCCGGGATGCGAAGGGCAACGCCACTGCGCTGGTGGTGGATAACCAGAGCAAAGTAGAAAGCCGGGACGTCGTAGCCGACCGCGTGATTGGCAACAAATGGCTGATTACCTCGGGACTGAACCGCGGTGACAAGCTGATTGTGGAAGGCACCGCTAAAGTTCAGCCGGGCATGCGCGTCAAGGCTGTCGAAGTGACGCCAGATGCGAAAGCCGTAACCGGCGAGGGCAAATGATATGCTGGCTCAGTTCTTTATTCGTCGTCCGGTTTTCGCTTGGGTAATCGCCCTGTGCATCATGATGTTCGGCATCCTGAGCATTAACAGCCTGCCGGTGGCGCAATATCCGGATGTGGCACCGCCGCAAATCAGTATTCAGGCAACCTATACCGGTGCTTCTGCTGAAACGCTGGAGAGCAGCGTGACTCAGGTCATTGAGCAGCAGCTTACCGGGCTGGATGGGTTGCTCTATTTCGATGCCACCAGCACTGCCTCAACCGGCCAGGTCAAAATCAACGTCACTTTCCAGCAGGGAACCGACCCGGATATTGCGCAGGTTCAGGTGCAGAACAAGGTTCAGCAGGCCGAGAGCCGCCTGCCGACCGCAGTCACGTCACAGGGTGTGACCGTGCAGAAAGCGCAGAGTGACTTTTTGCTGATCCTGGCGCTGTACGATAAAACCAATAAAAGCAGCTCATCAGATGTCGCCGACTATATGGTGAGTAACATGGAAGACAGCCTGGCGCGTGTGCCGGGAGTAGGCAGCGTTCAGGTATTCGGTGCTGAATATGCGATGCGTATCTGGCTCGATCCCGCCAGGCTGACTTCCTTTTCTCTGATGCCTTCCGACGTCACAACGGCACTTGAGAGTCAGAACACGCAGGTCTCCTCGGGGCAGTTAGGGGCACAACCCGCCAGCAAAGAGCAACAGCTGGTGGCGACGGTCCGTTCACGATCCCGACTGCAAACCCCCGAGCAGTTCCGCAATATCGTCCTGAAAAGCCAGGCGGATGGGTCAGTGGTACGACTGAGTGATGTCGCACGCGTTGAGATGGGTAATGAAGATTACAGTTCCAATGTTCTGGCCAACGGTCATCCTGCATCCGGTATTGCCGTGCAACTGGCGTCAGGTGCCAATGCACTCTCAACCGCCGAGCAGGTGAAAGCGAAAATTAATGAGTTTCGCAGCACTATGCCTGCGGGCTATGAGATCGCTTATCCGCTCGACAGCACCGATTTCGTTAAAATCTCCATTGAAGAAGTGGTGAAAACGCTCATCGAAGCGGTGATTTTAGTGGTCATCGTGATGTTTGTTTTCCTGCAAAACATCCGTACTACGCTCATCCCGGCGATTGCTGTTCCGGTCGTGCTGCTGGGCACCTTTGGTGTGTTGTCCCTCTTTGGCTACTCAATTAATACCCTCACCATGTTCGGGATGGTGCTTGCCATCGGCTTACTGGTTGATGACGCGATCGTCGTGGTTGAAAACGTCGAACGTGTGATGCGTGAGGAGGGCTTAGCCCCGCGTCAGGCGACGGAAAAATCGATGAAGGAGATTACCGGTGCGTTGATTGGTATCGCGATGGTGCTCTCAGCCGTGTTCCTGCCTATGACCTTTTTCAGCGGCTCAACGGGTGTGATCTATCGTCAGTTTTCAATCACCATTGTTTCATCGATGGTGCTGTCGGTGATTGTGGCGCTGACGCTGACGCCCGCACTCTGTGCCACCCTGCTTAAACCGCATAATCACGAAAGCGGCAGCACGGGCTTCTTCGGCTGGTTTAATCGCAGCTATGAAAAAGTCCAGGCACGCTATCAGAATGGTGTTGGTCATGTTGTGAACAGTTCGGTGCGTTATCTGCTTCTGTATGGCGTGCTGTTGATCGGCTGTGCGGTGCTTTATATGCGCCTGCCCACGGGCTTCCTGCCGACTGAAGACCAGGGTTACATCATGGTGCAGTATCAGCTTGCTCCCGGCGCCACGGAAAACCGGACAAGTGACGTGCGTCGTCAGGTTCAGCACTACTTTGCCACCCAGGAGAAGGATAACGTCAACGTCAGCATGCTGGTCAACGGCTTCAGTTTTGCGGGTAATGGCCAGAACGCCGGTATTGGCTTTATCGCACTGAAGAACTGGAGTGAACGGGAAGGCAGCGAAAACAGTGCTGATGCTATTGCAGGCCGCGCGATGAAGGCGCTGTCGGGCATCCGCGACGCGCAAATTTTTGTACTCACGCCCCCGCCGGTTTCCGGGCTGGGTCAGTCGAATGGCTTCACCTTTGAACTGCAGGCGCGCGGGGCGACCAGTCGCGACGAACTGCTTAAAATGCGCGATCAGCTGATTGCCGAGGCCAATAAGGATCCTGACCTCAGTGCCGTTCGCGCCAACTCACTGCCGAGCCTGCCGCAGCTGGACGTCGACATTGATGACGCTAAAGCCCAGTCACTGGGTCTGACGATCAGCGATATTAACAGCACCTTAAGTGCGGCGATTGGGGGGAGCTACGTTAATGACTTCACCGACCGTGGTCGTGTGAAAAAAGTCTACATTCAGGGGGAACAGCAGTTCCGCAGCAAGCCGGAAGATATTGATCAGTGGTATGTGCGCGGCACGGACAGCAGCAGTAACACCACGATGGTGCCGTTCTCATCCTTTGCCTCGATGAAGTGGGCGTACGGCCCGGATGTCCTGTCACGTTATAACGGTCTGGCGTCTTACGAAATTCAGGGTGCGCCGGCCTCCGGCAAAAGTTCGGGGGATGCTATCACCGCGATGGAAAAGCTGGTGGCGAAGTTACCCGCAGGAAACACCTTTGCATGGAGTGGCCTCTCGTATCAGGAAAAACTCTCTGGCAATCAGGCAATGTCGCTCTATGGCATCTCACTGATTGTGGTGTTCCTGTGCCTTGCTGCTTTGTATGAGAGCTGGTCAATACCCTTTTCGGTCATGATGGTGGTGCCATTAGGCGTGATCGGTGCGCTTCTGGCGACGACGCTGCGCGGACTGGAAAACGACGTTTATTTCCAGGTCGCGTTGCTGACTATCATCGGACTCTCGGCGAAGAACGCTATTCTGATCGTGGAATTTGCTGAAGAGCAATATCGCAAAGGAGAGAGTCTGATCAGGGCCGCGACGCATGCAGCAACGATGCGTTTGCGTCCCATCATTATGACCTCACTGGCCTTTACCGCAGGGGTGCTGCCGCTGGCTATCTCGACAGGCGCGGGCGCGAACAGTCGTATCGCCATTGGTACCGGCATTATTGGCGGGACCTTAACCGCAACGCTGCTGGCCATCTTCTTTGTTCCGCTGTTCTTTGTGCTGGTCCGCCGTCTGTTTCCGGCCAGACCGCATGAGGAAACACAGCCTTCAGAATCTGCAGTAAGGGTAAAAGAATAATGACAATGTCTGCAAAATGTTTAGCAGTGTTTTTGCCCTGCTTCCTTGCGGGATGCGTTTCGCTCGATCCGCATTATGCACGCCCAGATAATGCCGTAGTTGCCGCAACCCCGAGCGGTGAGGCTTACCGCAACCTGCAACAGAACGCGATTAATTATCGCGATGTGGGCTGGCAGGATTACGTGCAGGATCCCCGGCTTCGTCAGGTTGTCGCAATGGCTCTGGACAATAGCCGCGACCTGCGGGAAGCCGTGGCAAGTGTGAAGTCTGCGCATGCACAATATGGTGAGCAGCGGGCTAATCTCTTCCCCACGCTCAGCGCCGATGTGAGTGGAACCCGCTCTCGCGCACTGACAGGAGAGGGTAATCAGACCGCATTGGGCAACAGTTACTCGGCAGAAGGGAGTGTCAGTTCATTTGAGCTGGATCTGTTTGGCAAAAATCAAAGCCTGTCTCGCCAGCAGTATGAAACCTATCTTGGCACGCTGGAAGGGGCGCGAAGTACGCGCCTGACCTTACTCTATAACACGGTGGATTACTGGTTACAGCTGGCGGCCGACCGCAGCAATCTTGAGATTGCGAAAGAGACAGCAGAGAGTACGCGGCAGTCACTGGAGGTGACACGCAAACGGCTGCAAAATGGCGTGGCTTCAATGGTGGATGTCGCTTCAGCAGAAACCACCTGGCAGTCTGCACAGTCGGATGTGGCCAGCTATACCACCAGCGTGGCGCAGGATAAGAATGCCCTGGACCTGGTTGTGGGTAAAAGCGTGCCTGATAATCTGCTGCCGCAAAACATCGAATCTGTTGGTCAGGCATTGCGTGACGTGCCGGCGGGTGTTTCATCCGAAGCCCTGACTAATCGTCCTGATGTCTTGCAGGCTGAGCATAACCTGAAGGCAGCAAATGCCAATATCGGTGCGGCGCGTGCAAATTTCTTCCCGAGCATCTCACTGACGGCGAGCGGTGGCGTCGGCAGTTCCGATCTCTCTTCACTGTTTAAAAACGGGGAAGGGATCTGGTCTTTTGCGCCCAGCATCTCGCTGCCGATCTTTAAAGGTGGCTACAACGTTTCTTACCTGAACTACACCAAGGCGCAAAAAGAGTATTATGTGGCAGCGTATGAAAAGGCGGTGCAAACCGCTTTTCAGGAAGTCGCAGATGCTCTGGCTCGTAAGGGCACCATCACAGATCAGCTGAACAGCCAGCGCAACAATGTTGCTGCTTCACAGACGTATTATCATCTGGCCGATCTGCGTTACCAGAATGGGGTGGACACGTATCTGAATGCGTTAACCGCTCAGCGCACGCTCTATACCGCCAGAACCAGTCTGGTCAGCGCTGAGCAGGCGTACTATCAGAATCTGAATACGTTTTACAAGGTGATGGGCGGCGGCACGGCGTTGCAGGAGTCGCAACTGAAAATGTAAAAACCGGGTGCGCATTCAGGCGGGAATGCGCACCCAGGTTAAAGCGTAGTCTCAGCGTAAATTTCAGGAGATGAGAAGATGAGAAGGTGAAATCATCATATCTGATGTCTGAATTTCCGGCTGATATGTTCTCGGACCCCTGGCTCGGTTATCATTGAAGAATTAATATCAGGGCTGGTGTGACGTCAGTTAACAGGAGGTTATTTGAGCAGGTCAGACAGTGAGGATTTCCTGCAGCAGCGGCAGCAGCAGATAATTTCGGCAGCGAAAAACTGTTTCAGTCGCTCTGGCTTTCATGGTGCCAGCATGGCTGACATAAGCCATGAGTCAGGTCTGGGTGCCGGGCAGATTTATCGCTATTACAGTAGCAAAGAATTAATTGTCAGTGAGACGATAAAAAGTATCGCAGAAAACTGGCGAATGTTTTTACTGAAAAACTTTCAGCTACAAACCAGCGTCTCAAGTATCATCGATACGGAATCTGACTTCTGGCGGGACTGGTCATTCAGGGATCGTTGTTTACTGCTGGAAATGTATTCAGAAGCATCACGCAATAAATCAGTTCGCGCGTTGCTTGCCCATGAAGAACAATTGCTTTTTACGGCGCTGGAAGAGGTTTTTAAGCGACAGATGCCAGCAGCGACACCTGAAGAGCGTAGTGACCGTATTCAGTTTTTGCTGATGCTGGTGGATGGTGTGGCCTGTCGTACGTTTGGCGATAAACACCTTAATCAGCAGGAGTTAGCGCGGATTAACAGCCTTCTCGCCGGCCATCTTTTCTCCTGAGTCAGGCGAAACCGTTCTGATTAATGTCATGACTGATGACATCCAGGAATGACATCACGCGGCCATCGATTTCACGCTGTTTCATATAGCGGCGAATAATCATACCGTCTATGATCATTGACATAATATACAGGCGTGTCTGGATAATCTCAGCATCCAGCGACGGATTAAGCGCCTGCTCCTGAGTAATAAAGTTCTCCTTTAACGTCTGCCAGGCATCGGAAATAATCTGACGGATCCGCTCATTACGTGTGGCTTCTGCAGATATATCAATAAGCAGTACAATGCTTTTTTCAACGTCGACTGACACCACGCCGTGCGCAGAATGAGCGACTTTACCTGCATGAGCAAGATTGTCGAGAGCCTCTTTAAGTGAATCAATCATCCGTTGCACCACGTTTTTAATCAGTGCTTCGATAATCGCTTCTTTATTTTTATAATATTTATAAATCAGACCGACGCTGACATTTGCCTGTCGGGCTATATTCTGAACCGATGTCTGATAAAAGCCTTTCTGTCGCATGCAGTATTCTGCTGCCTCAAGAATTTCCTCGCTACGATTCATAATAACACTCACATTATAAAAATATTACTCTACCTCCTTTCACTTAGCATGGCTATACGTCGACGTTCCCGGCTCCCGCATGGCCTGCCGCTATCAGCATCTCCACGTTACGTTCAGAGGCTGATAATCAGCAGAAATCGGCCATTGCGGCGATGCGATCAACACGGCATTAGCCAGGTCTGTTTCAGGTATTTATCCCGCAAAAGCGAATGCCGGAGATGAATGTGATTTAGCGGTGACCACTCTGATGCAGTCGCTCACTCCGGTACGCTCTCCATTCTTCCCAGCATTTTTCAGGGTTGATATCAAAATATCCGCGGCATTCCGCCATTGTAAAAGCAACATCGCGCGCCACTTCAATACAGGTGGCACTATCTTTGATGCTGCTGACTTCCTCCTCTGTAAGCGGGCTTCCTTTCTCATTCTCTTTGTTCAGCAAGAGAGGAATGAGGGCAGGTATATAAACGAGGCTCATTAGTTATTTCCTGATGGTTAAATATCACGCTGTGACTAATAACCGAAATCACACAGCTCATTAATGACTGGCCGTACATTGCAGTTGCTCAGTAACATCGATTCAACGTCGTTCTTCGGTCAACAGGCTCAGCAATCAATAATTGCTTCCGGGGCAGAGAGGCAATTTGGGTAACCTGGCTGGCCATCAGCAAAGCTGAACACGTCGCAGCCCGGGTTATTCGGTTCTCTTCATTTCCTTTACTACATTCTCGACAGCTGGCGCGATATCTTCAGCCAGAAAGTGAATATTTTGATCATGACTTAATCAACACCGGACTATCCTTATGCCAGGAGGTGCCTATGTGTGGACGGTTTGCGCAGTACAGTAGCCGGGACGATTACTTCGATTCTCTGGGACTGATGCCCGATGAAATCATTTATGATCCGGAGCCGATAGGGCGTTTCAACGTTGCGCCAGGCACCAACGTGCTGCTGCTCAATGAGCGGGACGATGAATTTCACCTGGACCCGGTCTACTGGGGCTACGGTCCTGAGTGGTGGAATAAGCAGCCGCTAATCAACGCCCGGAGTGAAACAGCCCCAACCGGCCGCATGTTTAAGCCGCTATGGGAGCAGGGACGCGCCATTGTTCCTGCCGATGGCTGGTATGAGTGGAAGCGTGAGGGTGACAGGAAACAGCCATACTTTATTCATCACAAAGAAAAAGAACCGCTGTTTTTTGCCGCTATTGGCCGGGCGCCTTACGGTAAGGACCATGGACATGAGGGATTTGTTATCGTCACTGCGGCGAGCAACAAAGGCATGGTCGATATTCATGACCGCCGGCCACTGGTTTTACAGGCGGACGCGGTTCGGGAATGGCTCAGTGTTGAAACCTCATCCCAGCGGGCGCAGGACATTGCCCATGAAGCCGCATTACCCGAGAAGGATTTCACCTGGCACCCTGTTTCAGCCAAAGTCGGGAACATCCATAATCAGGGCGGGACGCTTATTAAAGAGATAAATTCTGAAGGTACATGAAGCGCAGCTCAGATGTGCACATCGCAATCTGCAATGCTGATCCTTATTGATTGTTATCACTCTGCAAAACGTTCAGCTTAATGACGTTTGCGATCGCTCATCTTCACACCAAATACACAAAAGCCCAGTAAATCCTTGGCCTCATCTTCCACCCGGGTCACCATGACCAGATCGGACGACCCGTCGGGCAGCACAACCTCATAAGGTGGATAAGGGAGTCCTTTCAAGCGGAATTCCTGCAGCCAGAGTAGTTTTTCCGCCTGTGACGGAATAACTTCATAAATATATTTATGGATAAGATCCTGCGGAGCCCAGCCGACCCGTTCGGCAAACGTGTCGCTGGCATCAACAATCACTAATTCCGGATTAAGAAAGCAAATGGACGTGCCGGGAATCGCATACATGGATGAAATCTGATGTGCTCGCTGATCGAGAGAAAGACGCGCAACCCGCCGCAGAGATCCTTTATCCGGTACTGCATTAAGCATCCGGCAGCTTTCCGCTCCTGAGACCGGTTTTCCGAACAAATAGCCCTGCGCATAGAGGCAACCTATCCCCCTTAACATTTCAGCCTGTTCTTCGGTTTCTACGCCCTCCGCGATCACATCCATATCAAGGCTCCGGCCCAGACCGGCGACGCTGGAGATGATTTTGCGGCTGTCTTTTTTGTGCAGCATGGAGCGAATAAAACTGCTGTCAATTTTAAGCGTGTTAACCGGTAATTGAATCAGCCAGGCAAGGCTGGAATAGCCTGTTCCAAAATCATCCATTGCAATAGTACAGCCCATAGCCGACAGGGCTTCAATCTCTGTCCGGGCGGTATTGATATCATTTAACAGGGCTGTTTCAGTAATCTCAATCTTCAGCCTTGCCAGATCGAACTGAGATTCACTGGCTGTATTCCTTATAATTTCAGTAAGATACCTGCCATCAAGCTGTGAAGGAGAAACGTTCATTGATAAAAACTGCTGTTCTGGCCATGTGGCAGCAACTTTGAAACCTTCCGCCATAAGGCTGAGCATCAGCTCGTCAAGCAGACCACTTCGCTCCATAGCCGGAATGAAGTCTGCTGGAGGCGTAACGATACCCTCCGGGGATATGTGCCGCGCGAGCATCTCAAATCCCATCACACGCAAATCTTCAAGAGAAACTATAGGCTGAAAAAACGGGTGAAACTCGCCCAGCTTAATACGCTGCTGCAAAAGTTCGCGCGTTTCATCATTCTTGACACCAGGTTTCATTTCATTCCCGTAAATACATAATTTTCAGCCTGTTAACGATAATTTATCTGCAACTCAGGCTTTATAAACTCAGCGAACTCTGTCGACAGTCGCATACAGGTTTAATCTTTTTTTCAGCATAATCATTATGATAACCAGTTTCATATGACGGGTTATCTCAATGCTGGCTTACTGTTTAATTCGGCAATATTTTATTACATTCGCTGTGTGTTCATATCTTATGCTGGCGAGTAAGACTACTTACTCACTATCGTTATCGGCCTGGAGTTACTTTTCATTACATCGTAATAGCATGACATCGATGCAGTATTGACCCGCATTCAAAATGGTCGCTTAGCATATAGCAGATGAATAAGGATCTGGTGGGAAAAAGTTAACTGTAATGGTTTTGATCAGAAACAGGGTAAATAACGATGCAGGCTGACAGTGAATATTAGCAAAGGTAATGAGTTCCAAAATCGTAAAACAGATAAAGGTTTTAATCATTGAAGTTTCAATGTGTGCACAACTGTCAAATAATGAGGTTTCTTAATGACCATTCATATCGTCATCCCGGATGATTATCAGTTTGCCACTCAAAAACTGGACTTTCTCCACGGTAATAACAACTTTCACTGCGCTGCACTGGGCGATCTCAGCAGGGACCCGATGGCAGATGAAAAGCTGTCATCGGCTGAAGCATTAATACTTATCCGCGAAAGGACTGTCATTGACGAGGCGTTTCTGCAACGCACGCCACATCTTAAATTGATCAGTCAGACGGGTAAGCTGGCGAGAAATGTCGATATTGATGCCTGCACGCGAGCCGGTGTCGCCATTGTGGAAGGGAGTGGCTCTCCCGTTGCCCCTGCAGAGTTAACCTGGCTGTTGATCATGGCCTCCCGCCGAAAATTTGTCTCGTCGGTCAATGCAATGGCCGAAGGGCACTGGCAAACAGAAATCGGCTCTGCGGTTCACAATCAGGTCATCGGCATTCTGGGCTATGGAAAAATTGGTAAACGTCTTGCTTCCTATGCCGCCGTTTTTGGCATGCAGGTACAGGTATGGGGAAGTCTTCGTGCGCAGGAAGAGGCACGAGCAGACGGATGGACGGTTCCCGAAAGCCGTGAGCAATTTTTCGCCACGAGCGATGTGTTAACCGTGCACCAGCGGCTGGTGGCTGCGACGCAAGGCAACATCACGCCAGCCGATCTCGCGCTGATGAAAACTGATGCGTTATTCGTGAATACCAGCCGGGCTGAACTGGTTTATGACGGCGCGTTGCACAATGCCCTGACACAGGGGCGGCCTGGATTTGCGGCACTGGATGTTTATGAAGAGGAACCGATCTACAACACCCGGCATCCTTACCTGCAGATGCCGAATGTGCTGTGTACACCACATCTGGGATATGTGGAGAAGGCCAGCTATGCGCTCTATTTCAGAGCGGCATTTGATAATGTTGTGCGTTATTTTAGCGGTGACAGGTCGCATGTGATTAATGGCTGAAGCTTTTAGGGAGATAAATTTGCAAGCTGTCAGACTATTTAGTCGCTCAGTGCCAGATTAATTTTGCTTCTAATTCAAGCAGATACAGTTAATCAGAGCGAAGGGGGCGACCACGCATATAGTATTGTGTACAAAAGTGTCATGCTCAAAATGCTTATTGTCTGCAAAATAATCTTAGCATAATGGAGTAAAAATGGCCGTCGATGATAATGCCCTAATCTCTTTGCCAAAACGCATGCAAATACAGCCTGAATTTTTGCAGTTGATTAAATCTGTGGTCGCAAAGCTCACTCTCTGCTTTCCTGAGCTTATACATAGTTTATACGTTTATGGGAGTGTGGCTGAAAGCAGGGCGAAGGTTGGTAGATCTGATCTGGATATGACGATCATTCTCAGGTATGAGACCAATCAGGCTGATAAAGAGCAACTTGCTACTGTTCAGTCAATGCTTGAAAAAGCTAATCCAGTTATCAGCAAAATTGATTTTGATTATGGTCATTTGGAAGAGGTGCTCGATCCTGAGAATTTACTCAGTTGGGGATACTGGCTTAAACATCACTGCCACTGCGTTTATGGCGAGGATCTAAGCCGCTGCTTTCAAGCCTTTAAACCTTCAAAAGCTATTGCCTTAGCCGTGAACGGTGATTTTTTGCAGGTTGTGGACAGTCTGCTTAGTCAAATCAATACCTCTTCTGATACACATAAAAAGCTGCAACTTCAGCGCTCGGCTGCGCGAAAAATTGTCAGGGCAACTAATATCCTTCGAAAAGAAGGGGAGAAGGATTGGCCCGACACACTCGATGAATATTCCTCCAGATTTAATGCACGGTATCCGGGTTTTTCAAAGGAGATGGATTACTTAATTGAGATGTGCCATCAACCCTCAGGAAGCGTAGCTGTATTCGAAAAGCGGCTTATGGCCTTTGCCCGCTGGCTTGATGTCGAGTCTCATCACTATAAATCCTGAAATTTTGTCAGCCAGCTTTACGGACTTTAATTATGTCCGGTTGTCTGCTTTAATTAGGAAAAACATCTTCGATTTATTCATAATCAAATGCTGATATTGTCTCTGAAATTAGTTTCACGTTGAGTTTTTTCGGCATTCAATCATTAAGGGATGTATGCTAATAGCGCAGATTTCAGATATTCATGCTTCTTCAGATAATGATCACTTATGCCGGTTTGACCGGGTTTTGACGTGGCTCACCCACCTGAAACCTGACGTACTGGTGCTAACTGGTGATCTGACAGATGGATACTGGCGGGAAGGTTACACAAAGATTGCAGCGCTTCTTGATCAGCAGAGTTATCCTTCCTTCGTACTGCCGGGCAATTCAGATGATCGCAGCTTAATGCGTTCGGTGTGGGGTAATAACAAATGGGCGTACGACTGTCCTGTTGAAGCGATGCACTTCTCGCATCATGCTGGAGATCTGCGTTTAATCGGCCTGGATTCAACGGTACATGCACAGAAGCATGGTAGCGTTTCGGACCGTCTCGAATGGTTGCATAAACAATTCAACAATGCTGACGCCGCCCCAGCATTGCTGTTTATGCATCATCACGTAGTTGAATCAGGTATTCCCACACTTGATGAAACGATCTGCAGAGGCGGGGACAAGTTGGAAGATTTCATCAGACGTAATCCTCAAAGCGTGCTGGCTGTCTGTTCCGGGCATGTTCACCGACCTATAGCAGGCACGTTCGCGGGTATTCCAGCGTATATCTGTGGCTCTATCTGCCCTGCCAACCCTGTGTGGTTTGGAACACCAAATGTTCCTCCTGTAAGTGATCCTCCCGCGTTAATGATTCACCGCTTCGTCAGTAATATTCTCACCAGCTATCATGTCTGCGTATAATTAATGCATAAATCTAAGGTATTGCTGCCCGTAATATTAGCTTTAATATCTTCAGTCCGGTGAACGTTATCCCGTATTAAGCTGATTACTTCCCGTTTCTGCTCCATACCTGATTCTGGCTGTCAGGCAGTTGCAACAAAAAGCGTATATGCTTTCATTGGTCCTTATGATGGGGAGTATTACTAATGAGAACGCCTGATTATCCCTCGCAGGATTCAGATAAATGGTCACAGGTAGATGCCTGGTTTTCTGAAAAACTCGCACCACAGGAACCTGAGCTGATTAATGCTCTTCAGAACAACGTTAAGCACGGATTACCGACACACGATGTCTCTGCTCTACAGGGAAAAATGCTGTCCATCTTCATCCAGATGTCACGCGCTGTGCGCGTTCTTGAAATTGGCACGCTTGGCGCCTACAGCACCCTATGGATGGCCAGGGCTTTGCCGCCACATGGAAGCGTAACAACGATTGAGTTCAATAAACATCATGCACAAGTGGCTCGCCAGAATATAAGCAATGCCGGGCTGACTGAACGCGTGATGCTGCACACGGGTACTGCACTGGATATCCTGCCCACTCTTAAAGGCCCCTTTGACCTGATTTTTATCGATGCCGATAAGGTGAATAATCCACATTATCTGGAATGGGTAATCAGATTATCACGTGCAGGTAGCGTTATTGTGGGTGACAACACGGTGCGCGGCGGCAGCATTATTGATTCTGAAAGTGATGATCCAAATGTCATCGGCCTGAGAAATTTTATCGAGATGATCTCTGAGGATAAGCGACTTGATGCCACGGCGATTCAGACTGTAGGTGAAAAGGGCTGGGATGGGTTCGTGATAGCTATCGTCAGGACGGTATAGGTCGTCTCCGGAAAAATCAAAGTCACCACAAGCTCATAATATTTACTTTCCTGACCAGCCTTTACCTGACGCTATTCTTAGTGATGCAGTTTAATGATATTAAAAGAATTCGCTCTTCACTCCAGTCCGGCCAGATAGCAGCCCGCCAGAATTAGAAAGCGCCTGAGCGCCTTCACTTCACACGCCTTTGCGATAAGGATCTTTAACCAATGCGACGGCAAGCGCGCCAGCCAGTAACACGGCGGAAACCGCCAGCAGCGCCCACATAAACTCGCCGCTTGACTGCCGGATGTAGCCAATAAGGGACGGCCCGACAAAACCGCCCAGGTTTCCGACAGAGACAATCATCGCTAAGCCACCTGCGGCTGCGCTTCCTGTCAGAAAACCGGAAGGCAGCGCCCAGAATGAAGCCTGGAAAGCCAGAATGCCGCTTACGGTGAAACAGAGCGCAATCATCTTGATGACCGGTTGATCCACGATGGCACTCGACGCCAGTGCAACAGCAGCAATAACCAGCGCCGCGCTGATCCACCGAATGCGGTTGCCGGATGCATTGGCCCGCTGTGCCCAGAGCAGCATTCCGACCGCGCCACAGATATAAGGTAACGCGGTCAGGAAACCGGTGGCGGTATGACTGACGCCCATCTGCTTAATGATCTGCGGCATCCAGAGGCCCACGCCGATAGAACCGACAATGCCGCAGAAGTTAATAAAGGCCAGCAGGTAAAGCAGGGGATTACGCAGCGCATCGCGCATGCTGGAACCGTGCGCCTTCTCAATTTTCTGCTGCTCATTCTCCAGTCGCCTGGTCAGCAATGTTTTTTCCGCATCAGTTAACCAGTTTGCCTTTGCCGGACGGTCATTCAGATAGAACAGGCAGATAATGCCCAGGATAACCGCCGGGAAACCTTCCAGCACCAGCAACCACTGCCAGTTACGGATATGCTCATGCCCGGTGATTTGCATCAACATCCCGGATAACGGCGCGCCGATGATATTCGCTACAGGGATACCCACTAAAAAGGCTGCCGTAATCTTTGCGCGCCAGGTTCCGGGAAACCAGTAGGTGAAGAACAGATAGATACCGGGTGTAAATCCGGCTTCGGCCACCCCCAGACAAAAACGGGCAAAGGCGAAGCTTGTGGGCCCGGTGACGAAGGCGGTCGCCATGGAGATGATTCCCCATGAGATCATAATGCGGGCGATCCAGATACGTGCGCCCACCTTTTGCATGATGAGGTTACTTGGCACCTCAAACAGGAAATAGCCGATAAAAAACATCCCGGCCCCGAACCCGAACTGCTCAGCTGTAATCCCCAGATCGGCATTCATGCCGAGAGCAGCGAAGCTGACGTTGGTGCGATCCAGATAACTCACAACATAACAGATGAAAATAAACGGCAGGATACGGCGGAACGCTTTACCTGCCGCCCGTTCACTTTGGTCAAAATCGATTTGATTCATTGCATCACGGGGTTCAGACACGGCTTCCGTCTTAACAGGTGAGTCAGCGCTTACAGATTGCAGATTCATGGGTGCCTCCGCTGCGTTCAGAAACGCAGAATTATTCTCAAAGAAATTCGGTGGAAATACAGGGCAATGGGTGACCGGGTGTTTTCATCGGGCAGGTAAGAATGCTGCCGCTGACCGATTCGGTAATAAAAAGCTGTTGCAGGCTTTCACCACCAAAGCAGAGGTTGGTCGTGGAGCGCCCGGCGGGGCTGGTGAGAATTTCTGCGGGCTCAGCCAGATCGTTAAGCAGCCAGATGCGCCCCAGACCTGGGTTGGCAATCAGCAACTCGCCATTGGCGTTCATAGCCAGTCCATCAGGACCGCTGGGACCGTGTGAGGTAAAATACTGACTGACTTTGCTGACTGAACCATCACGCTGAAGCGGTACGCGCCAGATCGCATTGCTGCGCGTCATCGCGACGTAAAGTACTTTTTCGTCCGGGGACAGAACCAGTCCATTCGGGCTGGGGCAGTTATCCAGCAGCATATCCAGGCGTCCATCCTGGCTCAGCCGGTAAACACGACCGGTGGGATCGTGTAGCCCTGTTTGCCCCTGATCGGTGAAATAGAGGTTCCCCTGGCTGTCGGTGGTTAAATCGTTAACACCACGGAAACTCTCGCTATTACGGCGAGCCAGCCACGGCGACACGCTGTGGGTTTTGAGGCAGAGTTTCATGATCCCATGACGATAATCCGTAATCAAAAGCGTATCCGGATCGGCGAGTTTCATGCCATTAGGTTCGCCGTCATATTGCACGACGAGCGCCCAGTTGCCTGTCATATCAACCCGGAATATGCGGCCATAGGGAATATCGGTCAGATACAGACAGCCTGAAGGATGCCAGACCGGCCCTTCAAGGAACGATTCGGTAAGCTGTCCCCCGCGATTCGCGACGGCCCAGGCATTGTTGCTATCCGGTAAGCGAAAACGGTCTGGCAGGCGGGTAAAAATCGATGTCTGCCTGACATCTGCAGGCGTCAGGGTGATCATAAAATGACTTCCTCTTTAGCTATTCCATAACATAGATCCGTTCCTGACTGATCACCCGGTTTCAACGGGGCGTCTGATAACCTGATACCGCTATGATGTGTGCTTCCTCTGTCCGCCAATTCAGGAGTCCCGGGGGTCTTAAAGCTTGCAGGACGCACAGCATAATTATCATTGCCTGGCGTAAGCTTTCGATTAATCAGGGATTTTTCATCAGCAAACATAGTGTGCCTCGTTTCAGGTTTTACAGGATAAAACTGTGTTGTACATGATGAAATTACTATATCCGCGATTTTCATGGTGACGCTAGTGTTGCGAGCTTGTTTGTTATGTAAACAAGATGTGACTCACAATTCAGGCAAAGCTGGCTCAGGCAGAAGAAAGGCAAGTAATAAATAAGATGGAGGCGTTAATGCGTGCTGTTTACCCGGTAGTCCGATTTCGTTGGAATGAACTGAAAAAAATGAAAGAGGATGGGCTGTTTGCGGCTTCAGAGGAGACGCACAGGATGAACGCTTTCATGAAAGATAACGCGGTCAGGAAGTGTATCCACGTTAAAAAATAGTGCCTGTCTGGCTTTGGCGGCCGTTATGAAAAGCTTAATACTGCAATTTCCTTGCCCGCTGCCGATAAACAGAGATGGGACCAGCGAGCCACAGGTGCGGAACGTCGGTAATTACTTAATAAATCAGACGTCGGGGTGTTCAGTGATGAGCAACAGGAAAACAAAATTAAGCGTTATGCTTACCGCAGCATTTCTCACTGTCATCTTAGCGGGCGTTTTTGTAACAGGTTTTGCCGGGTTTAAACTTAATACCGCCAGCGAACAGCAGGCATTGACCCGCGCGCGCCTTGGCGATCTTCAGGCACTTCAGTCGCTAAAAGATAACCTGACTCAGCAGGCGCTTCTCTTAGTCTCTGCGGCTGCAGGCACTCAGCCCCAGACAGAAGAAAAAGTTAAAACGCAGTTTTTTGCCTTGCAGACCACGAATGACAATACCACTGCGCATTTCCGGCAGTTGATCAACGGCGCTAAAAGCATTCCTGGAATTAATCTTGCTGAAGTCGAAGAGGCTTCCACGCAACTCAATAAAATTGAAGTAGCATCAGGTCCGCTTCGTCAGGCAGAGCAGAATCTGTTTACGCCAGATGCTATTGCGTTCCGGGATAAGCTCCGGAGCGAACTGATTCCTGCGCTTACTCAATATCGTATCGCAGTGGACGGCATGGTGAATTATCAGGCGCGGGTTACAGGTAAAACGGCAGAAACCTCAACGCAGGCGCTCTCGGGTGTTTATGTCACGCTGGCGGTTCTGACGACCCTGTTTGTCATTTTGGGGTTTGTGATGAGTGGCCTGATTACCCGCTGGCTCAAGGTTCAGCTGGGTGGCGAACCTTCTCATGCGCAGGGCCTGGCCGCCGCGATTGCGGCAGGGGATCTGACAACGACGGTGACACTTCGTCAGGGGGATACCGTCAGCATGATGGCGTCCCTGGAGAGTATGCAAAATAATCTGCGCAACCTGGTCTCCCATATAAAAGACTCCTCCGCTTCGGTAGCCATGGCTGCTGATGAAATTTCCCAGGGCAATACCGAACTATCCTCCCGTACAGAGCAGCAGGCTGCCGCGTTACAGGAAACGGCCGCCAGTATCGAACAGCTTACCGTCACGGTAAAAAGCAATGCAGCGGGCGCGCAGCAGACTGCGGACTCTGCCCGCCAAACCGCTGCCCTGGCGCGGTCGGGCGAGCACGATATGCAGCGGATGTCAGAGACGATGAATGATATTTCCAAAAGTGCAGTGAAAGTCCGCGATATTACTGCCGTTATCGAAGGGATTGCCTTCCAGACTAATATTCTGGCGCTTAACGCTGCGGTGGAAGCCGCTCGCGCGGGCGAACAGGGGCGGGGTTTTGCCGTCGTTGCCGGTGAAGTCAGGACGCTTGCTCAGCGCAGCGCTACGGCTGCCAGAGATATAAAACATCTGATTGAAGAAGCGGTAGCACAGGTCGAAAGTGGTGTTGTTGTCGCAACCGGAACAGGCAAGAGCATCCTTGATATCAATGCTATGGTCGGAAAACTGGCCGACGCAATGGACAATATCTCACTTGCCTCAGCAGAGCAGATGCAGGGCATTTCTCAGGTCAGTATTGCGGTCAATGAGATGGATGGCGTCACGCAGAATAATGCTGCACTGGTTGAGGAATCTTCTTCGGCATCGCAGTCACTTTCAGCCCAGGCACATTCGTTACGTGAAGCAGTGAATGCTTTTCGTCTGTAAGCGTCATGATTTGAGTTCACACTAATTAAAGCCCTCTGACGGAGGGCTTTTCTCTGGAAGCAAATTCAGGGCCGCTCAGAGAACTCAGGATCAGGGTTAAGTAGAGTTATGTTCCCCGACACATTTCTGCCAGCAGCCATTGCCTTAAAGCCTTTAGCGCCTTTTGTTTATGCCCGTTTAAACAGGTTTCTCTGAACAATACTTTTGCTGAGAGAGGCAGATGCAGGCCAGTGCCCGGTTAGCTCGCCACCATCCAGCGCTGACTTTCGCGCCGTACTCGCCCGCTGATGCCATGGCGGCAGATGTTTTGCAGCGTTTTTACACTTCATAAGCCTCTTTTTACGCCATTTTTACGGGCCTCCCGGTTTAATTGACGGCACCGGGCGCTTACGCGCCTCTTTTCGGAAAGCCGTGAATGAAATGCATAACTAAGCCCTGGTCCATACCGGGCTGCCGCGAGGCGGCATTAGCCGATCTTGCTGAGCAGCAGCGCCTTCGCCTTATTTCGCCCCGCAAGTGGTTCCGGGATGCCATTGAGGCCAGTACCGATCCGTCTCTGCTGAACTATCGTCTGATTGCGCAATGGCTGGGTACAACGATACCCGACAGCCGCGCGCTGATTCTGGCCCTCAACAACAGCCTCTGCTTCGGGCTTTATCGTAATGGCCGACAAATCGGTTTTGTCCGGGTTGTAACTGATATGGCTGAAACCTGGGTAATCCGGAATCTGTTTATCTCGCCGGAGTATCGCTTTGTCGGGCTTGGATCATGGCTGCTGCACTGCTGTCTTTCTCATCCGGGCGCCAGAGGCTGCCGCCATATTATTGCAATGGGTGAACCCGTGCCGGATTTTTTTGAGCGTAACGGATTCATCGCCTTTCCCTCACTGCCCGGGGTCTGGGTGACGACTCTGCACGATGGGGTTAATGATTCAATCTGCGCCAAAAGCGCCAGCAGGCATTAAGCGGACAGGGCACGCACTCATGAGCGGTTTTCTCCAGTTTATCCTCCGACCTCAGCTTAAAAGCCGCAGGCAGCCAGGCGTGATCGCCTCTCCACAGCCTTCAATCAGGGAACACACCATGTCAGGCCTTATCCTTGTTTCTCATAATCAATCGCAACGCTCGACGCTTACTGCAGTTTATGACGGGATACTCTCCCGGCTGGGCGGCCTCTGGATTAGCTGGAATGGTGAAAGCACGGTTATCTCTCAGGATGCGTCAAGACCCTGCGATGTGCAGCAGCACGATCGGTATGAGACCGTGACCTTCCCCTATACGCCGGGCGAGCTTAATGAGGGATATCATAATTACATTCATAAAGGGCTCTGGCCTGTTTTCCACCAGCGTCCGGACATGGCCCGTTTTTCGGCCAATGGCTTTCAGGAATACAAAAACATTAATAAAGCCTATGCGCGGGCCATCTGCGAAAATGCCACACCAGACGATGTTATCTGGATTCAGGATTATCACCTGCTGGGCTGTGCCCGCTACATCCGCGAAGAGGGCCTGCCCAATTCAGTCGGCATCTTTCTGCATCAGCCTTTCCCGGCTGGAAGAATGTTTGAAACCATACCCGAGTGGCGCTGGTTTACAGAGTCACTGCTGTGTTGTGACCTGATTGGTTTTCAGACCGTGCAGGATATGAATAACTTCCTCGTCTGGCTGGAGAGCGAATTCCGGCTGGAGCGGCTGGAAGCGCACAGCTTTCGTATTCATGGCCGGATCATCAACGTTGGTGTGTTCCCGGTCGGGATCGACCTCGACGATGTTGAGTCTCTGCGTGAGAGTAACAGCTGCGCCTTTATGGAAATGCAGTGCCGCGAAAGTCTGCCAGAAAATAGCGTGCTGAGCGGCGGTCATCTTGATGAGAGTTCAGGACTGCCTTATCGAATCAGCACGCTGGAGGTGCTGCTGCGGAGGCATGATTGTTACCAGAAAAATATTACGCTGTTGCAGCTCGCGCCGCCGGCAGCCGGACACGCACATGATGCGTTACAACTCGGTCACGCTCTGGAAGCGCTATGTGGAGAACTTAATGGTGTGCATGGCACCATGAACTGGTATCCGGTGAACTATCTGACTCACGCTTACAGCCGGGAAGAGCAGGCCGGTATCTATCGTGCCTCACGCGTTGCGCTGGTCACGCCGCTCATGGCGGGCATGAGCCTGATGGCCAAAATGTACGTCGCACTGCAGGACCCGAAAAATCCCGGGGTGCTAATCCTGTCGCAGTTTGCCGGTGCCGCCGGGCAGATGGAAGGTGCCATCATCGTCAATCCTTATGATCCTGATGCAATGGCCAGTGCGGTCCATCGCGCCCTGCAGATGCCTTTACACGAACGGCGCTGTCTGCATGCCCGTCTGATGAAAGGCCTGCATATGCACAACAGCCATCACTGGGCTGCATCATTTTTGCGGATGCTGAACAACGTGCCTGCTGACCCGGAAGCGTTGCCGCCGCAGGCGGCTTTTCCACGACTGAGCAGTAGCCGCGCGAGGTACTGATTTTCAGTCAGGATAAAAGTCTTTCAAAAGACGGTGCTGGAGAAGATAAAGCCTGTCTCATCATTTCCTGATATGACTCCCGGACTGTCGCAACCGTTCGTTAATGGCGATCAGTTCAGGGAGATCTTCTGGCGTTAACAGATCAAGAAAATTTCGTCGCACACTTGCAGCGTGCACCGGTCGTGCTTTGTCGAGGAGCAGGCGACCCTCGTCGGTAATGCTTACCGAAATACCTGATGGACTGTTACGGTTTCGGTGTAAAAGGCCCCGTGAAGACATACGTGAAAGCTGGTGTGAAAGCCGGGACTTGTCCCACTCAATGTATTCCTGTAGTTCACGCTGAAGGAGTCCTGCATGCGGATTTTTGCTGAGCTCCATGAGAATCATGAAATCCGGACCGGACAAGCCGGTGGCTTCACTGATATCCCTGGCGATACGCCCCGTGATAATGGCTGCCAGTCGGCGATATCCGCGCCATGCCAGCCACTCTTCGTCTGAAATCTCAGTAGAATTCTTCATTTAACCTGTCCTGATGTTGATGTATCAACTTTGTGGTTATAGAGTATACGATTTACTGCATTGAGAAAAATCATGCCTGACAACATTTCTATTGCCATTATCGGCGGGGGCCCTGCAGGACTCACTGCGGCAGTCATACTCGAGCAGAATGGCTTTGACGTCACAGTATTTGAGGAAGCGTCCGCTGACTCTGAGCGGAGTCAGGGTGGATCACTGGATTTGCATCCTGATAGTGGTCAGGAAGCACTGCGCAAAGCTGGCTTACTCCAGCAGTTCAGGAAAATTGCAAGGCATGAAGATCAGCAAAGCCGAATGATTAACCACCGTACCGGAGAAACGGAGGAGGATACACACACGCCGGAAGGTGAAATAGATAAACCTGAGATTGATCGCGGCGAGCTAAAAAATCTTCTTCAGGGGGCACTATCACCCAAAACCATTCAATGGGGTCATAAACTTCATTATGTGGATTATGGCCTGAAAAAAAATCATGGACTGATGTTCCGAAACGGCAGCCGCTATGAAGCTGACATTGTTATTGGAGCCGACGGGGCCTGGTCACGGGTCAGAGCTTATCTTACGCCCGAACGCCCACGCTATTCGGGCATAACCTTTTTTGAGGGGTGGATTAATCAACCCTCACGACGAATCGATAGTATTGCAGGAAAAGGAACCGCTTTCAGTTTTGGCGGCTCTGAGGCTCTGATTACACAACGTAATGGAGGCGGACGGATTTGCGGTTACGCGGCCATGAAGCGTGACATTGATGTTATCGATCACAATCTCGCGCGACAGGATATTTCCTCTTATGTACGCACAAGTTACCAGGGCTGGGATTCCTCCCTGCAGTCCGTCCTCAGCGCAACCGGTGAGTATGTCAGACGTCCGATTCATAGCCTGCCTGTGGATTTTGGCTGGGCACCGCGTCCGGGCATCACGCTTATCGGAGATGCGGCTCACCTGATGCCGCCTGTCGGCGTCGGCGTCAATCTGGCAATGCTTGATGCTTCTGATGTGGCCCTTGCTGTATGCGAAGCGTCGCACCCACTGAATGGTTTACGTCATGCGGAAAACCTCATCATGGAACGCGCACGCGACATTATGCCGGCGGCAATATCGGGATTTCAGGACTGGTTTAGCGAATAACAATAAACTGACAGGTCATACAGAGGTGAACTGGCATGCTATGAAAATTATCAAATCAACAACCGCTGAGGCTTAAGTCAGACATGAAACCAAACCTCAAAGCGTCGCCATCATTGACGGAAAATCACTCACCAGTTTATCCACGGCCAGTCTGACTTTCAGTGTGAGATGAGGCGTACGCGGCCATACCGCATAGACAGGCCAGCTTCCAGCCGACAGGTCTTTTAATATTTCTGTCAGGCTGCCAGTCGCAAGTTCTTCCCGTACAAGCCAGTAAGGTAGTGAGGCGATACCACCGCCAGCTACAGTAATGTCTCTGACCGCCTGCATATCATCCATTGTGAATCTGGCTGGCGGGATTAAATCTGTTATTTCATCCTTTTCATTTTTGATCCGCCACTTAAGAATGCGTCCGGAACGGATGTAAGCCACGGCGGCGTGCTGATTCAATTCATCCGGTGAAATCGGCTGGCCTGCATCCCGAAGATATTCAGGTGAGGCGCAGAAAACCATGCTATGAGAGCCAAGATACCGTGCGACAAGACTACTGCTGTCAGGCAGAACGCCGATTCTTACGGCCAGGTCAAATCCCTCATCCTGCAAATCCACTGGCCGATCGCTGAACGATATTTCCAGTTCAAGTCCGGGATGTTGTTTCGCCAGTGTCAAGAGGATGGGTGACACACACATTTGTCCAAGCAGAACCGGCACAGAAACTCTGAGTTTTCCGCTTACCTGAAGCTTACCGCCTTCCAGAATAGCTTCTGCCCTGTTGATCTCATCCAGCGCCCGACGGCAGGATTCATAATAGAGCGTGCCCTCAGCAGTCAGGCTCTGGCTGCGGGTTGTGCGGTTGAAAAGCGTAACGCCAAGCCTTTCTTCAAGTCGGGAAATGGTTTTAGCAACGGCTGAGCGTGTGACGTGCAGTTTTTGAGCTGCCTGCGAAAAACTCACCGACTCCGCGACAGCCACAAAAACAGGAATAGTATTCATCTCGCTTTTCATATTGTCGCCAATCAGGAATCAATAACCGGAAACACTATCTCCACTGTCAAATAAATAGCAATGCTAAAATCCTGACTATGAAATATTAACCGCAGGAACCACTATGAATCGCACAATGAAACGCTGGACATTAGACCAGCCTGGTCGTCAGAACCTGAAAATGATTTCAGCAGAGATCCCTCTGCCAGGGCAGAACGAAGTGCTCGTGCGGGTCAGCGCCGTTTCACTCAACTTCCGGGACAAGGTCATTATTGAAGGTGGAATGGGTAACGGGATGCCGATGCCTTTTACCCCAGGATCGGACATGGCCGGTGTGGTGGAGGCTGTAGGGCCGGGCACGACCCGCTTCAGTCCCGGAAAACGTGTTATCTCCACCTTTTTCCCGGACTGGATAGACGGAAAACTTCCCAACACTGCCAGAAATCCGCGCTACGACACCACAGGCTATGCGTTTCAGGGAGTACTTGCTGAATACGTGGTCATGAATGAAAGGTGGCTGGTTAAGTCACCGCAGTCGCTTTCTGATACGGAAGCCAGCACGCTGGTCTGTGCAGGCCTGACAGCCTGGTTTGCACTGGTTGAACGCGGAACGTTGCGGGCTGGCGAAACCGTACTGATTCAGGGAACCGGCGGCGTGGCGCTTTTTGCGTTACAGATTGCAAAAGCGGTTGGCGCTGAGGTGTTTATCACCTCATCCAGCGATGAGAAGCTGGAAGCTGCGAAGGCGCTCGGTGCCGATTACGGTATTAACCGTAAGAAGGAGGATTGGGTCGACGCGGTTCATCGTTTGACCGGCGAACGTGGCATCGACCACGTTATAGATACTGTAGGGGGAAGTAACGTTGCCGATTCTGTTCGTGCTGTGGCTTCTCATGGACGAGTTTCGCTGATCGGCATGATGGATAAAGACGATATCACTGTTTCCGGATCGATGCTGCTGCTTAAGTCACCCACGGTGCAGGGCATTGGTGTGGGTCACCGCCGTGCGCTTGAAGATCTCGTCAGGGCTGTTGACAGTATTAAACTGAAACCGGTTATCGATAAAAGGTACAGCTTCAGCGAACTTACGCAGGCACTGGATCAACTCGACAAGGGTGCGTTTGGAAAAATCGTTATCAATGTGGGCTGACCTTTATGAATCAGGTTACACACGGCGAGGGGGCGTAAACACTGGATTCGCCTGTTAACGATTAACTGGGGGGGGAAGAGAGAAATCGGCTCACGCTGAGCCGTTTCCCGGACTGAATCGTCAACTTTCAGCGTTGACTATTTATCGACTGCATCGGCCACCAGCTTTGCTGCACTGGCGAGTACGTCTTTACGTGTGGCCGCATCTTTATCGTGCTGTGTAAAGTAAGTGGTGAGGATGACAGGTGCGTGATTTTTTGGCCAGATAACGGCGATATCATTTGTAGAACCGTAGTCTCCACTGCCTGTTTTATCTGCCACAATCCAGTCGTCCGGAAGACCCGCTTTAATACTGTCAGAACCGGTAGTATTACCCTTCATCCAGTCTGAAAGTTTCGCTCGCTGCTCTTCCTTAAGCGCCGTACCCAGAAACACTTTTTTAAGGCTTTCAGCCATCGCTGAAGGTGTCGTTGTATCGCGCTCATCGCCGGGGATGGCGGTATTAAGCCCCGGCTCGTTTCTGTCCAGACGAAAATCCTTATCACCGATTGTCCGGGCGAAGTGCGTGGCCTGCTGCGGACCACCCAGATAGGAAAGGAGTTTATTCATCGCGGCGTTATCGCTGTATTGCAGCGCCGCTGCACTCAGCTCAGCGACTGACATATATGAGCCAATATGCTTCCGGGTAACAGGGTTATAATTTACCATGTCACTTTTACTAATATGAATTTTCTTATCAAGCAGATGAGGGTCACGTTCATTTTTCTTTAATATCGCTGCAACCGCCATCACTTTACTTGTGCTGCAGAGTGGAAATCTTTCATTGCCACGCCATGCATATTTCGAACCATCCGATGTGTCAATGACGGCCAGGCCGAGTCTTCCTCCTGATTTACTTTCAAGTATTTCAAGCTGGCTCGTCAGGGTTTGCTGGTTAAAAGCAGCACAGGCTGACACAGAACAACCTGCTGTTGCGATCAGTAACAGGCTGGTCAGACTTACTTTAAAATTTACCATCAGGAATCACCTTGTTCTGAGATTAATAACATCATGGTGCCAAACAAAACACGCTGAAAGGCTTCGCTTCGCTTAAGTTATGTGGGCCAAAATAAATCAATTTCACGATGAGAAAAAACGGTATAAATTGATGTCTGTCATAACTTTTTCTGGGGTCAGCATTGAAAAGTGATATCCCGCTCAATGCTCTGCGCGCATTTGAAGCTTCTGCCCGTCACCTCAACTTCACTCGAGCAGGCATGGAGCTCTTCGTTTCTCAGGCTGCTGTCAGCCAGCAGGTCAGGCTGCTCGAAGAAAGATTAGGTGTGACGTTATTTAAAAGACTTTCACGCGGCCTTGAGTTAACCGATGAAGCCCGGCTGCTTTTTTCTGAAATTTCAGAACAATTTCATCGTATTGAGAAAGCGTATCGCCAGTTTGAAGGTGGACATTTCAGGGAGGCACTGACGCTATCCTGTGTGGGTACTTTCGCGCTGGGCTGGCTACTGCCAAAAATTGAAGATTTCCAGCTACAACACCCCGCTATCGAACTGAGTATTCAGACCAACAATAACGTTGTAAGCATTGCCGGGGAGGGCGTCGATTTCGCTATAAGATATGGTTCTGGCAGTTGGGCATCATCACATAACCAGCTTCTGTTTGATGCACCGCTCACGCTATTGTGCCAACCTGAAACAGCGAAAAGGCTGTTAAAGCCCATGGATATCACTGGCGAGACATTATTACGATCTTATCGTCATGACGAGTGGGATAACTGGTTTGCAGCAGCAGGCATACCCTCATTCAGAGTTAACGGTCCAGTTTTCGATTCATCACGTCTTATTATTGATGCTGTCCTGATCACCGGTGGCATCGCACTGGCACCTGATATTATGTTTGAAACGGAAATAAAACGCGGACTGCTTGTCAGGCCTTTTGATATTTATTCAGGCAATGATGGTTACTGGTTAACATGGCAGAAAGCCCGAAAAATGACTCAGTCGATGCAAATATTCCGTGAATGGATTATTCAAAAAATAATGAAACCGTGATGTTGTTCAGACTGACTCAGTCATCACGCGGCTGGTGTCAGAGAAGAGTCATCACCGTTGTCCGACCGGCGCGTGGTGACACCACTGCGCCGGGTTAAAACATTTCAGGCAACGCAGGAACGCCATTTTGCTCAGCGTTTTCTGGCGGACATCCCTGTCGCAGATTGCAAAGCAGATGAAAGAATCGCGTGATTTAAGACAATTTAAGCGGTTACGACTTCACAGAACCGCCTCTGGCACCAGGCCTGAAAGCGTGCTTTTTCGCACGCCAGGCGATGACAAACGCAACAGCCATAAAGGCCAGAATCGCCCAGGGGAATGATTCAGCACCGGCATTATTGAGCAGCAGCCCGCCAGCGACGCCACCGCTGGCAATGGCCAGATTCCATGCGGTCGTTACCATCGCCTGAACGACATCGACATGATTGCCCGCCGAGTCGGCGGCAGCGGTCTGCATCTGGGTTGAAGCTCCGCCAAACGACCATCCCCAGACGATGACGGCCAGATAGACAACAACCTGTTCCCGCATGCCTGCAGCAAGCACCACAGAGACAACCGCCAGAGCCGCAAGGCTGAGCAGAACCAGATTGCGCAGATGGCCATCCACCAGCATTCCGGTAATCCAGATGCCGATAAGTGCCGCAATGCCAAAAACCAGCAGAATGAGCCCCACGTTTGCAGCCAGTCCCGACAGCTGCAGGAACGGGCCGATAAACGTGTAAAGAATGTTGTGTGCCGTCATCCACAGAAAGATAACCGCCAGAACGGGTGTGACGCCGGGCATCAGGAAAACTTTCCACACAGGGAGGCGACGACCAGACTGCTGCCCCGGCAGGTCAGGCACCGCGATCCATATCCAGATAAACAGAATCACGGCCAGGGCTGCCATGATCCCAAACGGCACTCTCCATCCCATCAGGCTGCCCAGCCATGCGCCTGCCGGTGTACCCAGTGAAAGAGCAACAGGAATACCCACCATAGCAACAGCCAGTGCGCGACCCTGTAACACAGCAGGAACGAGGCGGCGCGCATAGCCCGCCAGGATCCCCCATGCCAGTCCGGCTGCCACACCCGCCATAAAACGGGCCGCCATCGTCAGCCAGTAACTGGATGACAGGGTGGTAATGGTGTTGAAAATCAGAAAGGTGCCGACGGCAAGCAGCAGCACTTTTTTACGCCGCCACCCACTGGTCAGCACCGTTAACGGGATCGCTGCAAGCAGAGATCCCAGTGCATAAATACTGACCAACTGGCCCGCCATTACCTGGGTAACCCCCAGGCCTTCTCCGATTTGCGGAAGCAGACCTGCCGGTAGCGTCTCTGTCAGGATGGCAATAAAGCCTGTCATGGCAAAGGCCAGCAGGGAAGCCAGAGGCAGACCCCACTGGGTGATGGTTTCACTGAATTCTGAAGTGGTGTGCACGTGAGCCTCTTTTAAATCGTTGATAGCGTGAAAACCCGGATGGCAAAAGATTTTCTTATTAATGTATCGATTGGTATATATCTGAAGCTATAGGTCGGTCTGAACCTTGTCAAGTACATATGTATCGATTAGTATTTATATCTGACACGTACAAACAGGAGCGGACATGGCTCAGATGGGACGTCCACGGACATTTGATCGTGATGAGGCAATTCGTCAGGCGATGACCCTTTTCTGGCAGTATGGCTACGAGTCCACCTCGCTTGCCATGCTCAAGTCGAACCTCGGTAACGGCATTACTGCACCGAGTTTCTACGCTGCGTTTGGTTCAAAAGAGGCGCTGTTTGAAGAAGTGGTTGAATGCTATGCGTCGACTTACGGCCAGGTTAACGATTGCCTGTGGGATGACACGCCTGAACCTCGTGAAGCTGTCGAACTGGCATTGCGCCGTTCGGCAAAAATGCAGACAGAACCGGGGCATCCCAGCGGCTGCCTGATTGCGTTGTCCGTGAATACCTGTTCACCCGCGAATGATCACATTCGTAACATTCTGGCGGTGCAACGCGAACGGACAAGGGCGGGATTTTTGCGATGCGTCACAAGAGCGAAGGAGGCGGGACAGCTGGCTGCCGATACAAACGTGCTGGCGCTGGCCATTACTCTCCACAGTTTTGAGCTGGGCCTGTCAACGGAAGCCCGGGATGGGGCAAGCGGTGAAGAGCTGGATGCGGCGGTGTCAGCCGTGATGAAAGTCTGGGATGCAAATATCCCTGATGCTAAGGATTGATGAGCAAGATTGTTTTCAGCACGCAGCGCGAGTATCAAAGGTGCAGCGATGCAGATGCGTAAAGCCGATTGCCCCGACTATGGAAAAGCACCCTGATGACAATCAGATTTATCGCTGACGCCAAAACGTGGGCGAAAAACATTAAACGGGATGTACACGCGGTATGGCTTGCCGCCCGCGATCCCCGGACGCCGTTGCTGGCTAAAGTGCTGGCGTTGATTGTCGCTGCCTATGCCGTTTCCCCCATCGATTTGATCCCTG
The DNA here is from genome assembly GCF_004792415.1 of Pantoea vagans. Taxonomy (NCBI): domain Bacteria; kingdom Pseudomonadati; phylum Pseudomonadota; class Gammaproteobacteria; order Enterobacterales; family Erwiniaceae; genus Pantoea; species Pantoea vagans. The sequence goes on from NZ_CP038854.1 coordinate 142,081, forward strand.
ACTTCATTCCCATCATCGGCTATCTCGATGACCTGATCATCGTGCCATTGGGCATCATGCTGGTGGTGCGTCTTATTCCCGCCGAAGTCATGCGTGAGCATCGGGAAACCGCAGCGCAGGCCAGCAGACGTCCGGTCAGTCGCATAACGGCAGGCGTATTTATCTTGATATGGGTGATGTGCGCCGTGCTACTGGTCAGGGCATTTATCTGAAGCGGAGTGAAGCAGGTAACAGAGCATTAAAACAGGTTGAGAAGTCCGGCAATAAGGCGCGGTGTTAAAACACGTGAAAATTTCATCTGCGGCAGTGGTGGGCGGAAAACACTGATATCTCTGAAAAGCAAAACTCAGGTTTAATGCGCGGATGCGTGCTGTCAGGCCTGTCACTGCACACTGTAACAAGCCCGCACCGCACGGGCTTTAGCCTGCTTTACAATCCCACCAGCGTAATATGTTTCTTCATCGTCAGCGCCTTATATAACGCGTTCGCCAGGTTGCCTGACGCTATTTCAGGATGAGCGCCGTCTGAATCGGTCCAGAACGATTTAATACGCAACAGGGTATTAATGCTGGTGACGCGCTCCATCTCCAGCACAGCCAGCACAGGGTGGCGCATTTCGCCGAGTTGCTCTGTTGTATCTGCCTCGATCACCGCGGCGCGGGAGGCCTGACTGTCAAAGATAACGTGGCATCGTGCGCCGTTCAGATTGAGTATGTCGATAACTTCATAAAGGCACTCGACTGTCTCAGCACTGTAGGTTGCAGGCACATTAAACATAGCAAATCCCTCTGACGCAAAATGTAGTGAGCAGCCAGCATAGGCGAACTCTAATGAGAGGAGAAGTTACTGTTTTTGCATGAGAAATGTAGAGTTCTAAGGTTACGATAACGCGCGTTATTTTTACTCTTGTTTACGCTGGTACTGATGTTAAGCGAAGCGCAGAAAGGTCAGGGCGGCAGGGCGCGGATTTGACTTAAAGAAACATTCGCACAGGGCTGACTAATCGTTCCACTGCGAAGTGTATTTATAGCGGCACGCAGCGTGCTTTCGTCATTTTACAGGATGAACATTAGGTTAAGTTTAAGATTTATCGCTGTAATGAATCATAAATTTCTTATACCCGCAGCGCTGAATACTAAAAAAACCAAAATAAGAAATCCTGAATAGCCTCAGAGATTCACTGGATATAATTACGCATGAGAATGAGCAATGACTCCGCAGGATAACGGGAAACCGGATGCCAGACACTGCAGGTGATGTGCCAGCGCTATTCCGCCTGAAACCGCAGGCTTCGCTGTGACAGTATGCTGACTCTGCTTTGCATGCAGTTTGAGGCAGATTAGCCTGCATCAGCTTCAGTGTTTAAGCGGCATGGCCTGTCATAATGATCCAGTAAACTCCTAATAAACATCTAATAATTTACTGGTATAGTGACGCGAAAAAATAGTGACGGAAGTTTATCTATGCTGAAGAAATACCGGGGTTCGCAAATTCTTTTCCACTGGCTGACGGTCCTACTGATTATCGTCGCCTACGCTACCATCGAGCTGCGCTGGATGGCAGAGAAGGGAACCTGGCAGCGAAATACGGTGATGATCACCCATTTTTCCGCAGGTTTCTGCGTCATGATCCTGATGATTGCCCGCCTGTGGCTGCGTACCCGTTCTGTAACGCCGCCGATTACGCCGCCCGTGGCACGCTGGCAGACGGGTCTTTCACATCTGGTGCACACGCTGATTTATGCACTGTTTGTGGTCTTACCGGTTCTCGGGCTGAGCTCGCGTTACCTGCGTGGAAAAGAGTGGGCCCTGTTTGGGATCAATATGCCTGTGGCGACATCGCCCGACCCCGCCACTGCCAGTATGCTGATTGACTGGCACGAAACGCTGGCCCCGCTCGGATACTGGTTAATTGGTCTGCATGCGCTGGCGGCGCTGTTCCATCACTATTTTATGAAAGATGACACGCTGCGCAGGATGATGCCGTAACTGCGTCTGCTGAAATCCCGGAGTGGGACGATCGTAAACGGTCCGGCACTCAGGTGTCGGATGAACAGGAATATTGAGGACAATCATGCTCTGGCTGATATCGAAATATGCCATCACGGCTTTTATGGTCGTGCTGATTTCAGAAGCGGCTAAGCGTAGCGATCGACTGGGCGGCTTACTTGCCGCCTTACCGCTGGTCACAGTGCTGGTACTTATCTGGATGAAGGTGGAAGGGCAGACGCAGGAAAAAATCAGTGCTCATGCCTGGTATACCTTCTGGTATGTGGTGCCGACACTGCCCATGTTTATTCTGTTCCCCTTTCTCTATCAGCGCACCGGCTTCTGGCTGACGCTGCTCATCGCCTGCGCTATCACTATCCTGCTTTTCACACTCTGGGCGCTGCTTCTGAAACGCTTCGGTATCGTGCTGATGTAGCGCTAAAGCCGCTAAAGTAAGCAAAACGACCTCATGAGAGTCGGCAATAAAAAAACCGCCTCACCGGGCGGTTAAAATCATCTTACCCTTCACTACGCGGGCCGGACTCTGGCCTTCGTCGGATGGCCGTCACGCCCGTCGTCATGGGTATGGTCCGGGTCAGGCTCGATGATAACAATGTAATCTTTGCCAACTCCGTCGCGCGTTAACGTCACTAAATCGCCGGCAACGGGTTTGGAATCAAAATCATGTTCCTCTTCAACGCCCGTATCTTCGAATATCACACCGAATTTCATATTTCCGTCCTCTTTGTGATGAGCCGCGCCGTTAACCCGGTTTTATGCTGACGCTTACCTGATGAATTCTAGCCTGGACTGAAAATGCCACCTGGCTCAGTGGATTAGCGGGTTCCGATTTGGGATGTAATAACTGGCGGGTGTCAGGAGACGCGCGCCCGTCTGACGGTCGCGTTAATCAATCATTAATGCCGATGGCTTCGCGCTTTTTCGCTGTGGCTAATTTGCCAGACTCTCTCTATGATGGATTTTTTCCCGGGTGATTATCGGGAGCGATCAATGACTTAGGGAAGTACCCTCGCGATGACCTTGTTAAATGACCTCGATTTACGTCAGCTGGAAGCTTTCTCGGCCGTAATTTCTGCGGGCAGCGTCACTGCGGCGGCCAAAGAGCTGAACCGCTCGCAGCCTGCCGTTTCCCGCCTGATTCAGGAATTAGAGCAGTCGCTGGGTTACCCGCTGTTTATTCGCAATGGCCCGCGTATTCATCCGTCAGAAGAGGCGTTGCAGCTGCATCAGTATGTGCAAAAAGCGCTGCTGTCATTGCAACAGATTCGCTTACGCGCGCAGGAGATCGCGCATCAGCAGCATCGCCCACTCAGCATTGCTGCGACACCCGCGCTGGCTGCCGGTCTGTTGCCGCAGGCGCTGGCCGCGCTGAATCTGCAAAATAAAGTGCAAATCATCAGTGAATCCGCCGTACAGACAGCGCATGCGGTCATCACTGCAGAGGCTGACATCGGGTTATGCAGCTTGCCGCTGGAGCATCACGCGGTCGAGTTACACTGGATTGGGCAGTCGCAGTGCGTGGTTGCGCTGCCGGAGGACGATGAACTGGCGGCGAACAGTGAGCTATCGCTGAGCCAGCTGGCAGGCCGCCGTTTAATTGCACCCTGGAGTCCGCAGCGCTTACGTGGACGCTATGAAAAAGCGCTGAAAAAGGTCAAAGCGCCGCTGCTGGAAACCATCGAGACCAACTCATCGGCGAATATTCTGGGCTGCGTGCGGGCCGGATTAGGCGTGGCGATCCTCGAACCGGTCACGGGCTGGGGGATGCCGCTGGCCGGTGTGGCGATCCGCCCGATTCAGGAAGACATACCTTACTTCTTTGGCGTTATCACCCCTCAGGGCCGACAGATCTCCAGCGCGGCGCAGGCGCTGGTGGACGCGCTCGCGGAGGCCGCCGCGCAACTGTTGCCCGGGTTTGAACGTCTGGCAGCCAGTGAACATCCGCGAATTATGCGCATCATCAACCAGGAGTGATATCGGCTTGCAGGTCACCGTCACTCTGCAGGGATATCCTCCCCGTCTTACACGATTATGTGAGCCAGGCATTTAGGCCCGACCGAACACGCCACGGTAAAAACCTTCATTTTCAACGCTTATAACGTATCTGGCATAAGATATAAGAAATCCATTGGTTAAACCCTGAGCACAATTCTTGACTCCGATCCGGGGCAGGAGGATTATGCGAAAACTTAGCTCTTACTATGCGTTTTGATGATTGTTAGCCGCCTATTATGTTTATAAGGGATAATTAAAAGGGCACGGTCACCGGCGCGTTTTAACCGTTTTCGCTCGCTCTCAGGCGATCGCTGACACCAGGGAAATTGCTCTATGACGTATGCCGCCAAAGGTCTTGCCGCGCTCGAAGCTCAGCTTCAGCAGGATCTGGAATTTCTGGAACTGCCTGCTAAATCGTGGGTACCGGAACACACCTTCCAGACTGCGCCTGTGCGTGACGTAGTGGTGATTGGTGCGGGCATGTGCGGTCTGGCAGCGCTGGCGAAATTACAGCTTACCGGCATCAGCAATGTCGTGGCCTATGACGCTGCACCCGCAGGGCTGGAAGGACCGTGGATTACCTTTGCGCGCATGGAAACGCTGCGCTCGCCGAAATCGCTGCACGGCCCGGCACTGGGTCTGGCACAACTGACCTTCCGTGCGTGGTTCACCGCGCAGTGGGGCAATGAAGCATGGCAGGCGCTGGACAAGATCCCGAAAGCGCAGTGGATGGATTACCTGATCTGGTATCGCCGGGTGCTGAATCTGCCGGTGCAGAACAACGTGCGCGTCAGCAATATCGCGCAGGCCGGAGATTTCATTGCGCTGGATCTGGACGGTGCCGAAACCGGACGTGTTTACACACGTCGTCTGGTGCTGGCCACCGGACGTTCAGGACTCGGCGGTTTTGCCGTACCGGATTTTCTCCAAGGCATTGACCGCCAGTTCTGGGCACACTCCGCCGATGAGATCGATTTTGCGGCATTGCAGGGTAAACGCGTTGCGGTGATTGGTGCGGGGGCCTCGTCGATGGATAACGCGGCGACCGCACTGGAGCAGGGCGCGAGCGCGGTAGATCTGTTGATTCGTCGTAAAGAGATGCCGCGAATTAACAAGATGACCGGCATCGGCAGCCAGGGCGTGGTGCACGGCATGCATCAGTTACCGGATGCGTGGAAATGGAAATTTGTCGATTACACCGCCGCGACACAAACCCCGCCGCCGCGTTCCTCAACCCTGCGCGTGTCCCGTCATGATAATGCACGTTTCTTCCTCGACTGCGGCATCAATACCGTTAAGCAGGAAGCTGAAGGCCTGCTGATCGAAACCACCCAGGGCGCACTGCGCTATGACTTCCTGATCGCCGCCACCGGCTTTACCAATGATTTTCACGGCCGCCCGGAGTTTGCTGCCATCGCGCCGCATATCCGTAGCTGGGCCGACGGTCGCTATCAGCCAGAGATGGGGCCTGCGCGTCACAGCCTGCTGGAAGCGCCGGATCTCGGCCCTTCGTTTGAATTCCGCGAATTAACACCGGGTGCCTGCCCGATGCTGGCACATATCCACTGCTTTAACGATGCCGCGATGCTGACGCACGGCAAAGTCTCCGGCGACATTCCGGCAGTGAGTGCAGGTGCCGATCGTCTGGTGCGCGGCATTGCTGCCTCGCTGTTTGCCGAAGATGTCGATCAGCACTTCGCCAGCTTACAAGCTTTTGACACCCCTGAATTGCAGGGCGATGAATGGGTGGATTCAACCCCGCTACTAAAACAGGAGAACACGCTGTGAGCGACGCTATTGATCAGGCCGCCGGATTAACACCAGAAGAGGCGTTGTATCAGACACGTCGCCTGCGTCCCGAATTTGTGGAAGGCGCAGAAGCGTGCCGTCTGTCCGTGCTGACACCGGAAGATGAACAGGGTTTACCTGCGGATCTGCGCCTGGCGCTGGCCCGGCGCATGGCGGTACTGAACAGCGACGTGCCGCTGCAGCGCGATTATCAGGCACAACTGGCGGCGTTAAATCCGTCAGAAGCGCTGCTCGCACTCGCTGCCGGTGACGTTGTGTATGAAGAGCCGCTGGCCACGCTTGCACGCCACACCGACCTGGTGACACAGCAACCGATTCAGGCGACCGAACAGCATATTCGCCTGCTGGAACAGGCCGGATTAAGCAATCCGCAGATTGTTGCGCTCTCGGAGCTGATCGCCTTTGTTAACTTCCAGACGCGCGTTGCGGCTGGCTTACGTCTGATGAGGTCCGCATGATTCCGTCGGTTAATCTCAAGCCACTGCACTGGCACCCCTACATCACGCCAGTGGATGTTGAACAGGCGACACCGGCGCAGCTTGATGCGATGAAAGTGACGCCATCCAACAAGAAAATCTCAGAGTACGTCCGCACGCTGGTCCACGATCCGGAGAGCTATACCGCACGCACCGGATTATTCAACGCCATCATGTACGTCGAAGGTGGCCTGGACCGTGCGGATCGTGAGCTGGGCGCGCTTGGTGCTTCAATCGTTAATGGTTGCCGTTACTGTGCGGTGGTGCATGCACGCCGTCATGTTCAGCTGGCCGACAGCGACGCCGTGGTCAGTGCCATCTATTTTGATCGGGCGGATGTATTAGGGGAACGCGACGCGGCCATCTATAACTTTGCGCGCCGTTTGTCCGTCACGCCGTCGGAAGCCACGCCGGACGATGTCGCCGCGCTGCGCGCCGTTGGGATGAACGATCAGGAAATTATCGACCTGATTCACGCTATCGCCATTTTTGGCTGGGCCAACCGTCTGATGCATGTGCTCGGCCATGCTGACCTGAACAAATAAGGGCTGCACCGGATGTTAGAACTCAACAATATTACGCTCGCTTACGGCAGCAACCCGATTCTGAAAGGTGTCGATCTGTCAGTAAAGCGTGGCGATGTGGTATCGATTATCGGGCCAAGTGGCACCGGCAAAACCACGTTACTGCGCTGCATTAACTATCTGGCGAAGCCATCCGCGGGGACGATTCAGCTGGATCAGATTCGCATGGACTATCAGTCCCCCGACAAAGCGGCGATTCAGGCAATCCGTCTGCGCACCGCCATGGTATTTCAGCAGTTCAACGTGTTTAAGAACATGACAGTGCTGGAAAACGTGATGGATCCGCTGATCGTTATCCAGCGTAAAACTAAGCAGCAGGCGCGCGACATCGCCGTGCAGGAACTGGAGCGCGTAGGCCTTGGGGCAAAACGCGATCACTATCCGTCGCAGCTCTCAGGCGGCCAGTTACAGCGTACCGGTATCGCCCGTGCTCTGGCGGTGCGGCCGGATGTGATGCTGTTTGATGAACCGACCTCATCGCTCGATCCCGAGCTGGTGGGTGAAGTGCTTAAAGTGATTAAAGATGTGGCGTCATCCGGCATTACCTCGCTGCTGGTGACGCACGAAATGCAGTTCGCGAAAAGCATTTCGAATCGCATCGTGTTTATGGATCAGGGTGTGGTCGCGGCGCAGGGAACGCCTGCAGAGATGTTTGATAATCCGGCGCTGCCACGCCTTGCCCAGTTCCTCAACTCAGAAAAAGTATTCTAATAAATAAAGGAATCAGAGACATGCCTGCAATCAAAACTACATTACGTCGCCTGGCTGCGCCTGGCATCATCGCGCTGGCCCTGATCAGCGGCAACAGCTTTGCTGACGCCGTACGCACCATCAAAATCGCCACCGCAGCAGAATCAAAACCGCTGTCATGGGGCGCGATCGGCCATGAGCCGGAGGGCTACGAGCCGGATGTGCTGAAAGCCATCAATGCGAAACTGCCACAGTATAAATTTGTGATGGAAGGCGCGGCGGACATCGCTCAGGAAACCGGCCTGGTGACCGGCAAGTACGACATGGCGACGGGCGGCTATTACAAAGCGCCAGCACGCAGCAAACAGTTCCTGATCCCGGATGCACCGATGGGTGCCAGCCTGATGAAGATTTACAGCCGCAGCGACAGCAATATCAATGGCATGAAAGACCTGGTCGGTAAAAACATCGTGCCGGTAACCGCAGGCGGTGGCGTATATAAGTTTGTCACCCAGTGGCAGCAGGAGAACCCGACTGACAAAATCACCATTAAAGCCTCCAGCGCCGGCGTACCTTACCCGGATCGTCTGAAAGAAGTGCAGAACGGTAAATATGATGCGCTGATCCTGCCTTCAAATCTGGGCGAGCAGACGGTCATCGACAACCAGAAGCTGGCGATCAAAGCCAGTGAGCCAGTGGCGATTAACAACACCTATGTGCTGATCCACCGCTCTGCTGAAAACCAGGCACTGAATGATGACATCGCCAAAACCCTCAAAGAGCTTAAGGCGGACGGCACGCTGGATAAGCTGGCGCAGAAGTGGTTTGGCGAAGACGTTACGAAGTACATGAAGTAACAGATTCACTGCGCCCGGCGCTGAACCGGGCGCATGCTGTCCTTTTTAGCAGGAGTGTTTCACCGTGAATCTATCCTCCATGATTCCAGAACTGCTGTCGGCGCTGCCTCTGACGCTCGGCATCATGTTTGTGGCGATGATTGTCGGGTTCTTTCTGGCGCTCATCGCGACGTTTTTCCGCGTGCGCCGTATTCCCGTGATCAGCCAGCTGGCCGATCTCTACGTTTCCTATGCGCGCAGCGTGCCCGTGGTGCTGCAGCTGTTTGTCGCCTTCTACGGTATGCCACTGATTACCGATAACTTTGGCTTCAGCGACTTCTTCACGGCCAACGTGGCGGCGATGATTGGTCTGAGCCTGTATCACGGCGGTTATCTGTCTGAAGTGATGCGCCCGGCGTACCTGGCGGTTGAGCGGGGTCAGCACGACGCCACCGACAGCCTGGGCTACAGCTTCCGCCAGAAAATGCTGCGTGTCATCGGCCCACAGGCGGTGCACTTTGCGCTACCGGGTTACGGCAATGCCATTATCTATCTGATTCATAACGTGGCGCTGGTGATGTATATCGGGGCGGCCGATGTGATGGCGACCGCGCACCTGATCATGGAGCGCGATTACAACCAGTATCAGTTCGGCACCTATCTGGTGCTGGCCGTGCTCTATTCACTGCTGTGCGGTGTGGCGTGGCTGGTTATCCGCTTCTTTGAACAACGTCATGCGAAGTACAGCTCTAAGTCTGCGCCACGCGTGAAGTTCACCACCAGCGTCTGAGTGAGGAAGAAAAACCATGTTTGATGCTGAGGTTTTGTTACCCGACTTCTGGAGCATTCTGGATGCCGTGCCGGTGACGCTGTTGATGGCGGTAACGGTGTTTATCTGTTCGACACTGTTGGGCGGGCTGTTTGCGTTTATTGAGCATCGCCGCATTCCGGTGCTGCGCCAGCTGGTGATCACCTACAAAATCGCCTTTAAAGGCGTGCCGATGGTGGTGGTGATTTTCCTCGCCTATTACGGCCTGCCACCGGCGCTGCACTTTGTTGCCACGCTGATTGGCGTTGAGGTTAATGCCCATTCACTGCCGAACTGGGTGATCATCATTGTCGCGCTGAGCGCCTGTGTCGCAGCATTCCAGGCTGAAGTGTGGAAAGGGGCGCTGAACTCGTTCGACAGCGGACAATCGGATGCCGCCCTGTCACTCGGCTACAGCGGAGGTCAGCTGTTTCGTCGGGTCATGTTCCCGCAGATTATCGTGGCGGCGATCCCCGATCTGGCGAATGCCTTTATGGTGATCATGAAAGCCCTGTCGCTGGCGTTTGCCATCGAAGTGGTGGATATCTTTGCCCAGGCACAATTAACGGCGGTACTGAACTTCTACTACCTCGAAGCCTTCCTGATTGCGGTGGTGTTCTACATGGTGATTGCTTACGTGGTCACTAAGATTGCCGACAGGATTGAGGCTGCGCTGCGCGTGCGCACCTGAATGATCAGCGTGTTGTCATGAATGGGCCGTTCCATATGACTTTTGCCGAACTATTCAGGATAAGCAGAACGATCCCGTAGCTTTATAAGAATCCGGCAACGTCCTGTTGCCGGATTTTTTTATGCCGCTCAATCAGGCTGTTGAGTGCCCCAGGAATAGTAGCCTGCGCGTTGTTACAGACGATGGACTGATTATAGATGACCGATGACAAACTCAGGCTCATAAAAGACAGGGAAATTCACCGATCTGGCAATAAAACAGACTTTGTGAATTTCATGATGAATAGCCATCGCTGAGTCGGGATCACTACCCGCTGCTAAGGTGATTTCAGGTCTCAGAATTGCCGAAACAAAGCGACCCGCGCCGCCTGGTAAAATTTCACCTGTCGCTATCGGTGAATCTTCATATTTCAGAACCGTGATCCCGGCATCTGACGCAAGATGCAGATACCAGAGCATGTGGCAGGCAGAAAGAGAGGAGATCAGGAGGTCTTCTGGATTCATTTTAGTGGCATCGCCACCCAGTAACGGATCATTGGAGCAGTGGATAATGTCTTTGCCGGTTATAGCGATGTCCCATGTCCTCGCATAGGCCTTATAGCCCGATGTGCCCGTACCCAGGTTACCGGTCCAGGATATACGCGATGTATAGTGATGTTCCATGTGCCGCCTCTCTTATTGATGATAAAAATGGACTCTCTGGATGAGGTGTTTCAGAAAAGCGAGTCAGTTCACACCTGTAAGCCAGGTTCACTTAATGCAGGACTGTGTTGCTGACGTCAGCGATAACGCAGCGCTGCAATGACTTCCGCCAGCGCCGGAGCCTGCTGATGGCGGCTGGCATAATAAAGATGATATCCCGGAAACTGCGGCCACCAGGGTTCAAGCACCGGAATAAGCTTACCCGATGTAAGATGCGGCTGTGCCAGATCCAGCGGGATATAAGCAAATCCCAGACCGTCCAGGGCCGCCTGCATCATAAGATAGGTGTTGTTAAAAACGGTCTGACCCGTCACCCGCACCGTTATCGGTTTCCCTTCCTGTTCAAAGTCCCAGGCATAGAGCCCTCCATGTGTCGGAAGCCTCAGGTTGATGCACTGATGTGCGGTTAAATCAGCGGGCACCGCAGGCAGGTTTTTTCCCTGCAGGTAGTCCGGTGAAGCCACCACAGCCATGTAAAAGTCCGGGCCAATCCTCACGGCGATCATGTCTTTATCGACGATATCACCCAGCCGGACGCCGGCATCAAACTGCTGCGCCACAATATCCGTCAGCGAATAATCGACACTCAGTTCTATCTGGATGTCCGGATAGCGTTTCAGCAAAGGCTGTAGCCGGGGCCAGAGGATGGAGTCGATAGCGTGATCGTGCGCGGTGATGCGCACGGTTCCTGCCGGCTTCTCACTCAGGGCGCGCAGAGCTACCAGCTCGCTGTCGAGGGTGCTCAGCATCGGCTGCAGGGTGCTAAACAGGCGTACCCCAGCCTGTGTAAGCGACACGCTGCGCGTGGTGCGCGTGGTGCGCGTCAGCAGTCTGACTCCCAGCCGTGCTTCCAGCGCCGTTATGGCATGACTCAGCCCGGAGCGTGACATGCCAAGCTGAGCGGCCGCACGGGTAAAGTTTTTCTCCCGCGCCACGATCGTGAAAGCGCGAAGGTCGTTCAGATTTTCAGCTGTCATTGTTGCATACCATGCACATAAGCATTCAGATTTACCTATCTTATCAACCAATCCTGCCAGGCCTACACTTAAAAAATGCCGGGTGTGATGTCCGCATCCGGCTTTTTCAGTTCTGAAAAACGGAGCCTGCATGAAGAGACTTGCCGTTGCTGCAGTGTCCCTGGCACTGTCTGTTTCAGTCACCTACGCAAAGGAGATCACCCCGATGATTACGATTATGCAAAGCGGAGCAAAACCCTCCGTCAAAGGTTCGTCAGACTATTTCACCGGAACGGTTCGTATTGATTCACCCTTTCAGGGCACTGAGCCTGCGCGTATCGGCGGGGCTACCGTGACGTTCGAGCCTTCTGCCCGCACGGCCTGGCATACGCATCCGCTGGGTCAGACGCTGATCGTGACGGCTGGCGCTGGCCTGGTGCAGGAGTGGGGTGGTCCGGTGCGTGAAATCCGGCCCGGCGACGTGGTATGGATACCGACCGGCGTTAAGCACTGGCATGGGGCAGCACCGGAAACGGCCATGACCCATATTGCCATCGCCGAAGCCCAGGACGGCAGGGTCGTTGACTGGATGGAGCAGGTCACGGATGAGCAGTATGCCTCAGCCGACAGGTCATGAACGTAATCTGATGAAACGGGGCCTCTGCTCCGTTGTCATGCTGTGTGCCGCGCTGGCTTTGCCGTTCAGCGCTGCCACTGCTTCCCTTCCTGACGCACCGAAAAGGACCGATATGATGTCTGAAACACAGGAACAGCCTCTCACTGCACAGCATAAAAACATGGCTGTTATTGCGGCCCGTGCCGCAGCGGGTAATCTGCCCGGGCTGAACAACGCTCTGCAGCAGGGACTGGATGCCGGACTGAGCATCAGTGACTGCCGTGAAATTCTGGTTCAGCTTTATGCTTATGCAGGTTTTCCCCGCAGCCTGAACGCGCTGGGCGAGCTGATGAAGGTCATCGATTCACGCAGAGCACAGGGCATTCATGACAATGAAGGCCGGCTGCCCGGTCCATTGCCAAAGCCAGAGGAGATGCTGGCAGCGGGCACCAAAAACCAGACCGCGCTGGTCGGAAAGCCGGTCAGCGGGCCCCTGTTCGGATTTGCCCCGGCTGCAGACGAGTATCTGAAGACGCATCTTTTCGGCGATATTTTCAGTCGTGACAATCTGGACTGGAAAAGCCGCGAGCTGGCTACCACAGGGATGCTGGCCGCCATGGCCGGCACCGAGCCGCAGCTGAAAGCACACCTGAATATAAGCATGAATGTGGGCGTGACGCAGTCTCAGCTTGCGGAGCTGGTGGCTTTCTTTATGGAGAATGACGAACAGGCCAGCGCTGACCGGCTGCAGGCAGCTCTCGATTCAGTCCTCGCCGGTTAAGTACATCCGTGTTCCGTACATTCTGTTCCTGTCCGGATCCCCGGCCGGAAAGTCATCACGATGCATTGAGCGTGTTACTGGCGGCGTTACGCAGCGTGGTGATGTCCCTTTTCGGAGCGACACCAAACATTCTTGTGTATTCGCGGCTGAATTGGGAGGGGCTTTCATAGCCGACGGTAAAGGCTGCGGTTGCCACATCCCGGTGTTCGTTCAGCATCAGACGCCGGGCTTCATTAAGCCGCAGCCATTTCTGATAACGCAGCGGACTCATGCCAGCCAGCTGCCTGAAATGATGATGGAAAGAGGGCGTACTCATCTGAACCCGGCTGGCAAGTTCCTCAACCCGCAGAGAGGACGCAAAGTTCACCTTGAGCCAGTCAATGGCTTTGCCGATCCGGTAGCCGTGCCCGTCCACTGCCGCTATCTGCCGGAGGCGATCGGACTGATCGCTCATTAAAAGCCGGTAATGGATTTCACGCTGAATAAGCGGGCCAAGCACCGGTATGGTTTCAGGTTCATCAAGCAGAGATAACAGACGACAGAACGGTTCCACTATTTTATCTGTGACCGTACCAATACCGACCCCGCATCCTGTTTCCTGTTTTCTTACGTTGGGCAGACATCCCTGCGCAATCAGCTCCATCAGCACCCGCTGGTCAAGCTTAAACGCGATACCCACACAGGGCCGATCGGGAGAGGCTGTGATGACCTCCGAGTTAGCAGGAATATCAAGAGAGGTAATCAGAAACTTATGTTGATCATATTCATAGGGCTCACCGCCAACCCACATAATCTTCGCGCCCTCTGCGACCAGAACGATACTGGGAGGGACAAGACAGTTATAGGGTGATGCGGGCTCATTCCGGCGGAATAAGTCCAGTCCGTCAATGGCCGTACAAAAATCGCCTGTGCAGGGTGTACGCTGAGCAATATCCAGCGACAGCCTACTCAGTAATTCACTGACCGGTTTGTCAGAAGCCATTTATTTATACCTCACATCGTCCAGTCACTTCCTGACGGTAATCTACAGACATCGCCTGATTAAATACACAGTCACCCAGCTGACTCATAGGATCAGGCAAGTAATACAGAGTATTTCAATAACGCATTTCAGTAATCACATCCAGAATAGCAACCATGAAATCAGGCCCGGAGAATAAATCTTCCGGAAGCGAAAGGCGTTCAGGGCGGCTTTCACTCTGCCAGACTGGGCATGCGATGAATGTTAAGGAACGCTACCGGGTAGATGACGGAAATATTCAGTTTGCCGGGGGGCTTTTTTCCGGTGAATAAGATCGGGTTAATTCAAAGTCAGCAAATGAGGGATATCGGTAATGCTACCTAATCACACTTCACATGATGAACAGTCAGGCAATATTAAATCCTGGGGTGCGGTTATTGCGATGTCGCTGGCGGCATTTGCGCTGGTCGCCTCGGAGTTTATGCCGGTCAGTCTTTTAACGCCACTGGCCGACGACCTGCATATATCAGAAGGCAAAGCGGGTACGGGAATTTCTGTATCCGGCTTATGCGCACTTGTCATGGCGCTGGTCATCGCACCCGTTGCGGCAAAAACAGAGCGAAAGCGGCTGCTCCTGAGCATGGTCATCGTCATGATCATGTCAGGAACCGTCGTCGCGTTTGCCCCAAACTATGAAATTTTCATGCTGGGCAGAGCCTTAATTGGGGTGGCGATTGGCGGATTCTGGTCACTGAGTGCCGCGACGGTTATCCGGCTGGTGCCTGAAAATAGCGTTCCGCGCGCACTGGCGATTGTTAACGGAGAAAATGCACTCGCCACCGTTATAGCTGCTCCTCTCGGCAGTTATCTGGGTGCCTTTATCGGCTGGCGCTGGGCTTTTTTCTCGGTTGTGCCCGTGGCGATGTTAGCCCTGGTCTGGATGATGGTGAGCATGCCGATCCTGACCAGAGTGGTAAATGCCTCGCGGCAGAGCAACGCCCTTAAATTACTGAAAAAGCCGCCGGTTGCGATGGGAATGCTGGCTGTTGCCGGCTTCTTTATGGGGCAGTTCATGCTCTTTACCTACCTGCGGCCTTTTCTTGAATCCGTCACACAGCTAGACGTTTCAATGGTTTCTTTCGTCCTCCTGCTGACGGGCCTTGGCGGGCTGGCAGGAACCTTTGTCATCGGAACTGTACTGGAACACGGCGGACTGTATAAAACCCTGATCGGCGTGCCGGTTTTGATGGGCATTATCGCTCTGCTGCTGACCGCTTACGGTCGTGACTTCACAGTCACTTCATCGCTGCTGGGCGTCTGGGGATTTATTGCCACGGCGACGCCTGTTGCCTGGTTTACGTGGATAGCCCGAACGGTGCCGGAAGATGTCGAAGCGGGAGGTGGCCTGTTTGTCGCCATCTGCCAGCTGGCGATTGCATCAGGTGGCATAGCGGGAGGCGTGCTTTTTGATCATTTCGGTTACCGCGCCACCTTTGAAATGAGCGCCGTGCTGCTCTTTATTACCGCAGCACTGGCCTGGGCAGCGGGGCTGGCTGCTAGAAATCACGCTGAATGTCAGGAGAGCAGGGTTAATAGAGACGGATTCTGTGAGGAGTCGGAATAACTTCCTCCATCAGCGCGATTTTAATTAAAAGATGCTTACTGGCTCAGGGAAAATATCTGCTTATTACGGAAGTGTGCGGCACTTTTCAGCTCGGTCATTATTAGTTGCTGTCAGGGTTGACAGATAGTCTGCCCGGCGTTGATCACGGTGAGATTAAATCCCTGAGCGATTAATAATAGAAGGGAATTATTAAAAATTTACTTTTTTATAATTTCACACACCCATGGTGTTACTGAAATCTTTATGCATGCGCCCTGAAATCGACAACTTTATTCACTATATGAAGGCTTAATACCATGACAATAAATATTGCTTCAAAAAGCTTTTTTAACGGCGCGCTTCTTGCGGGCGCGATGGCGATGATCTCCTCCGGGGAAGCCATGGCACAGAATACACCAGGCACATCAGATTCCCCGGTGCCGCTGGTTCAGACCTGGGATAAAACCTTTAAGGAGAGTAACAAAGTGGATCACCAGAAAGTAACGTTTAAAAACCGGTATGGCATTACTCTGGCCGCCGATGTTTATATTCCGAAAAACCGCGGCGATAAAAAGCTGGCTGCCATTGTCATTGCCGGGCCTTTTGGTGCGGTAAAAGAGCAGGCTTCCGGTCTCTATGCACAGACTATGGCTGAGCGCGGCTTTGTTACGCTGGCATTCGATCCCTCTTACACCGGCGAAAGCAGCGGCGAACCGCGTAATATCGCCTCACCGGATATTAATACCGAAGACTTTATGGCGGCTGTCGACTTCATTGGCTTACAGCCTTATGTCGATCGTGAACGTATCGGTGTTATCGGCATCTGTGGCATGGGCGGCATTGCACTGAACGCGGTGGCCGTTGATAAACGCGTCAAAGCGGTAGTCGCCAGCACCATGTATGACATGAGTCGTGTCATGTCCCGTGGTTACAATGACAGCGTGACGCCTGAACAGCGTGAACAGGCTCTTGAGAAGATGAGCCGTCAGCGCTGGGAAGATGCCGCTAACGGGAAACCGGCTTACCAGCCAGCTTACAACAAGTTAAAAGGCGGTGAAGCCAGATTCCTGGTTGAGTATGCCGATTACTACATGACACCACGCGGTTATCATCCCCGTGCGGTCAACTCCGGCAATTCCTGGTCAGTGACCACGCCAATGTCATTCATGAACTTCCCGCTGATGACCTATATTAAGGAAATTTCACCACGCCCTGTGCTGTTTATCCATGGTGATAAAGCGCACTCTCTTTATTTCTCTAAAACGGCGTATGAAGCAGCGGCTCAGCCAAAAGAACTGCTGATCGTGAAGGATGCGACGCATGTCGATCTATACGATCGCATGGATAAAATTCCGTTTGCGAAGATGACTGACTTCTTCAATCAATATCTGAAGAAGTAATCAGTGAGGCATGCAGTTGCTGCATGCCTTCACCTCCGGGAACCGGCAACAATACCGGTTCCTGTTCTGCCCTCTGAAAAGGTCCTGCCGACAGTGACAGCAAAAACCTGTAGCCTGATGTTACAATAAGGATCGGCAGGGCATCAGGTTGAGTGCAGAGAAGCGATCAGCGCTGGTTTGAGGATCTCTTAACCTGGAATGTCAGCTAATGCGCTGACTCTGCTCACGGCGATACTTATGATAATCCTCATCGCACTCGGCTGAGCAAAAAGCCGTTTCAGCCACGACAGCTTCATCTTTGCACCAGACGCATAAGCCGTTGGGACTGGTAAGTTTGCTCTTACGGGCTGCCAGCGAGGCGGCAAGATGCGCTTCTTCGCGCTCCTGAGCCAGATCAACATCATCCATAAATTTCCAGAGCCTCATTGAATTTCAAAGATCAAAACACAAACCGCTATGTACAGAGAAAGCGGTTGTGTAAACGAATGCGTAATTATACAGCAAATCAGGCTAATACTTAATCACAGCGCTATATTTCCATAGTCTTACACTGACTTTCAGAATTATCAGGAAACAGTGTGCCTGAGCCCACCCTTTCTTCCTTGCTCCCTTTAGAGCAGATATTAATAGTTTCTGTTAATCCGACTGGCCTGACTGAATTAATGTACCAGAGATGACTGTCAAAGCTGTCAGCTATTTGTTTGCATGTTTACTGACTGATGCCGGATTATTAAATGCTGTGTAACTATGCAAATACCCTGAAACAGTCGCTTTAAAATTGTATCAGAGCCAGCGTTATGCTTTATAAATTTCAGCGTCAGGTGGCGTTTGTCTCCATAACACCTTGCGCTGACCTGTTTTACACTTTTCAAGATTCGGCATCGAACCCACAGCTCTACTTTAAAAGTGTAAGAATTAATGCTTAGTGCATGATTTTCCCCTGATTTTAACTACAGTTGATATCACTCTGATTACATCACAATGGTTTTACGATGCCGACATCTTTAACCTCCACGCTTTATGCACGCATGCGGCTGCTGCTCTCCATCACTGCCGGACTGATATGCTATTTTCTGCTCTCCGATCAACCGGGGCAGATGCAGCGGTTACTGATAAGCTGGAATGTCTGGGCCTGGCTCTATCTTTGTATCCTCTGGTTTCGCATGCTGCGTACCGATGCGACGGGCATCAAACGCATTGCGCAACAGCAGGATCAGAGTGCTGCCCTGGTACTGGGCATTGTGATCGTGGCCTGTATGGTCAGCATTGTGGCCATCCTGAGTGAACTGCCCACGCTAAAAGGCCTTACCGGCACCCCGCGACTGCTGCATCTGTTGCTGACGGCAATGACGCTGATTGCATCCTGGGCCATGCTACCCAGCGCATTTGCAATGCACTATGCCCACCAGCACTATCTTTACCGGGATAACAGCGTGAGTCCGCTGATCTTTCCGGATAAAACGAAAAATCCTGGCTATTGGGATTTTCTCTACTTTTCATTCACCATCGCGGTTGCCTCGCAGACGGCAGATGTCGCCACTGGAACAACAGAAATGCGTAAGCTGACGTTATTACAGTCTGTTATCTCATTTATTTTTAACCTGGCTATTCTGGGCTTATCGGTCAATGTCGGCGCTGGTTTGCTTAATTAGGCAGTTTTGATCAATCGACAGTCGGGCAATGTTTATCCTGCGTGAGCTTCTGAAATAATCTGGTCACCTGTCGTGATTATAACAATGTGTAATAAGGTGTTAGCTACCTCTTCACCAGACACCCGCTGCCGTGTAAGTTCGTGGGTGATTTACGCTATTGTCCCCCTAATCCGATAAGGAGAAATAGAGTGAAAACCACCGCCATGGTCACTACCAGCCTGTTAATGCTGATGAGCAGTGTTCACGCTGAAGGTCTGACGACATCAGCAGAGGGTAATAAGCTTACCGTCAGCTTTGGTCAGCCCACCATCAAACAGGTGCTGCACTATCGCAAAATGTATGACAAAAAGCCGTTTCCGGATGCGGAGATTTATTACTACGATAATGGCACCTATAAGATCATTTCTCAGGGAGAAAACCATTACGGCGTTTATGTCATGCAGGGCAGGTTTGATGATGAAACCTTCACCGTACGCTTTATCTCACTGCCTTCATCTGACTGGGGCAATAAAACGGCCTTTCACCAGTTAACCTTTATCAGAAATGAAAAGCAGAACGTTTTTATTCAGAACGCGATTGTGGATACCGGCGAGGCCATCGCGCAGCAGAATGGCACCTATACGCAGGAAAAAAACAGCGTAACCAATCCGGTTTCTGCACGCTGGGAAAACAAATAAGTTTTGCTTAGCAGGTCTGACACGCTTTCAGCTTTGACCGGCTGCAGCCGGGCCGGTCACTGTTGTTCTCAAAAGATGAACAGCCGCAGTGTAATGCCTTATCCTTTTCCTCTCAGCCAGATGTCCCTGATGTGCCATTCCGGTTGTGTTTAAGGGCAGGGAAGTACACTACCGGTAATCAGTCTGTGAGTCATATCGCCAGCTTTTTACTGATACTAAACTCCATTCTTTCTGAATTTTATCAGGTCCCGAGGCGTAAATATGGACAGAGCTTTGCCCCTGCTGGATGCGCAGGATGTTACTTTTTCAGTCGGGGATAGCCAGTTACTGCGACCCATCTCTCTGCAGTTAAATCAGGGCGAATATGTGTTACTGACCGGTCCATCCGGCAGCGGAAAAAGCACGCTTCTGAAGATTCTTGCTTCACTCATTACCGCAACTACAGGCCAAATCTTCTTCAGGAATAGTGACATCACCACGCTTAAAGCGGAGACCTATCGTCAGCAGGTGTCGTACTGTTTTCAGACGCCACAACTGTTTGGTCAGACGGTTTATGACAATCTTGCGCTGCCCTGGCAGATTCGCCGTCAGAAGCCGCAGCGGGACAAGCTCGTTGCTGCGCTGGAAAGCGTTAATCTTTCTCCTGACATGCTGAATAAGCCGGTTGAACAACTTTCAGGCGGAGAAAAGCAGCGTGTCGGACTGCTCCGCAATCTGCAGTTTATGCCTGACGTACTGTTACTGGATGAAGTGACCAGCGCCCTTGATGAAGAGAACAGGCTGGCCGTACTTTCACTGATTAACCGGATTGCAGCTGAAGAAAAGGTGGCTGTGGTGCGGATCAGTCATGATGTCAGCGATATTAAGCAGGCTGGGCATGTGCTGCGCCTTGAGCCGCCAGAAAAGGAGAATGCGCGTGAATCAGCATAATATCAGTGACACCTCGCTGTTGCTGTCGCTGACGCTGGTCGTCATAGCACTGTTTATCAGCCAGAAAGAAAAACTGGGCATGGGCAAAGATATTGTCTGGAGTGTTTTTCGGGCCATCGTTCAACTGGTCATCGTCGGCTTTGTGCTGAAGTCGATTTTTGACGTCAATAACAGCTGGCTGACGGTCCTGATGGTGCTGTTTATCTGCGTGAATGCCGCGATCAACGCCCGCAAACGCGGTCGGAATATTGATAACGCCTTTGCGATAGCGTTTACCTCAATCTTCAGCGGCACCGTTATCACGCTGACGATTCTGGTACTGAGCGGCGCGATAGTGTTTGTGCCCATGCAGGTCATTCCCATTTCAGGCATGATCGCCGGGAATGCTATGGTTGCGGTAGGGCTCTGTTTCAGCAATCTGAATCAGCGCATCAGCGACAACCACCAGAAAATTATGGAGATGCTGAGCCTGGGTGCATCGGTGAAGCTTGCCTCAGGCCGGATTATTGCTGACAGCATTCGCACCGCGATGATCCCGACAGTGGATGCAGCTAAAACCGTCGGGCTGGTCAGCCTGCCCGGTATGATGTCCGGACTGATTTTCGCCGGAATCGATCCGCTAAAGGCCATTAAGTATCAGATTATGGTGACCTTTATGCTGATAGGCACCGCCAGCCTGTCAACTATCACCGCAGTCTGGTTATCCTATCGCCGGTTTTATAATGCCAGGGCGCAGCTGAAGATACCGGGTGCAAAGCCGGACTGATAGTGCTGATGGTTGTGGTAAAAATCATGGCCAATGAAAAAATCTTTCTTTAAATCAGCATTACATATGCAGGCCTGCGGATGAGATCAGGCCTGAGGGAAATAGTGGGTGACTCCGTTTCCCGTATTAAGATTGCTTTCATAAAGGACATGGATTGTCCCTGAATGCCGAACTGATAACGCAGAGTCAGTTAATGGAATTAGTTACATCATACTTAGCGTTAATGATCTGGAGTGTTCCATAAATCATACTCAGCAGTTATTTAGCCTGGCAGTATGTCAGATTTCCTGAAACAGGGTTTAGCAGCTGCTGAAGTTACTACTACAGTGAAATTATGTGGCCCGAATTCTCAGCCCACGATATTTTAAGGCGGTGAACAGGGCCGGAGTACACCTCAGTCTCTCAGGATGGCGTTAATAATGGTCATGCCTGCCGCATTGCTACGTTTGGTAACGCGAAGCATTCCACCACCAAAATAATTCCCCGCAGGCTCACACACTTTTATGCGTCTTTGCAGATCGGGATCGTTAACATCTACGCCAGAACAGCTGTTACGACTGCCGCCCGAAAACTCGCTATATGCTGTATAGGTGCTGGTGGTACCGGGAAGTATCCAGATTACGGTGGTGAGCAGCATATAACCTATAAAGATAACCATCAGAATGGCCCCTGCGGAAAGTTTGATGTTATCCATCAGGCCTTTCACAGCCTCTCCCTTACCCCATTTTTTTATAATTAAAAAAACCGCCAGTCCCAGAGGCAGGACGCCGCACCATAGTGCGTTAAGTGTGGGTTGTGCCAGAAAGGTCGTGCGGTCGATTTCATTGCGCCACACAAAAAAAGTAAATATGCAGCCTAACGCACTGGTGATTATCAGCGCTAAACGAGGTGTCGAACAGGAATTCATCAGAAACTCTCTCCATGAGTCAGTTTTAAGCAGTATGAGTCACGCGATTAATTCCGCGATCGGCACGTTGCCTGAACCTGCAGGTAGTGTGGTGAGTCATAGATCGGCGAAAGTATTTTGCGGCTAAAGATTATCACGCAGCTCTTCCGATAGACAAATAGCATGAACTTTATTTATGTTTTAACTCGTTCCACAACATGAGGAGAGCGAAATGATTGTCAGAACATGGCACGGATGCGTACCGCTCAGGCATGCAGAAGGCTTTGCGACTCACCTGCAAAAGACCGGTGTAGAGCATTCAGAAGGCACACCAGGCAATCTGGGAGCCTGTGTGCGCAGGGAAACGCAGGGTGAATGGGAGCATTTTTTTCTTGCTACATACTGGGAAGACTTAGAGGCAATCAAAGCCTTTGCAGGCGAACGGTATCAGATTGCCGTGACATATCCGGATGACGAGCAGTTTGAACTATTATCAGATCCCTACGTTTTCCAGCACCACGTGCAGAAAGCAACTCCTTTGTAGTTATTTCCCTGCTACCGCCCGGCGGCGGCTTGTGTCTGATTCAGAACATTTCCTCAGAAGACTTATTGGCCTGCAATAGGTAGAAAACAAAACCTTTTAATTGTAGATTGATCGATCTACAATCGGTCGTCAGAACAGGAGAGACTCATGAAATCATCTGCAGGCAGACCCAGAGAGTTTGATCCAGACGTGTTCCTCAACACGGCACTTAACTGCTTCTGGCAGAATGGCTATCAGGCCACATCCATGGCTGATCTGATGAAAGCTTCAGGACTGGCCAGTGCCAGCATCTATAAACTTTACCCGGATAAGCGCGCTATCTATCTTGCAGCTTTGCAGCGCTATATGGATGAGGGCACTTTAAGAACAAAAAAACGAACCGCAGAAATGTCGCCAGAAGCCGCCTTGCGAGAGATGCTAGAATTTGCTGCTCAGTTATCCTCCGCGCCTGCCGGAGAAAGAGGCTGTTTTACAATTGCCGCAGCCAGTGAGCTTTTGCCTGGTGATGAAGAGGTTAAAGCCAAAGTTTCTGCAAAATTTAAAAATATAATCAACGAATTAGAGTGCATATTACTCAGAGGACAGCAACAACACGTTTTTCGCCGTGATGAAGAAGCGAGAGTAGTAGCAAAAAGTCTTTTCATGATGATTGAGGGTATGCGGATATATGGAAAGATTCAGCCAGAAATTGAAGATATCCGAAGAAGTAATGATTTTATTATCAGAACACTACTTTTAAACGCCAATACTGGCGCAGCTAAGGCATCATCATGATCGCGACCGGCACTATTGTCCGGCGGAGAAAAAGAAGAAAAACAATGATTGTGCTGGAATGCTCAGACAATATGATTCTATGTGGTTGGATCGATAAAGGACGGTTCTTTAAAAGAAGCTTCCCGCGTTCTGAACTTGAGATATGCGTCCCTTATTCAAATTTCTGGTCACTAACGTAAAAGTGGCACAATGACTAGTATCCAGGATGACAGCTGGCGTTAATTATGCCTGGGCAGTTTGTATCGCAGCGAGCTTTCCGGATTATGAGGTGCCCAGATTAAAGAAAGCAGTCATCTTTCGTAATTTTACTGTATCAGTCCAGTCAGAACCATTAACACAGGTCAAAAATCAATCCCTTGTTAAATATCGAAATATTCACTCAACATCTTACATTGCTCATCATGATAAAAGGTGTAAGTATCTCAATTAAATTGCGGCTAAAATTTTCAATTGGATTATTGTTCAAATTCTGGCGATTGCCGGACAACACCCTGTCCGGCAATCGGCTATTTTACATCAGCACTAAAGCTCAGCTTAATTCTGCGCCGGCTGGGCCTGCTGATTTTTCTCCGCCTCTTTCTGTTTTTTCTTCGCCATATGATGACCGACTGCGCAACCCGCCGCGGCACCGGCAACACCATGATGATGAGCAACATGACCTGCCACACCGCCGACTGCGGCGCCTTTCAGACATCCTTCGGCGTTAGCCTGTAAATTCACAGACAAAAACAGACCGGTAGCCATAACAATAACTGATAATTTTTTCATCTTTTTTATATCCTGATAGTCAGAGTTGCAGGTTGAACTCCGCTCAGCATAGTCAGGCATCAGGGTGTTTCGCTCGCCAGGATACAGGAATCACGAAGTTAGTTACCTGTCGTTACGCTTTTCACAGAATAAACGAAATGGGTCCTGTATTTTTAATCAGGATCACGGCAACCCGTCTGTCACCCGAAAAGACTGGCGCGGAGGCTCTGCGGAGAAACTCACTTTATCTGCCTGTAACGTGAAATGGTGGCCCTATGATGATATGCCTCAAATGCCTGACATCGGGGTGACCGCTATTCACTGGCGGGCAGGGGTTATATGCTGATTATTAAACGACAGGTAAACAACTTTGCAGATTTATTATTTAAATAGTCTTCGTTTAATCTGCGAGTATATTCTGACGACTGCCTTTCTCTTAATAAATTCTTAATGTTGTTGAGTTATAAATAATTGGCTAAGTTCAGTAAAAATAAAACAAATAAAACTTGAACCCAAATGAGAAAAGTTGTTTATATGTGACTATCCGGAGAGGCAGCCAAAAGCACCTGTTTATTCCATTTTCTCACGTCAATATATAAACAAAACCTAAATCAATAACTTTGATGAAATATCTTTAGTTCTGTTGAGCCTGGCGTTAACTTTCAGCATTATACTGACCTGGCTAGCTCACTGACAGGCTGGCAGAGCGTGAGCGACTGATCCAGAATTAAATCTTATTTTTCCGGTCTACTCGCCATAAATAGTTTAACCACAACATTCATTTATTTATTTGATTAGCTTTCTGTTCGGGAAAACGTTTGTTAATGCTTTCCTTTCTTCAACCAGCGTGAATGGCACTATCATGAAAAATATCCTTATTACCGGTTCTACAGGGTTTTTAGGCGGGGCTGTCGTAGCAAATCTTTTGCAGAGCAGAGTTCAGGATCGACTACTGCTGCTGGTCAGAGGCGAGACCGTTGACGAAGGGTTAAACAGGCTTAAAGCCAACCTGAAGAACTTTGGCTTAAATGAGTCAGTAATCAATACGATAGCACCTGAAAATATTATTCTGGGTGATCTGGCGTTTACGGACGATTTTATTCATGACGCCCGACTTAATGACGTTACCCATGTCATTAACTGCGCCGCTGTCGCCTCATTTGGTAACAATCCCACCATCTGGAAAGTGAACGTCGAGGGCACGTTCCGGTTTGCCGAACGAATGAGCCGTGTTGAAGGATTGATGAAATTCATCCACGTTGGAACCGCGATGTCCTGTGCGCCGGAACCCGGCTCACTGGTCACTGAGGGCGGCCTCAACTCCAGCCGGGATCAGCATGTCGTTGAATACACCTGGAGTAAGGCTTCGATTGAAAAGCTGATGACAGAGAAGTTGCCAGGCCTGCCACTGGTGATTGCCCGTCCGTCGATTGTGGTGGGTCATTCCGATCAGGGATGCCTGCCTTCAGCCAGCATTTTCTGGGTATTCAGGATGGCACTGGCGTTGGGTAAATTCACCTGCGACCTCGACGATCGTATTGATGTGGTTCCGGTTGATTACTGCGCGGATGCACTGGTTCTTCTGCTTGACGCAGAAAACGTCATTAATGAAGTCATTCACATTTCTGCCGGAACACACAGCAGTGTTACGTTTGCAGAGATAGACGAGGCGATGGCCAGAGCGTCAGGAAACAAGGCGCTGGGTGTGGATTATCAGAAGGTGTCCTATAAACAGCTGTCAGATAGCAGAAGAACGTTTAAGGATCTGTTTGGACCCTGCAATGAACGCATCATGCTGCGCGCAATGAACCTGTATGGCCACTTCTCAAACCTGAATGTGGTGTTTGATAACTCCAAACTGCTACAGCTTGGCATGAATAAGCCTTCCAGATTTACCGATTACCTGGACCGCTGTGTGCTGACAACACGTGATTCAACGATTGCCGAATTGATGCAGGTTGACTTTAAGTAGTTGAAAATTAAGTGGAAGAGTGTGGTATGAGGAAAAAAGCGCTTCCAGCCGGAAGCGCTTGTGTTGATTAAAACGTCATGGTCAGACCGGCATAATAAGCACGGCCTGGCTCGTTATAGGTCGATGCCCCATCCGCTTCCCGGTAGAGCTGCTTATCCAGCAGGTTATTAATACCGGCATTGGCACGCAGATTTTTGGTAATGTCGTAATTGAAATTAACCCCGAATACCGAGTAAGCCCCGACTTCACGATTCGACATTGAGCCATTTTCTGTGCGGGATTCCGCATACTGGCGAGGTTTCTGGCGGCCATACATTGTCCAGTTTAGGTTAGTAGAGAAATCCTGCGTCACCTGCCAGTCCAGCATGGAGTTGATGGTGTATTCCGGGATAATCGACAGCGGATTGCCGGTCTTTTTATCCTTTGACTGGATCATGTAAGTGGCATTAGTCCGCCACTCAAGTTCATCACTGACCAGCGGTATCGTAACGTTACCCTCCAGACCTTCAACGACTGCTTTGCCGCCGTTGCTCCACTGCAGAATATTGTTGCCATTAGAGGCGTAACCCAGCACATCGGTCCCGGCGACGATCTTGTTCTTGTAGTCATTGCGGAACCAGGTAAGACCCGCAACATAGCCATCCTGACTGAACTCGATACCCAGCTCTTTATTGACGCTGACTTCAGGATCAAGATTTTGATTACCCAGCAGATAACAGCTGCCGCTCGTTACATTGACCGGGCAGCCATTGCCTCGTGTAGCCAGCAAATAGCCTTCACTGGACTGATAGAGGTTAGGGGCTTTGAATGCGCGGGCGATACCCGCTTTCAGGGTAAAACTTTCTCCCAGCGCCTGAGAAATATTCAGCGACGGACTCCAGTTCGCCCCGAAAGTATCGTGATAATCAAAGCGCAGACCTGGGATCACCTCAGTGCTGTCGGTCGCGGCTATGTTATCTTCAAAATAGAGCGAACTCAGCGTCGCGCTGTTTTTGCTATTGCGGCTGCCCGCATCACCACTGATACCATCAATCGAAACGCCCGGCGCACTGGTGCCGTTCATGGAGTTGGGATCGTTCAGCTCATCACGGTTCCACTCAGCGCCCAGCGTAACGGTCTGTTCACGCAGCAATTCCAGCGGGAAGCTGACTTCACCTCCCGCCCGGTAACTTTCAAAGCGACTGGTCGAAAACGTATTGCTGTTGATTCGACCTTCACCCGCGCCCGCGGTGCCTTCGTTCAGACGGGTATTGTTCGTCTTCTCATAGTTAAAGGTCAGTTTTGACTGTCCCCAGTCCCAGATACCGTTGTGGGCCAGGCCCCAGGTCTGACGATAAAGACGATTAGTTTCTGACCCGTCGAGAGATTCGATAAGCGCATTACCGGCCCCGTTGCTGTACTGGGTATCCCCGGCGTAAATATTGCCCTGACGACTGTAGCCATAGCTGAAATCCAGCACCTGCAATGGCGTAATCTTCCAGGACAACACGCTGTTAATGTCTTTGTTGCGAACGCCTTCACGGCCGGCCGCGCCGGAGCCGTTATGCGACTGATTGATATCGAAAGCATCGCTGTCGGTTTTATTGATGTTGCCATAAAGCCGCATAGTCAGAGCATCGCCCGCCAGCGGGCCACTCAGGTTAAAGTTGGCGCGTCGGGTTGCCCCTTCTTTATCATCTTCCGGCTGGTTGGTGTAGAGCGACAGCGATCCGCTCCAGTCATTTGTCGGACGTTTGGTAATGATGTTAACCACACCGCCAGAAGCGCCTGAACCGTAACGGGCTGCCGCCGGTCCACGAATAACTTCAATCCGTTCAACCATTTCCGGCGGTACCCAGTTAGAGTCGCCACGGGAATCACGCTCGCCGCGCCAGCTGTAACGCACTGAATTGCGTGAGGTCGTTGGCACACCGTCGATCAGAATCAACGTGTTTTCCGGCCCCATGCCGCGAATATCGATTTGACGATTGTTACCGCGTACACCATTGGCGCTGTTACCGGTGAGATTGACGCCCGGCATTTTACGGATGATGTCGGAGAGGTCGTTGACCGGCGGATTCTTTTCAATGTCCTGTGAGGTAATGACTGAAACACCGGGCTGCTGTTTTAACTCCTGTTCAGCGGTGACCAGCATCGTTTCATCATCAGCCAGCTTTTCTGTCTCTTCCTGAGTAGCGCCGTTAGCAGAAGTACTCAACAAACCAGCCAGCAACAGTGCGGCAGGGCGCTTATGGACACGCGTGGTTACATTCACTTAGAAAATCTCCCTGAATCGTTAAGGTATGTAAGCAAATGCGTATGATAATGATAATAGTTATCATTGTATATCTCGGTAAGGCATCTTTACATCCCCTGACAGTGGGCTGCTTATTCATCAGCTGATCGCTCAGATGAGCAAAACAGGTCGCAAAAACGCTTCTTTGTCATGACCCGAAAAGTCTCTCAGAATGGCTCAGAATACGTCATTGTGACTCCAGACTTATTAGGTCTGGAGTCATAGCTTAACGGTGGGTAGAATGGCGGCTCTGAAACGGGCAACAGGTAATGATGTGTTAACAGATTCGACAATAACTGCAGCGCGCTCAGCACATGTTGGTCGTCATGTCCTTGTCTGGCTGGAGCAGGTTAAAGCAGCTTCGCTGAGCGAACTGGATAATTTTGGTGATGAAGGCACGGTAGAGCAGGTGATGAAGGTCTGGGTAAAACTGTCACTGTTGATCAGCCGGCGGCGTCCTGAAATCGCCGTTTCGTCTCTGCTGAAACATGTTCTGCCCAACATCGGATCGCAGCCGCTCAAAACGCTGAACCGTCTGCGCCTCAACCGGCTTTACAACATTCTGATTGCCGACGGTAAAAAGGAGGAGGCGCGTCGGGTGTTCGCGCTGACCAAACAATTCCTCGCCTGGGCCGAGATGCAGGGCTATCTCGATCACTCGCCTATTGCCTCAATGAAAAAACGGGATGTCGCAGGTCGTGCTACGCCACCGCGCAGCCGGCAACTGACCGATGCGGAAATCTGGGTTTTCTGGCACGGCCTGGATAACTGGGCATTATCGGAGCAGGCGCGCTGGGCGCTGCGTTTATGTCTGGTCAGCGCCCGACGGCCGGACGAGATTGTGCAGGCGCAGAAATCGGAATTCGATCTGCAGTTAGGATTGTGGATGCAGGGCATCCGCAACAAATCACAGCGCGAGCATATACTGCCGATTTCGCCACTGATGCGACAGTGCATCGATGCGTTACTTAATGCCGCCGATCCGGACTCGCCCTGGCTGGTGCCCGCACCACGCGATCCCCAACAGCCGCTGTCAAAAGGCGCGCTGAATCAGGCGCTTCGCCGGGTGATCCGCGCTCCGCGTGGGCTGGGACTGGAGCCGTTTACCCCGAGGGATCTGCGCCGCACCGCCCGATCAAAACTTTCTGCCCTCGACACGCCTAATGATGTCGCCCGCAAAATCATGAACCATGCGCTGGAAGGGATCGATCGGGTCTATGATACCCATGACTATCTGAGCCAGATGCGCAGCGCCATGAATACCTTTTCGGATGCGGTTAAGCAGATTATTGAATGCGAAAGCTATCATCTGCTGCGACATCGCTATGATGGCGAGACTCTCACTTTGAGCAATCTCTCCATCATGGCGATGTCACGCTGACGTTGCTGTTTTCACGATCAGAAGTGGTAGCGCAGCCAGGCAAAATAGACGTTACCGTTATTATGCGTACCCGGTATGTAGGTCATCTGAAAATCGAGATCGCCATAGCCGATTGAGGCCAGCGGCAGCAATGCTGGCACCGGTATATAGTCCCAGTTATGCCGGGCGGTGACGCCTGCCGTGTAACCTGCACCCCAGTGAAAATTCTGGTCAGCCAGCGGACGCCATGTCGCTACCCAGCCATAACCCCCAAAGGGCTCCCATTTATTGAAGGAGTCCTTGAACGCCATTAAATAGATGCCGTTCCAGTTGCCTTTTTCATCGTAGCGGGAGATCCCCCCACCTGCACCCCAGGGCCTTTCATTATATTTATTGATGTGTTCCCGATCGTACGTGGCACGGTTATGCCACGTAATCGCGGGCACATAAAAGTCGATTCCCTCTGGCTGCTGCCATGTTGTGGCAACCTTATCACTGAAGCTTTCCCAGCCTGCGCTGACATTCTGAACCAGCGTGGCGGAGTGAGCTGTAAAAGCAGTGAAAACGGTGGTTGTCATCATCAGCGCTTTAAGAGTTAAAGTTTTGCGCATGTGCGAATACCTGCAAAGTCTGGTGTTAAATAAGGAAATAAAAGCATCAAGGCGGGTATTGTCGCACAAAGAGTGGCAACTTCAGGTCAATGAGCGGCTGAAGCAGGATTTTATAATTAATAAAAGCGAGACGGTATTCCTGCTGCTCTCATCGTTCGCTTATCCATCGGCTATTTTAAAAACCGCTTCTTATTAGCAGGCTTAAAAAAACCTCAACGTGTAGACGATATCCTGAAAAAACCCGCATTATTTGTTAATAAAATCTTGCAATGATAATCGCAATGCGTATATTTCTCATTTGCTTTGAAAGCTCATCACACCCGCGCACAGGCGCTCACGGAAAGGGTTTCTGGTTCCTCAAACCCTAAGCAGGGCAGCGATGTCCGCAGGATGCAAGGTCGTGACAGTGGCAGCATAAAAACATAAAGATAATTGAGGAATTAATGAACGCTTTCGATCTTCAGGACCCCAGGGTTACGGGTACGTCAGCTCTGCAACGCCCATTCCGATTCTCCTTACTGGCCGTTATCGTCGCCTCGTCGCTGG
This sequence comes from Pantoea vagans, assembly GCF_004792415.1. Classification (NCBI taxonomy): domain Bacteria; kingdom Pseudomonadati; phylum Pseudomonadota; class Gammaproteobacteria; order Enterobacterales; family Erwiniaceae; genus Pantoea; species Pantoea vagans. The sequence continues at coordinate 172,737 of NZ_CP038854.1, forward strand.
CGAATAACGTCGGCCTGGCCGCAGAAACGTCCACATCCGCTGCCAGCAGTGATCAGACGCTAACGGTCAGCGCATCAGCCGATGATGCCGTGACAACGTCACCCCAAACGGATTACAGCGTTCCGGTGACTCGTGCCGGCACCAAAATGCTGGGCACCGTACGTGATGTGCCGCAGTCCGTCAGCATCGTCAGTACTCAGCGTATGGCCGATCAGCAGCTCCAGTCACTGAATGATGTGCTGTCCAACACCACCGGCATTCATGGGATCAGTGGCGATATGGACCGCACTAACTACTATGCGCGCGGCTTTCTGATCGATAACTACATGGTCGACGGCATTCCTACCGCCTTTGCGGAGCGCTGGAATCTGGGCGATGCACAGACCGATATGGCGCTGTATGAGCGTGTTGAAGTGGTGCGCGGGGCGACCGGGCTGTTGACCGGACCAGGCAATCCGTCTGCTGCCATCAACATGGTGCGCAAGCACGCGGACAGCAAAGAGTTCGGTGGCACCGTTTCCGCCAGCTACGGCAGCTGGAACAAGCAACGCTACGTGGCCGATCTTTCCGCGCCACTCAGTGAGTCCGGCAATGTTCGTGGCCGCATGGTCGCCGGCTGGCAGGACAATAACAGCTTTATTGAGCGTTATGGTGCTAAAAAACAGTTTATCTATGGCGTGGTTGACGCTGATCTCACCGACTCTGCCACGCTGTCGGTGGGTTATGAGTTCAGCCAGGTCAATACAGACTCCACGATGTGGGGCGGCGCACCGCGCTGGTACACCGACGGCACGCAGATTCATACCCGACGCGGCTATAACACCGCACCAGACTGGGCCTACAACGATAAAGAGAACCGTAAAGTCTTTGTGAACCTGAAGCAGGACTTCGACAACGGCTGGAACCTTACGTTAAACGGCACGCACACCGATATGCGTCTGGACAGTAAGCAGATTTATCTTGATGGCTATTTCGATCGCAACACGGGCGCGGGCGTCTCTTCCTATGCCAACTATCCTGTGGTGGGCGGAACCGGTTATAACACCGGGAAGCGCAAAGTCGATGCCGTCGATGCCTTTGCCAGCGGCCCGTATGAACTGCTGGGCCGTCAGCATGAGCTGATGGTGGGCGTCAATTATACCCGCCAGGATAACAAGTACTTCAGCACCTTTGAGAATATTTCCTCTGAGTCGCTGGGCAACTACAACGATTTCAATGGCCAGTACCCGGAGTCAGACTGGACGCCACGTCTGCCCGCCAGCGATACCCAGCTGGTTCGCCAGAAGTCGACTTACATGGCGACACGCCTGTCGCTTGCCGACCCGCTGCACCTGATCCTTGGCGCGCGTTACACCAACTGGAATCGTGAAACGCCAGGCGGGGAAGCGGAAGAAAATAACATCACCCCGTATGGCGGGCTGATTTATGACTTTGCTGAAAACTGGTCTGCTTATGCCAGCTATACCTCGGTATTCCAGCCTCAGGATTATCGCGATGCCAGTGGCGCTTATCTGTCGCCGGTTATCGGGAAAAACTACGAAGCCGGGCTGAAATCTGACTGGATGGACAGTCGCCTGACTGCCACTGTTTCTGTATTCCGCACTGAACTGGATAATGTCGGAGAAGCCACCACCCAGACCATTCAGGGTTCAGGGGATGTGGCCTACATTGGCCGTAAAGGCGTAGTGAGTCGTGGCGTCGAGTTTGAAGTCAATGGCGCATTGACCGACAACTGGCAGATGACCTTTGGCGGCACACGCTACATAGCGGAAAACCGGGATGGCAGTACCTTTAATCCGCAGTTACCGCAGACCAGCTTTAATCTGTTCAGCAGCTATCGCCTGCCGATGCTGCAGCAGCTTACGCTGGGCGGTGGCGTGAACTGGCAGACCCATATCTGGAACGACGTCGGTGGACCGGAAGGCAACGGCACATGGCGCGCCCGTCAGGGCAGCTATGCACTGGTTGATCTGTTTGCCCGCTATCAGGTGAACAAAAATCTGTCGCTGCAGGGCAACCTCAATAACCTGTTTGACAAAGAGTATGACACCAACGTGGCAAGCTCCGTTGTCTACGGCCAGCCACGCAACTTCGCGGTAACCGCCAGCTACACCTTCTGATTTATCTGCGGGTAAGCCTGTGAAAAACGCCTCGGTTGAGGCGTTTTTTTTATCCAGCCCGCTATCTCTCGCCTCTGTTGGCAAAATTTTTCCAGAAAAAGATTTCAGAGCAAAGTCAGGATTATCGTCCGACAGCAAAGTGCAAAGTTGCCTGTGCATTTCGATGATTCTTAACAGTAACCCTTTATCAATTCTCATATTGGTGAAGCCTCTACCGGCATCTTTACATCAGCTTAAGGCGTATTAAGTACTCGGGAACAAGCAGGTTGCTGCGTTTCCAGCTTGTCAACGGTAAGCCGTTTTGAGAAGATGGTTTCCATAATGGAAACAGTCAGGAGCCAATGGAATGCATGTTATTTCACGCTTGCCGTTTGACGAGGCGGCCAGAAAACATCCCAATGCAGCGGCAGCACTGGATCTGCTTTACCGCCACCTCAGACAGGGCGATTTCAGTTGTCCTGACGATCTCAGGGCGCTTTATGCAAGCCTTGATCGTATGAAGTATCGCGCTAAATGGTGGGTCATTGACGTCAGTGGCAACCAGTTGCGCGTGATATTTTTCGCGGATTTTGAGCGCAGCAAAATCTTCATCAAACATATCTGCACTCACGCTGAGTACGACAAGCTTGTTAAGAAATATCGGGAGGTAACTGAATGAATACTGAAGCTATCAGGCTGTCAAATCAGCTGGCAGAGGCGGTGCCGCTGCTGGCCGGCAGCAACCAGCGACATGATTATGAAGAAGCACTGGAACTGGTCGAATACCTTATTGAACATGAGCCGGATAATCCGCTGGTAGATTTGCTTTGTGCCCGCATTGCTCATTATGAAGATAATGATCCTGCGATGGCCGACTTTAATAGCCGCCAGCGTGAAATCAGCACCGGGCCTGGCGTTCTGAGGGTACTGATCGAGCAGCACAACCTCAGCCTGAGTGACTTCGAAAATGAAATTGGCAAAAAGTCGCTGGTCAGCCGAATCCTCAGCGGCGAACGTCAGTTGACCGTGTCACACATACGGGCATTGTGCGCGCGGTTTGGCCTGTCACCATCGTTGTTTTTTTTGATTTAAGACGACGCCAAAGGCCGATCGAACGCCAAAAGTCATTATGCTTTATCACTCCGATTGATAAAAAAAACGCCTCAGCCGAGGCGTTTTTCATCACAACGCAGGCCCGCACTTCACGTAAAACGCAGGGCCAGATTAAACCCTTCACCTGACTCCACGACAATCGCCTCAGTGTGCTCCTGATACGCAATATCACCTGCCTGCAGTGCATTTCTGGCCTGCGTGAGATCGCCGGTCTCAAAACCCAGCGCAACCATTCGGGCGCTGCCATCATAGTCTTCTGGCAGCGGACCGAAGCGACGTTGCGCATACTCTGCAGACGCAAATCGAACCGTGGCGGCACCGGCACGCAGGACAAAGGCGCCTTCAGGGCAGGCAAGCACTTTTGCGGCACCAAAGAGACGACTATAGACCTGAGCCGAGTGCGCCGGGTCCTGCGCCACAATGACAAATTCACTGATGTTCCGCACGCCATTGGGATGGCGTTGCCATGCAGGCTGCCATACCGCTTCAGGCGTCAGGTGCTGGCAAAAAAAGCTGCGGCCATTGGGTATCAGCGAAGGGCGCAGCCGCACAGTTCGAAAGCGCGCTTCAGTGACCGTACCGTCGGGCAGATTGACCGGACGATGAAAAGAGGCGGGTGGATCGCCATCCAGATCCTGACGTTCCAGATGCTGAAACTCACTGTCGGCGTCACTGCTTTTCCACACCAGGCCACTCAATCCCAGCGGCGATTGCCAGAGATCGGCGCGCTGGCTGCCTTTGCCGGGTTCATAGCCGAGCAGCTCAAGATAATTTTCGCCAAAGATGGCCAGATGATTACTCGAACCCAGCGAATGATGACCGCGCTCTGTGAGCTGAAAGCCAAGCCGCCGGAAGCGCGCGCTGGCGCTGTCGAGCTGGTCGGCCACGTTGATCACCGCGTGATCCAGAATCGGTTGCGGAACCGGAACAGACATCGCTGCACTCCTTTTTTTGGTCATTGCGCCGCCACAATCTGCAACGCGCGCGGGACCAGCTGCGTGAAGTATTCTACTGCCGGGCCGATCAGTGCTTCATCCGGATCGAAGGCGGCGTGATGCAGGCCAAATTCGCTGGCGCTGCCGATACTGACAAAAGCGCCCGGCACCTGTTGCAGATAGAAGGCAAAATCTTCTCCGCCCATCTGCGGCGACTCAGCATGCTCCGCGAGATAGCCGCTCTGCTGAGCGACGTCCAGTGCCACATCCACCCAGCCTGGCGTGTTAATCAGGGCAGGCGGCCCCTCGGTCCACTCCAGCTCCGCGGTCGCGCCAAATCCGGCGGCGATGCCCTGTATCAGCGAGAGGATGCGGTGTGGGATCTGCGTCCGAATCTCACCATTGTGGGTGCGCACGGTGCCCTCCAGCTCAACGCTTTGCGGCAGCACGTTCCAGGTATTCCCGGCGGTAAAGCGCGTCACGCTCAGCACCACCGTCTCCAGCGAGCTGAACACCCGGCTCGGCAGCGTCTGTAAAGCGGTCACAATATGGCTGGCAATCACGATCGAATCGATGCCCTCCTGCGGTCGTGCCGCATGCGCGCCTTTACCTTCAACACGGATCACAAAGCGATCGACGTTGGCATAAAACGCGCCCGCCCGACTACGCAGCGTACCGAGCGGCAGGTCGGGCGCATTGTGCAGGCCAAATATCGCCTGTACGCCTTCCAGCGCACCGGCATCAATCAGCTGACGAGCGCCATTAAACGTCTCTTCAGCGGGCTGAAACAGAATCCGCACCCGGCCTGGTAGTGTGGCTTCCTGCTGTTTAAGCTGCAGGGCGACGCCCAGCATTACCGCGCTGTGAACGTCGTGACCGCAGGCGTGCATGACGCCCGGCGCCTGCGATCGCCACGGGCGATCGGTGATTTCATCAATCGGCAAGGCATCAATATCCGCGCGCAGGGCAATCAGTGATTCACCGTGACCGATTTCTGCCACCACGCCGGTTTTCAGCCCAAGCGGCAACAGCCGGATACCCGCCTGTTCAAGCCAGCCGGCAATACGCTCAGTTGTGGCAAATTCATGGTTTGAAAGTTCCGGATGCTGATGCAGTTCGCGACGCCACTGCACCAGTTGTTCAGTTAAAGGCAATGTCATGTTTATCCCTGTTGTTCCGGCAGAAAAGGCTCGCCCAGCGTCAGCATCAGGCGATTGGCCCAGGCAAAGAAGGCGGTGGACTGAATCAGGTCGAGCAGGTCGAGCGTATCCAGACCCTGCTCGCGCAGTGCAGCAATCTGCGACTGCGCAGGTTGCGCAGGGGTCAGCGACAGTGCCGCCGAAAAGGCGATGATCGCCTGCCAGCGGGCAGTGTGTCCGTGGGATAACACTGCGCCGGGCGCGACATTCAGCAGCTTCTGTATTGCGTCATCCTGCTTTGAAAGCTGGCTGGCTTTACGCGCATGAACCGAGGCGCAATAAATACAGCCGTTGACCTTACTGACCACCGTGGCGGCCAGCTCACGCTCGGCGCGCGGCAGCCCGCCAGCGGTGTAGAAAATGCCTTTGTCGGTCAGGGTACGCTGCTCCAGCAGCGGCAGGTTACGTCCCAGCAGACGGAAATGGTCGGAATCGGTGTGACCAAATTTCGCCAGTGTCGCCTGCTCCTCCTCACTGAATTCAGCCAGCGGTCTGGCGGGCAGCCACGGCTCCCAGCCGAGTTCCTGCTGCGTAAACGCGGTCAGCGCCGTTTTGCCGCTGGCGGTCTTCAGTGCTTCATGCCAGTGACCGGCGACGACCGGTGCAGCTTCAACCGCTGCTTCATGGCCCTGCAGGCTGCGCAGGCCTGTGATTAACCGGCTCTGAAAACTGATGAACGCCACCAGTTGCGCCAGCGTGACAATGCCACGCGGACTCCAGCCCGCCTGCTTCAGCGTTTCCAGATGGGCAGGTGTAGCGGCAACCGGCTCGAAGGTGAGGCGATGCGCGAAGTCCAGCGCGGCGCTAACCCGCTCACTATCGGGCACCGGCTGCTGCGGCTGATAGTGCGTCTGCAGTTCTGACCGGGCATGCCAGCCTGCAACCTTTGCGGCCAGAAGGCGCCGCTCGGCTAACGGAAAATCGTCATCGCCCTGGTCAAATAACACGTTGTAGCTGCCCTGGGCATGGCGCGTCGCGGCGTGACGTGTCTGGCGCGCGTGGGCCAGTGCGGAAGCGGGATCGATATCCGCCAGTGCGTCAATCAAATCGTCAGGTTGACTCATGAAATTCTCCTGTCTGGTTCGCCTGCAGCACGAAGTGCGGGCGCAATATGTCCGGCAATCAGCTCAATCGAGCGCAGCGTGTCGGCATGCGAAGGCTCTGCTGAATGCACCTGGAATGAGATGTCAGTGACGCGAGGCAGCACGCTGTCCTGCGCCAGTGAGCGCAAGACCTGATCGATGCCGCCAACATGGGCATCAAACTGTGCCAGCAGGTCATCAAAGCTTTCACCGCGGATTTCACCACGGTACTGAGCAGCCTGCTTGCGAATGCCCGGTTCAGCGATCTGACGTGCGTAGTGGTCTGAGTCCGCGACAAAGGCAGTGCGGGAGGCAAGAATACGCGGCTCAATTCCCGCCGGAAGTGCCGCGAGATAGGCATCAATCAGCGGATTCTGCAGCGCATCGAGCGGAAGTTCTGCCTGGCCTGCTGGTCGTGGCTGGGTGCGCGACAGCATCAGACCGTGTCCGCCCTGGCCGGCACGGATTGCGCCCTCAACCGAAAAGGTGGCGATCCACACGCGTCCGGCGAGCTGCGGCGCGGCGGGCCAGAGATGATTGTCCGGATGTCCCAGCGAATCACCGCACCAGGCACTGAGCAGCGTATGCAGATTGTCTGCAAATGCCGCCCCGCGTTCGGCAAATGTCAGGCCAAAGGGTAAAAACGAGTCCGGCGTGCCGCCCGATCCCAACCCGATCTCCAGCCGTCCGTCCGACAGCAAATCCAGTACTGCGGCATCTTCTGCGACCCGTAGTGCATTTTCCATCGGCAGCGTGATGATGGCAGTGCCGAGCCGGATGGTGCGGGTATGGGCGGCGGCGTGCGCCAGAAAAACCAGCGGCGAGGGCAGTCCGCCCTCATCCTCATGAAAGTGATGCTGAGCAATCCATGCCGTATCAAAGCCACAGCGCTCGGCATGCTGAATCTGTTCTGTAGCCAGCTGATAGCGCTGTTTCGCCGGGACGTTATCCAGCAGTCGGGTAAAAAATCCGAGACGTCGGCTCATGCTGACTCCTTGTGCGTTAACGGAACGAGCGGAGGGATCGCACCAATCAGTTCACGCGTGTAGGGATGCTGAGGTGCGCTGAATATCGTGACAACGTCACCTTGCTCTACCGCTTCGCCCGCTTTTAGAACGGTGACGCTGTCGGCAATCTGTCGCACCGTCGCCAGATCGTGCGTAATAAACAGATAGGTCAGCCCCAGCTCGGCCTGAAGCTGCTGCAGAAGATCGAGGATTTGTGCCTGCACCGTGACATCCAGCGCCGAAGTCGCCTCGTCCAGCACCAGGATTTCAGGCTCGCAGATTAGCGCCCGCGCCAGGGCTACACGCTGCCGCTGACCGCCCGAAAGTTCATGCGGCTGGCGTAATAACAGGGAAAGTGGCAGTGCCACCCGCGAGGTGATCGCTTCCACCCGTTCGCGGCGCTGGCTGCGGTTCAGTTTGTCAAAGTTACGCAGGGGTTCTTCGATAATCGAATAGAGCGTCTGGCGGGGATCGAGCGAGGCAAACGGGTTCTGATAGACAAACTGAATCTTACGGCGCAGCTGTCGCAATGCCTCGCCGCGCAATCCATTGACCACAATGCCGTCCAGCGTCACTGCGCCACTATCGACGGTTTCAAAGCCCAGAACGATACGTGCCAGTGTCGTTTTGCCGGATCCGGATTCGCCGACCAGCGCATGCGTGGTGCCGCGTGCCACCTGAAAACTAACGTTGTTCAGCGCCTGTAATCGCTGCTGTTTACCCAGCGAAAAGCTTTTCATCACGCCGGTTGCCCGGATTGCCGGGGCTGAAAAACGGGCGGCCGCAGGTTTAACGCGGGCCGGTCGCTCTGGCGCAGCATCGTTCAGTAACTGACGGGTGTAGGGATGTGATGGCGCGCTGATGACCTGAGCGGTGCGTCCCGATTCCTGAATCTCACCGTGGCGAAAAACAATGATGCGGTCTGCACGCTGCGCCGCCAGCGCCAGGTCGTGGGTGACAAACAGCACGGCGGTACTGGATTCCTGCCGCAGGTCATCCAGCAGATCGAGAATGCGCTTCTGCACCGTGACATCCAGCGCGCTGGTCGGCTCATCCGCAATAATAATCTCCGGCTGCAGGGCGAGGGCGATAGCGATCAAAACACGCTGCTTCATGCCGCCTGACAGCTGATGCGGAAACTGCTTAACCCGCTGTTCCGGGTGGCTGAGACCGACGCGGGTCAGCAGATCGATCACCCGCTGCTGGCGCTGTGCTGCCGGTAATCGCAGATGCAGGCGCAGAATCTCTTCTACCTGTTCGCCGATGGTTTTCACCGGATTCAGTGAGTTGCCGGGATCCTGCGGCACCAGGCTGATGCGCTCACCGCGCAGCGAGTCGAAACGCTTCTGTGACCACTGGCTGATATCGACGCCGTTGAGCCGGATTTCACCTGCTTCGCGGCGGCCGTTTTCCGCCATCAGGCCCATAATGGCCTGTGCCGTGGTGGTTTTACCGGAACCGGATTCCCCGACCAGTGCCACCATCTCACCTGCGTGCAGTTCGAAGCTGACATTATGAACCACCGGCTGCCACTGGTTGCCACGGCGATAGCTTAGGGTCAGGTTGTTGACTGCGAGTAACGGCTGAGCGCTCATCGGCGTCCTCCTGAAAGTTGCTGACTGATGCGGTTAGCGGCGAGCACGACAGCCACCACCACCACACCAGGAAACGTGGTCAGCCACCAGGCGGTAGCCAGATAATTACGCCCTTCAGCGATTAACAGACCCCATTCCGGTACCGGCGGCGGCGTGCCGTAGCCGAGAAAGCTCAGGGTCGACAGCGCCAGAATCGCCTGACCAAACTGCAGGGCGGCATAGGCGATCACTGGCGTCAGCGCATTGGGCAGAATGTGACGCCACAGCACGCTGAAAAAGCGGCCGCCGCTGCCATATGCCGCCTCGATATATTCACTGTGGCGAATGCGCACCACCTCGGCCCGCGCCAGCCGGGCGAAGCTGGCAGTGGAGGCGATGCCCACTGCGAGCGCGGCGTTCAGGGTGCCGAAGCCGAGTAGTATCAGCACGCTCAGTGAGAGCAGCAGCGACGGGATCGCCAGTAATACATCCACGGCGCGCATCACGATCGATTCAGTTTTGCCGCCCGTGGCGCCCGCCAGGACGCCCAGCGCGGTGCCGGCCAGCAGGCCGATCGCTACCGCCATGACCGCAGCGGAAAGCGAATGTGACGCGCCGTAAACGATGCGGGCAAAGAGATCGCGGCCAAGCTGGTCGGTGCCGAGCCAGTGTCCGGCCTGCGGTGCCAGCCGCTGTGCGCCCGCGATGCCTTCCAGTGGGTTGGCCTGGGTAAAAAAGGCCGGAAAAAGGGCCGCCAGCACGGCCAGCAGCATCACGAATAGGGCCAGCCACAGGCCCGGCGCGAAGCGGTAACGCCTGGACGGGACGGATTGCCGGGCGGCCGCGTAATCAACCAGACTCATGTTGCACCTCGTAACAGCTGTAAGCGCGGATCAAACAGCGGCATCAGCAGATCGACCAGCAGGTTGATCACCACAAAACCCAGCGCGGAGATCATCACCACCGCCTGTAAAACTGCGACATCCTGATTGTTCACCGCCTGCTGCGTAAGCTGACCCAGACCCCCCAGGCCAAACACCGTTTCGGTAATCAGCGCGCCAGCAATCAGTTCCCCGAGCAGCAAACCCGCCACGGTAAGCACCGGCAGCATGGCGTTACGCAGGATGTGTCGCCACAGGATATAGTGCTCGCTGGCGCCTTTGGCCCGCGCCACCGCCACGAAAGGCCGGGTGGAAACCTCATCAATGCTGCGCAGCAGAATCTGTGCCAGCGGCGCTGAGATTGGAACCGCGACGGTTATGATCGGCAGAATCAGTCCCTGCCACGGCGAGGGATTGATGACCGGGATCCAGCGCAGCTGGAATGAGAAGAGCTGAATCAGGGCGATGCCGAGCCAGAAGGTCGGCACGGAGATAAACAGCGCGGGCAGGGACTGCAGCAGATTACGCAGGAAGCGCAGGGCGGGCAGCCTTGAGAGGGTCGCCAGCACGAAAGCCAGCAGCGTTGCCAGCAGGAATCCGCACAGCGCCAGACGCAGCGTGCCTGGCAGGTTGCTGGTCAGCAGTTCACTGACCGGCACGCCCGCCTGCACCGAATAGCCGAAGTCGCCATGCAGCATCGCCGCCAGCGTATGCAGATACTGTTGCCACAGCGGGCTGTCTGCGCCATAGGCCTGGCGCATCTCAGCAATCTGCTGGGGACTCAGGCCGAGATCCGGATTCTGAAACTTGATCAGCACCGCATCACCCGGCAGCACCTGCAACAGCACAAATGACAGGGTAAACGCAGCCCACAGTACCAGCAGTCCCAGACCGGCGCGTTGCAGCAGATAGTGGCGCATCCTCACCTCCGGTTACTGTTTTTCCAGCCAGGCACCATAGAGCGCCGGACGGCCTACCGCTTCAAAACTGACCCCTTTCAGCCAGGGCGCGCCCGCATAAACCTGCGGCTCTTCAAAAATCGGAATTACATAGGCCTGGTCCAGCAGATAGCGCTGAACATCACCGGTCAGCTGCAGGCGTTTTGCCGGATCAACTTCGGAGGAGACGTCCACCAGCAGCTGATTGAGTTTGTCATCTCGGAAGTTTTTTACTTTGTCGCTGGAACCGCCTTTCTGCAGCAGGTTGTCGCGGTTAGCCGGGTAGAAGCTGCTTTTGATCACGTCGGGATCGGCACGGCCAACTTCGGTGACGTTAAGCGGCGTCTTCAGAGGATCCAGGTTATCCAGCGTTTTGCTGCCCGCATCACCGGCTTTGACGGTGAGGGCAACCCCCGCCTGGCGCCACTGCTGCGCGACCAGTTGCAGCACCTCTTTGTTCTGCGGCTGCGGCAGGGATTCATAGACGGTCAGAGCCAGTCGCTGGCCCGCTTTTTCACGGATGCCATCTGCGCCCGGTTTCCAGCCCGCCTGGTCGAGCAATGTCTTCGCTTTCGCCAGATCAAACGTCAGTTTGTCCGCCAGATTGACGTAACCGGCAGCGGTGGTTGCGACGACGGAGGTCGCCTGCGGATAGTTGGGAGAAAATAGCGTTTCAACCACCTGCTTCGCATTGGTGGCGTGCAGCAGCGCCTGACGCACCCGGATATCACTCACCAGCGGGTTGTCGGGGCGGAAGCTCAGGCTGTCGTTGACGCCACGGGTCGGCGCGGCATAAACCGGGAAGTTCTGATCTTTCGCCTGCTTCTCATCATAAGCCTGTACCTGACGAATCAGTCCCGCCTGGCCCGCCAGCAGCGCACCGATGCGCACGCTGTCTTCCGGCGTGACAATCACTTTAATTCCGTCGAGGTTAGCCGGACCCTGCTGCCTGATGTTTTTCGGACCCCATTGGTACTCTTTGCGCGCCACCAGATCCACTTCACGACCGAGCTTCTCATCACTGACCACAAATGGCCCGGAACCAATGATATGCCGGGCATCACCCAGCTGATCGAAACTGCGCGCCAGGGTACTCAGCGACACCAGGCCGGAGCCAATGGTGGCGGTGCCCTGCAAAAATCCGGGGGAGGGTTTTTTGAAATAAAACTTCACCGTCAGCGGGTCAATCACTTCACTGTGGTCGTAGTTATTAATCACTTCCGAAACCGGCAGGCGCAGCGCTTTATTTCCCAGCCCGTAAGTATCAAAGTTTTTCGCCACCGCGTTAGCATCTAATGGCGTGCCGTCGGAAAAAGTCACGCCAGGGCGTAACTTAAACGTGTATTCGGTTTTATCGGCATTGGTGGTCCAGCTTTCCGCAATCCAGGGTTCAACCTGTAATGTTTCAGGATTCTGCCAGGTTAATTTATCGGTGATCTGATTGAGAATGCCGCCGTTCGGGTAAAAGCCACCGGCGGGCGGATAGAGGTTGGTATGTGCCTGCTGTTCCAGATAAATCAGCGTGCCGCCTTTGACCGGCGCGGCCACTGCATTAAAAGTGAGAGTCCCGGCAAGTAATGTAAAAACCAGCATCTGTGCGCGTGGTTTAAGGGGAAATAACGTCGTCATGGTGAATTCCTTTGTTATCAATTGCCTCAGCAGGCGGAATCATCATCGAATGACGCAACACACAGATAAAGTAACGATTTGGTCAAAGCTTATCTGAAAATAATAAATGCGGGAGTGGGTGGGAATTTATGAATGGTTTGAATGTACGGAATGGCAAATAAACATCTGCCATTCCGCGGGTTTATATTTTCTTAACGACCTGCAGGAGCATTATTGCAATTCGGCACATAATTTAAGCTGTCCGGCACGCAGGAACGCACTCACCAGACCCAGCCACAGCAGCCCGCAGATCAGGTTCACCAGGCTAAAGCCGCCGGTTCCAAAGCTGAAATATGCGGTTTTAGCGGCTTCAATGCCCAGCGCAATAATCAGGATGCTTATCATGCCCAGCATTGCCGCCACGCTGCCTTTTCCGGCATTGCTGGAAAACAGCGTCATGCGATACAGTCCGGCGTTAATCAGCCCGGTGCCGAAGCCGTAAAGACTCATTCCGGCCGTGAGCCACAGATAACTTTGCGGTTCCAGCAGGGTAGCGACCGCCGCAATAGCCAGTCCGCAGACCACTGGCCAGGCACCAAGCCGTATCGGCTGTTCAATCGGCAGACGGCTGGATAAGCGGCCAAGCGTCAGGTTGCCCGCAATCATCGCGGCAAAGACCGGCAGCTGAAGCAGGGCATAGTCGATGCGGCTGAGTTGCGCGCCGTGGATCAAAATCACGGGTGATAGTGCCACCCAGGCGATGCAGGGTACGGTGACCAGTCCGATAGCCAGTGAACCCCGCATCACCTGACGATCCTTGAGCAACGCCGCGTAACCGCTGATGATCGATCGCAGCGATAGCGGTTTCTGACGATCGCCCGCCGTTTCAGGCATGGCATACCACAGCCCGGCCAGCGCCAGCGCCGCAACCGCACCAATCAGCCAGAACAGGGTGCGCCATTCTCCTACGGTCAGAAAAGCCGCGCCTGCCAGCGGCCCGGCCAGCGGGGCGAGCAAGGCAACGTTGGCCATCAGCGCCATCATTTTGATGCTCAGCGACTCCGTGAACGCCTCCTGCACCGCTGCGTAACCCACCGCACCGATAAAGCAGAGGCTGATCCCCTGCAGAAACCGCAGCAGGACAAACTGCTCAATGCTTTGTACCCAGTGAGTCGCGATACAGGAGAGCATAAAAAAGGCCACGCCGCTGAGCAGCACCGGACGCCGCCCGATGCGATCCGAGAGCGGACCCAGCAGCCACTGCAGCAGTATGCCACCGAACAGATAGGCAGTGAGCGAAGTGGAGACCCACTCTGGCCCGACTTTAAATTCCTGGGTCACCAGTAGCATGCCGGGCTGAATCATGTCATGGGCGATATAGGTAGCGAACTCGAACAGCACCAGAGAAAGCGGAAAGATCAGATGTCGCCGGGTCAGCTTTGCCAGCGGTTGAAAAGAAGCCATTGAAGATTCCTGCAATAAAACCATTAAAAAAGCGGCCACCAGGGTGACCGCATAATTATATAGTGACAGTGTAACGCTTATCGCCAGCGGGCAATCGGGTTGACCAGCGTACCGGCGAACTTAAGGTTCTCGGCGGGATCGGACAGGTTGATCATCTGCTGGTTATTCGCCAGCTGCAGGCGGTTCAGGCAGGATCGGGTAAACTCAGGCGCGAACATGTCATAGCGCGCGAACTTAGTCGCATGCTCCGGATGCGCCTGCTGGTAATCCTTCACGCACTGCGCCACTGCCTGCCAGAAATCGTCTTCCGGCAGCGTCTCTGACTGATCGAGAATCGCGCTGATAAAGCGGAAGATGCAGTCAAACACATCGGTGAAGATGGAGAGCAACTTAAGCTCCTCCGGCACCTCGACGGCCAGACGCTGCACGCCTTCCGGCAGTACCGCGTCCGGGTTCATCACGGCGATCTCTTCGCCGATATCCTTCATATAGGCGCTGACCGGAACGTTGTTCTCCAGCAGCATGATCAGGTTTTCACCGTGCGGCATAAACACCAGATCGTGCTGGTAGAAGCAGTGCAGCAGCGGACTGAGATAGCAGGTCAGATAGCATTCAATCCACTGCTTCGCAGGTAAACCGGAGTCCGCGATCAGCGCGGGCAGCAGTGGCTGCTGGTGGTGATCGACGTGCAGGAAAGAGGCCATGGTCATCAGACGCTGGCCCGGTTGCAGGCTGGCGGCTGGATTATCACGCCACAGCGCAGCAAACATCTTTTTATAGGCGGAGTCGCCTTTGATCGCCTGCTCGTAGTAGCGGTTGTGATAGCCAACCGACGCAACTTCACGCAGGATGCGGAAATCACAGCGTTTCAGCCAGTCATCGCCCGCCACCAGCTGTTCCAGCCAGCCGTTTATCGCGGGTGTTGTCGCCATGTAATAGGGCGACAGGCCGCGCATAAAGCCCATGTTAAGTACTGACAGCGCGGTTTTCACGTAACGCTTTTCAGGCTGGCTGCGGTTAAAGAAGGTGCGGATGGACTGCTGCGCCTGGTATGCGTCATCGCCGGTGCCGAGATAAACAATATCGTGATTAGCAATGTCCGCTGCAAACACGGTCAGCAGTTTGTTCTGCCATTGCCACGGATGTACCGGCATCAGGATATAGTCCTCTGTTGCCAGCCCTTTCTTTATCAGCTGCGCATTGAACTGTTCCACGGTAGTGTCGCCCAGTTCATCACGCATCAGCTGCTCATAGCTCAGCTCGCTGAGGCTGGAGAAATGGGCGTTGCGGCGGTGGACCGCGACCCAGATAAGGTGCACGGGTGCGGCCGCTTCCGGCGCATAGGCCAGATAATCCTGTGCATCGAAGCCAATACGTCCGTTGTTGGCAACAAAGCAGGGATGGCCTTCGGTCATCGCCGCTTCTACCGTCTGGAAATCGGCGGAGACCAGCGCCTGGCTGTCGGGGTTA
The DNA here is from genome assembly GCF_004792415.1 of Pantoea vagans. Classification (NCBI taxonomy): domain Bacteria; kingdom Pseudomonadati; phylum Pseudomonadota; class Gammaproteobacteria; order Enterobacterales; family Erwiniaceae; genus Pantoea; species Pantoea vagans. The sequence goes on from NZ_CP038854.1 coordinate 188,107, forward strand.
TTCTTCTGCAGCTTATAAACGCTGCTGCACAGCGTGCTGCTGATCTCTTCCATGTAAGTTGCCAGCAGCGCCTGTGGAATCCCGATCTCGCCGTTGAACTCAACGATAAACTTCAGCGCATCCAGCGGCAGCGCGTGACCGTTCTCCTGCTTGCGCAGGGAATCTGCGTCGATCTCCCAGTGATCCAGCGCCAGCCGCGACGCCCGGAAATGGTAAGTTGCTTCACCGCCCGGCACCGCCAGCTGATAACTGCCATCGTCCGTTTCCTGCGGCGCAATGATTTTTTCATGCGCGAACTCAGCAATTGCTTTGCGGATCAGCATGCGGTTTGCCTGCGCCCAATGGTCGCCCGTCAGATGCGTGCCGTCTGTCAGTGATGGGAGGGTGTTCATGGTCTGCGACTCCTGCTGTAACGCGTGTTGATAATCTTCCCGCTGGCAGAAGGCCAGCCAGGCGGTTTTATGACCCATGTCGATGGTGTGCTGATAGCGGAACCCGGCGCGCTTATTCAGCACGTGAATTTTTTCATTGCGCACGTCCGGTTCGACCACCACGCGACGCACCTCAGGGCGGCTGAACATGTAGTCCATTACCAGCGTGAAGACCTGCCAGCTGAAGGCTTTGATCGGCTTGCTGGCCGGAGCGATCAGAATGTGCATGCCGTAATCATCAGGCGCGGCCGGATAAAATTTGCCGACCTCATCGTCACCGGCGCGATAGCACTCAATCAGGCAGATGGGCTGATCGTTGCAGCAGCCAATCAGCGCGGTATGCGGATCCGTTGCCGTCAGCGTCTGGTAGAACGCCGCGACCTGCTCCAGGCTCTGCTGCTGCATGCCCCAGAAGCGGGCGTAATCGCGGGTGACCCAGCTGTGGATCAGGGGGGCATCGCTCTCCAGCATGGGTCTCAGGGTGAACGTGCCTGCGGGGCGAACGGCACTGAACAGCGGTTGTGATTTCATCTCAGTGCTCCGATTTAGCCGGGAAGGTCTGGAAGGCGATCTGGCGCTCAACCGGGTAGACCTCGCGTCCGGTCAGTTCACGCAGCAGCACAGAGTTGCGGTAGCAGGCCATGCCGAGATCCGGCGTAACAAAGCCGTGGGTATGCAGTTCGGCGTTCTGCACGAAGATCTGATTATGATGATCGATGCTGTAGTTGCGCTGCACGTCGTAGCGGCCTTTGTCATCCCAGCGCAGGCGTGCGGTGATGCCTTCTAAAAACATCGGCGGCTGATAGTGATAGCCGGTCGCCATCACCAGTCCTTCGGTGCGACGGGTGAAGGTGCAATCCTGCTCCTCCTGATGCAGCGTCAGCTCGAATTCGCCCTGTGGCAGCCAGCGCATTGCGGTCAGCGCCGAGTGGGTGAAGAGGTTGACGTTGAGATCACCGTCGAGCTGTTTCACATACATCAGGTCATAAATGTCATTGATTAAGCTGCTGTTGATGCCTTTATAGAGATTCTTATGGCGCGCATTCAGCTCATCACGGGTCGTGGCGGGCAGGGCGTGGAAATAGTCGACCCACTCTGGTGAGGTCATTTCCAGCGTGAGCTTGGTGTACTCCAGTGGATAGAAACGCGGCGCGCGGGTGATCCAGTTGAGCTGATAACCAAAGCGGTCAATATCGGTCAGCAGGTCGTAGTAAATTTCCGCGGCGCTCTGGCCGCTGCCGAGTACGGTAATCGAACGTTTCTGCTGCAGTTCTGCTTTGCTAGCCAGATAGTGGCTGGAGTGCGTCAGGCGCTGACGATGCGGCTGGCTGCACGCTGGCATCCAGGCCTTCGGCCCGGTGCCGAGGACCAGATGACGCGCCTGATAGCGTTGCTTTTCACCACTTCGGGTGTCGGTCACCTGCAGGTGATAGATCCCGGCGGCCTCGTCATAGCTGACATACTCGACATGGCTGTTCCAGCGCAGATTAGAGAGTTTTGAGCTGGCCCACTGGCAGTACTGGTTGTACTCTTTGCGCATCAGGAAGAAGTCTTCACGGATATAAAAAGAGTATAACTTTCCCTTTTCCTTCATGTAGTTGAGCAGACTGTACGGGCTGGTGGGATCGGCAAGCGTCACCAGGTCGGCCATAAACGGCGTCTGCAGATGCGCATTTTCCAGCATCATGCCGGTGTGCCAGTCAAAGCCCGGATTCTCATCCAGGAACAGGCCATTCAGCCCTTCAACCGGCTCGCTCAGACAGGCCAGGCTCAGGTTGAACGGGCCGATGCCGATACCAATAAAGTCATAAACGGGATTATTCATTTCAGATCTCTCCATGATTCGCCGCACTCAGCGCAGAGGCACGCACCTGTTCGCGGCCATAGTGCGCAATCAGGCTCAGTACATCTTCAATGTCGGCCGTGGTCGTGGTGGGATTTAACAGGGTAAATTTCAGGTACTGACGCCCGTCGACTTTGGTGCCCGCAATCACCGCATTACCGGAACGGAACAGCGCTTTACGGATGGCAGCGTTGATCTCGTCGATCTGCGCGTCGCTGGCATGTTTGCCGGGAACGTAGCGGAAAATCTGGGTCGTCAGCTCAGGCGCATGCAGCACTTCAATGGCAGGATGCGCAGTTAACAGCTGGTGCGCGGCCTGAGTCAGATCTATCAGCGTATCGAAGGCGTCACCCAGCGCCGCCGGGCCCATCACGCGCAGTGTCAGCCACATTTTCAGGGCGTCAAAACGGCGGGTGGTCTGAATACTTTTGTTAACCAGATTCGGCGTGCCTTCCTGCTGCGCGCTGAGTGGATTCAGGTAATCTGCATGGTGCGTGACATGCTTCAGGTCATGGCTGTCGCGCACAAAGAAGGCGCCGCAGCTGACGGTCTGGAAGAACGATTTGTGATAATCGACAGTGACGGAGTCAGCACGCTCAATGCCGTCCAGCCGTGCGCGATGGTTTTCAGAGACCAGCAGGCCGCAGCCGTAAGCGGCATCAACGTGCATCCACAGACCGTAATCGTCACAGAGACGGGCGATGTCGGGCAGCGGATCGATGCTGCCAAAGTCGGTGGTGCCGCTGGTGGCAACCACGGCAATCGGGATCAGCCCTTCACTGCGGCAGCGTACGATCTCCTCTTCCAGGCATTTTGCATCCATGCGGTAGTGGTCGTCGTGATCAACGGCGATAACCGCGTCATAGCCCAGACCCAGAATCGCCATCGACTTCTGAATACTGAAGTGGCTGAGCTTCGAGGTAAACACCCGCCACTTAGATGCCGTCTCCGGCAGGCCGCGATGCTTAATCAGATGCCCCGGATGATGTTCCGCACACCAGCTGTCACGCGCCAGCAGCATCGCCATCAGGTTGGACTGGGTGCCGCCGCTGGTAAAGATCCCGTCCGATCCGGCAGGCAGGCCAATACGGCCCAGCGTCCAGTCGATCACCTTCTGTTCAATCAGCGTGCCGCCGGCACTCTGATCCCAGGTATCAACCGAGCTGTTCACCGCCGCCATAATCTGTTCGGCCATCAGAGAGGGCAGCACGACCGGGCAGTTCAGGTGCGCAAGGTATTTAGGATGGTGGAACCAGACGGCGTCACGCAGATAGAGCTGACTAAGCTCTGCCAGCGCGTCATCGTTATTGCCCAGTGGACGATCGAGATCGACATCGCTGAACTCCGCCGCCAGTTCGTGGGGCAGAATCCCGCTGAAAGGCTTCTCTACGCCAGTAACGGTGCGTGTCATCAGCGCCAGCACCTCCTGAGTCTGCTGCGACCAGGCCGCCAGTTGCTGATCGTTAAAAATAGCCGTTTCGGCTCCGCTGGCATTGGAGGCTGGCGCGAGGTCCAGTGCCGTCTGAGTGGATGAGCGTAAAAGCATTTTCAGTTCCTGTGCGTGAATACCAGTGACCCTGCCGACACAACGTCAGCAGCGTTAGAAATCCGCTCAACAACTCCAGTAAACATAAAACTAACTAACCAGATAAAAACCCTGACCATTACGTGGATTAGTGTTTTCACCTTAAAAAGAGAAAATACCGCATATTATTTGTGGATTTGGCAGCGTTTAACGCTTTGTTATATGCGGATGAGAGTGTAAATGTTAATCATTATCATTCAATTGTTTTGTTGTTAAATTTTATTTATTAGTATGTCTAATGTTGAAAGTGTGATTCAGATCACTTTTTGCGTTCGGAATAGTCCTTTTTTTGGATGTGATTAACACCAGTTATTTGTCAGTTGTTGGGGGGTGAGAGATTGGTTGCGGACTAAAAAAGATTGCGAACGGTGACCCAGGGCGATGCATATTGAGGCTCATTCAGAGGGGCAGAAAGACGGGGCCGGAAGCAGATGAAACAGAAACACCCCGAAAGGGCTAAATGCCCTTCCGGGGTTATTACGCGTTCTGATTACCCCGCGTTCGGTTCAGCAGGAACTTTCTTTTTGGCCATAAAGTTATAAACCACAAGCAGGCCAAAAATGCCGGTGATAATCAGGGTGATGGTTCCCTTATCCATAAAGTGCGCCATATTACCGAGCAGGATGCCTGTGACGCCAAAATCTGTATCCGAGAAAGTGGTGTTGGTCAGTCCAATCTGACCGAGTACCGGCAGCAGGGCGACAGGCAGGAAGGTGATTAACAGGCCATGCGCAAAGGCGCCGCAGATTGCTCCGCGTTTGCCACCGGTCGCATTACCAAACACGCCGGCTGTCGCACCGCAGAAGAAGTGAGGAACCACACCGGGCAGAATCAATACCCAATGCAGCTGACCCAGGACAAACAGTCCGACCAGGCCACCGACAAAGCTGGAGATAAAGCCAACCAGCACCGCATTCGGTGCATAGGGAAAGACAATCGGGCAATCGAGCGCGGGTCTGGCTTCCGGCACCAGTTTTTCTGAAAAGCCGGTAAAGGCCGGGACAATTTCAGCCAGAATTAAACGCACGCCCTGCAGAATGATAAAGACGCCAGCGGCAAAGGTTATGGCCTGAATAAAGGAGTACACCAGGTAGTTCTGACCATTGCTGAAATTAGCCTCTACATACGCTTTACCGGCGGAGACCGACAGGATTAAATAGATAATCATCATCGTCAGCGAGATAGAGATGGTACTGTCGCGCAAAAAACTCAGGTTTTTTGGCATGTTCATCTCTTCGGTGGATTTCGATCCCTTACCCACCACAGAACCGATCCAGCCCGATAAGACATAACCAATGGTCCCGGTATGCGCCAGCGCGACATGGTCGCCTCCGATGATCTTACGCATATAGGGCTGGGCGATAGCCGGGAAGGTAGCCATCAGAATACCCAACAGCAGTGACCCGGTGTAAATAAGCTGAAGACCTTCAAAACCGGCGACCGATAAAATAATCGCGATCATACAGGCCATATAAAACGTCACATGTCCTGACAGATAGATATATTTAAGTCGGGTAAATCGGGCGACCACGATGTTAGCAACCATGCCGAAGGCCATGATCATGGTGGTTGGCGCACCATATTTAGCCAGCGCGATAGAGACCATCGCTTCGTTATTTGGAATGATGCCCTGAACATCAAACGCATGCTTGAAAATGTCGCCCAGTGGCGTCAGAGAACCGACCAGAACGGTCGCGCCACCTGCCAGCACCAGAAAGCCCAGAATGGTTTTTACCGTACCCTTAATCACATCAGGAAACGGCTTCTTCTGCGCAATCAGTCCGAAAAATGCCACCAGCCCGACCAGAATTGAGGGCACTTTCAGTACATCGACGACGAACTGCAAAAGATTTTGAGTAAACATATTAACCTCGAGGATAAGGCGTTTATCTGATTATTCGCGTCAGTTTTTCTCAAAATACTCGCGTATTTTTTGCTCCACTTCTTTCAGGTCGATAATATTGTTGATGATGATAACCTTCTGTTCCGGCAGGTTTGCGCTGTAGGCAATATCTTTTGCCATCACAAATACATCCGCCACGTCAGGAGTAACAGAGCCAAGATCCGAATGTTCAACTTCCGCTTCAACGCCGATTGTTTTAAGCACTTTTTTGATGTTCATTTCCATCATAAAGCTGCTGCCCAGACCTGAACCACACACTGCCATAATCTTCATATCAAACCTCATTAACTGTTGATTAAAAGTCGTATTTTAACCGGCGGATCAGACGCCTGATAAAATCGTCATGAGCGCGTCCTGGCTGTTCGCATTAAAGAGCCGTGCCATGATGTTTTCATCGGACAGAACTTCTGCCAGCTGGGAAATCATTTCGATATGGCTATTACTGTCCGGTGCTGAAAACATAAAAATCGCTTTTACCGGATCGTTCTCTTCAGAGTCAAAATTCACGGGTGTGCCCAGCAGCACAATCGACAAGCCCAGTTTGTGCGCGCCTTCCTCAGGGCGCGCGTGAGACATAGCAATCTGCGGCGCGATAACAAAAAAGGGACCGATCTCCTCTTTTTGTCGAATAATGGCATCAATATAATCCTGCGATATTGCGCCTTCTTTGAGCAGAGGACGCCCGGCTATCGCTATCGCGTCCTGCCAGTCCGCAACGTGTTCAACGTACTGGACTTTCTCGTTGTTTAACCACTTCGCCAGGTGTGACATCGCTTTAATCCCTCTCAGAATGCATGAGTATGTACAGTCAGTTTTTTTTAAATGCTCCCTTCACCCTTTTTAACTGCGCCTGCAGACCATATAAGCTCAGGATAATGAAGGACATGATTTTATTAAAAAACCCACTATTCATAGCGTTACGAAAAAATCAGTTGCTGACTGCGGGCGTAAGGTTATATTTCATCTTCGTCATCACATCTGTACATGTTGAAGATGTCTAGTCATCCTGATGATGTCCTTCGACGTGTACGGACACAACCTGTAAAGTTAAAATATTGCTGAACAGCCTTAACATCAGTGCCATTTTGATAAGTTGGTCACATATTGAGGTAGCCGAAGTAGTACTTGTCCGGCAATGTCAGGCAGAACTGTACTGACACGGATTGATGGCGTTTCACCTTCATGCATACAGGAAGACATTCGATGGTTGATGGCATCACAGAAAAGCAAAAAGAGGTTGTAGATTACATCCTCAATAAAATTAAGGATGATGGCCTTCGCCCCGGAGAAAAGCTGGATACCGAAATATCCATCGCAAAAAATATCGGTATTACCCGTGCGACGGTTCGTGAAGCGACACGTATTCTGATTGAGCAGCAGAGAATCTACCGCGTTAAAGGTTCAGGTATCTTTGTGGGTTCCACTGAAATAAGCAGCCAGGCACATCGATACCATGTGCTTTCACCGTTTGATTTTCAGGCGCAACGAAAAGGTCATAAAGGCGTCAGGAAAATCATTTCAGTCAGCATCATTAAGGTCCCATCAGCCGATATGGCGCAGGCGCTCCGTATTAAAAACAGCGATCAGATTTATAAAATTTTACGTCTGATGTGTTTCGATGATATCCCCGTAGCTCTCGAACATATTCATCTGCCGGTGAATATGTTTAATAGCCTTGAGTTCAGCAAGCTGGAAGTCTCAAAGTATGCCTATATTGAAGAGGTTACCGGTAAGAAAGTGCAGCTCAGGGATCAGCATCTGACGGCCGTGAACCTCACGGATTCACAGACCCTGACGCTGCTTAACTTAGCGGCAGGGGATGCGGTCATTCAGCTCAATGAGACGGTTTTCCTTGATGACGGTGTTCCCTGTGAAGTGAATGTGGCGATTATTAACACCCGACATTTCCCGTTGAAGCAAAATTCACAGCGGCCTTAGGTGTAATCAAGCTTTAGTCAACGAACTTTCCAGAAATAAAGGTTATTACTTTGCAAGGATATCGGTAGGTCAGTTCTCTCTCAATCATGAAGGTGGCGCTTTGATATGAAGACAAAATTCTGATGAGCAGCATGATTTTATCGCCCGCCTTCTGTGTCAGCAGGTTTAAAATGGCTTAAAGATTACAGGTGAACTCGATCTGTTTTACTCTTTTCAAATTACTTCAATAACTAATCAATCGCTCAATTCATTTATGAAAAAAAGCTCTAAATACGTTATTGCTTGATTCAAATCAAAGATTAATTAAATGCTACCTTGCAAAAAAATGATATCAGATAATTAATGTGCTCTTTGATAAAGAAAAGGAGTTCTCGATGGCTATTCCAGTTTACCTATGGCTTGAAGATGATGGCGGAATCCGCATAAAAGGAAATGTTGATTTGAATGGTAGGGAGGGGAGTATAGAAGTTAGCGAACTGATGCACTCCATTGAACAAGTTACCGATCCTTTGAACGGAAAAATTACTGCAAAAAGTTTGCATAGTTCTTATTCGTTTATGAAAGAAATCGATAATTCTTCTCCATTTCTTTACAAAGCTCTCTCTACAGGTCAGACATTAAAGTCAGCAGTCTTCAGATTCTATAGAATAAACTATAATGGACAGGAGCAAGAGTATTTCAGAACAACACTTGAGGAAGTTAAGGTTATAGAGATAGAGCCATTAATGATGGATGTTAAAAATCATCATTGGGAAAAGCATAATCATGCTGAATACATTGATTTTTTGTATAAAAAAATTACATGGCATTATCTGGATGGCAATGTAATTCATTCTGATTCATGGAGCGAGAGGAATGCATAATGGCATGGGAATATAATGTGGCAACGCACACTTTCACACGTAATGGTGAAACATACACCGCAAATTACGCTGGAGCGACGGGTTATAAGAATGATAGTGATCAGGAATGCGTAAGCAATAAAGGTCCACTACCCAGAGGCAGCTATACCATTGGTTCTCCCCATAATTCGGTTCATACCGGAAAATACACGCTCGACCTCATACCCGCTCTAAGTAATGCTATGTGTGGCCGGTCGGAATTTCGCATTCATGGAGCAAGTAAGAAGCATCCACTGGATTCATCAGAAGGCTGCATAATCGCTACCCTCAGCGTCCGTAAAAGCATCTGGGCAAGTGGTGATAGGGAGTTAAATGTAAAATGAAATCACTTCTTATTATATTTGTTGCTGTTTTTTCACCTGTTTTGATGGCTAACCCGATGACAGGTTTCGGCGCAAATTATTACAATGAAGAATCATCCGTCACTTATTACGACACTCATAAGGACTTAGTGCCCAAAGTGGTTATTGGCGATCGGCTCTTTCCATTTGAGATTAGCCGCCTTACTGATATCGCTAAACAAACTGGCGCAGTGGTTAACCGGGATGATTTTGCATCATGGCTCTGCCTGACATCCGAAAACATAACCTATTGGTTTATCTCCGATAATGAAATGGGGCAGGGCGATTTAACGGCAATAGCCATTGCCAGAGAGGAAAAGCAAAAAGGGTGTTCTGCCTATAAACGTTATCTGAATGTCTCTGTTAAAGGCATCCCTTTACTCGGTGCATCAACAGCCACTCTTTTCGCGACGTTCTCCAGCAAGCCCGAAGGGAAGATAACGCAATACTGCAATGACTCACGCCGTTACGGTGATTTCACACAGTCAACCTGTCTTCAATATTATCGTGAAAAAGGCATCACCAAAGGCGTAATCATCAGCCAGATTACGGCCAGCTAATCATATTCCAGAGGTTATCTGACACATAACCTCTGATTTAATCAGACGCCCGCCTGAAAAAATATAAGACAATTTTCTGCATAGCTTTGCCATGCACTGGTTTTGAGCAAATAAATATCAGTTTACGAAGAGCGTTAAACGCAAAATATCACCCTGACATCCAGCCTTATCGACTTATACCCTCCTGTCGACTTCATTATCTCCCCATTATGACGAATTCAATAAAGCATAAAACAATATGATGTTTTACCAATAATCGACTGCGCAGCACACTGGTCCGCAACCGGAATGAACAAGGACCAGGTGAATGGCATATCGATTAAGTCTGTTAGACAAAGCGCCCGTGCTGCAGGGCGAGTCGCCTGCAGCAGCACTGCAGCGCACGCTGCAGCTGGCGCAGTTAGCTGAGGAGTGGGGTTATCACCGCTTCTGGCTGGCGGAACATCACAATACTGCGCAGCTCGCCAGTCCTTCACCGGAAGTGTTGATTGCCTGGATCATTGCTCAGACCCGCCATATTCGTGTCGGCTCGGGCGGGGTGATGTTGCAGCATTACAGCCCGTATAAAGTGGCGGAAAACTTTAACCTGCTCGCCTCACTGGCACCGGGCCGCATCGATCTCGGTGTGGGCAAAGCGCCGGGCGGACTGCCACTTTCAACCCATGCCCTGCAACAGGGTGTCGATGCGGCTAAAAAAGGCAGCTTTGCCGAACAGCTTCAGCTGCTGGATAGCTGGCTTAAACCTACACAGGTACAGCCTGATGACGAAAGTTTAGCCGCGACGCCGCTGCCATCACGTCCTGCTAACCGTTTTCTGCTGGGTGCCAGTGAAGAGAGCGCACGGCTGGCGGCCAGTCTGGGCTGGCAGTTCGTCTTTGCAGCTCATATCAATGGCGACCGCCAGTTGCTGGAGCACGCACTGAGTACCTTCTCTCGCCTCAGTAATGGCCAGCGCGCACTGGTCGCTGTTCAGGTAGTGGTGGCCGACTCGCCCGCCGAGGCTGACCTGCTGGTTTCCACGCTGCGTCATTATCATGTGTCGGTGAAAGACGGGCCTGGCGTCAACGTCGGCAGTCTTGAACAGGCTGAGCGCTATGTGCGTCAGGGTGGATATCGCGATTATCAGATTGAGCCGCGCACGCCGTCACTGCTGAAAGGCACCGCAGCACAGGTTCATGCCCAGCTGGATGCGCTGCACCATAATTTCGACATTGATGAATTCGTTATCGACACGCCGATTACCGAGCCGGTTGCCCGCCTGCAGTCACTGGAGTTGCTGGCTACGCATCATCTGGTTGCAGCCTGAGTCTGAGTGGAGAGTCATCATGAGCAATGCATCACAACTGATTGAATGGCGGCGTGAATTGCATACCTGGCCGGAGCTGTCGGGTCAGGAGTTCGCCACCACCGCCCGGCTGCGGGGCTGGTTGCAGGCGGCGGGCATCCGGCTGCTCGACTATCCCCTTGAGACGGGTCTTGTGGCGGAAATTGGCAGCGGAGAGACCGTTATCGCCCTGCGCGCCGACATCGATGCGTTGCCGATCCATGAGGCGAGCGGCGTGCGTTTTCACTCCCGTCATCCCGGCGTGATGCACGCCTGCGGTCACGACCTCCATAGCGCGGTGATGCTGGGCGCGGCGTTACAGCTTAACGCCGGGGCCGATCAGTTGCCTGGTCGGGTGCGCATCCTGTTTCAGCCCGCTGAGGAGATAGCGCGCGGAGCACGCCAGTTTATTGACGCGGGCGTGCTGGATGAGGTTCAGGCTATTTTCGGCATGCACAACGAGCCTTCACTGCCTGTCGGCACCTTTGCCACCCGCAGTGGCGCGTTCTATGCCAATACAGACAAATTTATTATTCGCGTTACCGGCAAAGGCGCACATGCCGCCTATCCGGAGCAGGGCGTCGACAGTATTGTCACCGCCAGTCAGATTATCCAGGCCTTACAGGGACTCACCAGTCGCAGCTTCAGTGCGCTGGACAGTCTGGTGCTGAGCATTACCCGCATCGACGGCGGCAAAAGCTGGAACATATTGCCGGGCGGCGTGGAGTTTGGCGGCACGGCCCGCACTCACGATTTACAGCTGCGTGCCGAACTGGAACAGCGGGTGCGCACGCTGGTTGAGCACTTTGCTGAAGCCAATGGCGCGCAGGCGACCCTGAGCTGGCATCCCGGCCCGCCGGTGCTAATCAACGATGCGCACTGGGCAACCTTCAGCAGTGACGTCGCGCAGCAGGCAGGCTATCGGGTGCAGTCCGCCGAACTGCATCTGCTGGGTGAGGATTTTGCGTTCTATCTGCAACAGGTGCCGGGTGCGTTTGTCAGCATCGGCAGCGCCAGTGATTTCGGTCTGCACCATGCCAGCTTCACCCCGGATGAGGCGCTGATTGCCCCCGCCGCCGACTACTTCGCCCGACTGGCCCGCCAGGCGCTACAACACCTCAATGCGCGATGTCGGGAAGCCATTCTGAACTGAATTCATTTGCAGCCCGTTAAAACACGGGGGTTCTGACAACCCTCGTCGGGCATCGCTACGACTAAAAAAGAGAGAGCATCATGACCACAAGACAACTTCGGCTGGGCACTATTCTGCATGGCGCGTCGGGAAACATGTCTGCCTGGCGCCATCCGGCGGCGCAGGCCGATGCCAGTATTAATCTGGAGTACGCCAAAAAAATCGCCCGCAAGGCGGAGCAGGGCAAGCTCGATTTTCTGTTTGTCGCCGACGGGTTGTTTATTAATGAGAAATCGATCCCGCACTTTCTTAATCGTTTTGAACCGCTGACGCTGCTCTCGGCACTGGCGGGCGTCACGGAACATCTGGGGCTGGTCGGTACCGTTTCCACCTCTTACAGCGAGCCGTTCACCGTGGCGCGTCAGTTTGCCAGCCTCGATCACCTCAGCGGCGGGCGTGCGGGCTGGAACGTTGTCACCTCGCCGCTGGAGGGTTCCGCCAAAAACTTTTCCCGCGAGAAACACCCGGAACACGCGTTGCGTTACCGCATTGCCGACGAGTATCTGCAGGTTGTGAAAGGCTTGTGGGATTCGTGGGAGCAGGATGCCTTTGTACGGGACAAGGAGAGTGGCCAGTTCTTCGACCTGGCGAAGCTGCATACGCTTGATCATCACGGTGACTTCTTCCAGGTGCAGGGACCGCTTAACATCGCCCGCACGCCGCAGGGCCGTCCGATCATCTTCCAGGCGGGTGCGTCCGATGACGGTAAAAAGCTGGCGGCGCGCCATGCTGACGCCATCTTTACCCATCAGCCAACCCGTGAAGAAGCCCAGGCATTTTATCAGGATGTGAAACAGCAGCTGGTAGCGAACGGTCGCCAGCCAGAGGATCTGCACATCTTCCAGGGTGTCAGCGTGATCGTGGGTGATGATGCGGAAGACGTAGAGCGTCAGTATCAGACCACGGCGGCGCTGGTATCGATTACCGATGCACTTAACTACCTCGGTCGTTTCTTCGACCACCATGACTTTTCACAATATCCGCTGGATGAGCCGTTCCCGGACATCGGCGACATCGGGCAGAACAGCTTCCGCAGCACCACCGACGAGATCAAACGCAAAGCACAGCAGCATGGCCATATGCTGCGCCAGGCGGCACTGGAAGCCGCAACGCCGCGTCCGCTGTTTCACGGCACGCCGGAAGAGGTCGCGGATGGCCTGCAGCTCTGGTTTGAGACCCACGCCACAGACGGCTTCATCATTAATGGCGGCACACCCGATACCTTTGAGCGTTTTGTCGACCGCGTGGTGCCGATTCTGCAGGCTCGCGGCCTGACGCGCCGCGACTACCCTGGCAGCACCCTTCGCGACAGCTTCTCCCTGAAACAACCCGTTAATCAGTTCACCTCAAAATAAGAGCCTACGTCATGAAAAAAACATCGCGTCTTCTTGCCCTGCTTATTCTGGCCGCCAGCAGCCATGCGCTGGCTGAAGGCACCAGCGTTTCCTATAACGGCCAGCGCGTCAGCCTGGAAGCGAATAAAGCGCCGATTAATACGGTGAAAAATCCTGACGCCATCGCGCAACTGCCCGCGGGACATCACTTTGTGGTGCCGGGCGCCTTTACCGTGGCCGTGGCGGCGCAGAACTCTCCGCCGCTGACGGTGTTTTCCGATGACAACAAAACCCTGCTCGGCAGCGAAGTGGATATTGCCCGACTGGTTGCGGACAGCCTGGGATTAAAACTTAACGTCGTACCGACGTCGTGGGAAGACTGGCCGCTGGGTGTGGCCTCGGGCAAGTATGATGCGGCGATCTCCAACATTACCGTGACTAAAGAGCGCAAAGAGAAGTTCGACTTCGCCACCTATCGCAAAGACTCACTCGGCTTTTATGTCAAAACCAGTAGCCCGATTAAGTCACTGACCAAAGCGGAAGACATTGCCGGACTGCGGATCATCGTGGGATCCGGCACCAATCAGGAGGCGATTCTGCTGGCGTGGGATAAAGAGAATCAGGCAAAAGGCCTGAAAGCCTTTACGCCGGTCTATACCAAAGATGACGCCGCCCAGACGCTGGCACTGCAGGCGGGGCGGGCCGATGCCTACTTCGGTCCTAACGTGATTGGTGCCTGGAAAGCGGCGCTGACCGGTAAAACCCGGCTGGTCGGCAGCGTGGATGGCGGCTGGCCAAAAGCGGCGCACATTGCCGTGACGGTGAAGAAAGGCAGCGGCCTCGCGGAACCGATCAGCACCGCGCTGAATGGCGTCATCGGCAATGGCGATTATCAGAAGGTGCTGAACCGCTGGGGTGAAGGCGTGGAGCATATCGATCGTTCTGAAATCAACCCCGCCGGCCTGGGCGACTAAGGAGCTGACCATGAGTGAATCCACTTTCCGCGAAGTTTCGCCGGAGGCTCCCGAGCTGCAACCGATTCTGGGTGGTTTGTTTGGTGAATATTCAGCACGTTATGGCGACTTTTTCTCACGCCGTAACGAGCAGGAGCAGGAGCTGACCGAATGGTATCTGCCGCCGCAGGGACTGTTTATTGTGCTGGAGCGCGACGGCGAAATCATCGCGATGGGCGCTTACAAACCTTATGACCCGCAGACCGCTGAGCTGAAACGCATCTGGACCCGCAGCGATCTGCGCCGTCAGGGGCTGGCGCTGGTGGTGTTGCAGGAGCTGGAACGGCGCGCCCTGCAGGCGGGCTATCAGCGGCTGTTTCTCACCACTGGCTTTCGCCAGCCGGAGGCGGTGCGGCTTTATACCGGTCACGGCTATCAGCCACAGTTCGACCTGAGCGGCGATCTGGAGCGTTACGGCCAGCCGCCACACGACGGGCGACTGCGCTTTATTAAAGTGATCGGCGTGTATAACGTCGCTGCGGCAAGTTAAGGAGTGACGATGAGTAAACATCAACATCTGCAGGTGGTCCCGGCACGTTATCCGGCGCGCACCGCAGGCGCTATCGTGGCGCTGTTTATCCTGGCGGGCGTGATTCAGTCAGTGGCCTTTAACCCGCGCTGGGAGTGGGGCGTGTTTGCCCGCTGGTTTTTTGATCCCGTGATCCTGCACGGCCTGGGTCAGACGCTGCTCCTGACTCTGCTGGGCACTATTTTCAGCCTCTTCTTTGGCGGTCTGCTGGCGCTGGCGCGTCTCTCCTCGTCGTGGCTGCTGAGCACCCTGGCATGGGGCTACATCTGGCTGTTCCGTTCGCTGCCGCTCATCGTGGTGCTGATCATTCTCTATAACTTCTCCTACCTCTACGACACGCTGTCGATTGGCATTCCGTTTACCGGCCTGTCGTGGGGCGCATTTCAGACGATTAACGTGCTGGGCCAGTTCCCGGCGGCGGTAATTGGTCTGACGCTGGTGCAGGCGGCTTACAGTGCGGAGATTATCCGTGGCGGGATCCTCGGCGTCGATCACGGTCAGGTGGAAGCCGCTTCCGCGCTGGGGCTTTCCGCCTCACGACGGACCTTCCGGATCATTCTGCCACAGGCGCTGCGCGCCATTATTCCGACCGCATTCAACGAAATCATCAGCCTGGCGAAAGGCACATCCGTGGTTTATGTGCTGGCGATGCCGGAGCTGTTTTACACCATCCAGATGATTTACAACCGTAATCAGGAAGTGATCCCGCTGCTGATGGTCGGTGCCGCCTGGTATCTGATTATCACCACCGTCCTGTCCGTGATTCAGTATTACGTTGAGCGCTGGCTGGCCCGCAGCGTGAACCGTGAGCCGCAGCCTTCGCGCTGGCAACAATGGCGCAACCGCGTCACGCCACTTCATCCGACCGAGGAGATCAGCCATGTCCGAAGCCATTGATTACCGCACTTCACACACCACAGGTGCCATCAGTATTACCGGCGTGACCAAGCGTTTTGGTAAACACACAGCGCTGGATGATGTTTCGCTGTCGCTGGAGCCTGGATCGGTCACGGTGATTCTGGGGCCGTCCGGCTCCGGAAAATCCACGCTGCTGCGCACCATCAATCATCTGGAGCGGGTCGACGAGGGATTCATTCAGATTGATGGCGACTTCATCGGCTATCAGCAGCGCGGCGACAAGCTGTATGAACTCAAAGAGAAGGCGATTCTGCGGCAGCGTATCAACGTCGGCTACGTGTTCCAGAACTTTAATCTGTTTCCGCACCTCAGCGTGCTGGATAACCTGATTGAAGCGCCGATTGCCCATCGTCAGCTGACGAAATCTGAAGCGATAGCGCGGGCGGGTGAACTGCTGGATATTGTCGGCCTGCGCCATAAAGCCGATGCCTGGCCGCGTCATCTGTCGGGCGGGCAGCAGCAGCGTATCGCTATTGCGCGTGCCCTGATGCTCAATCCCCGCGTGATGCTGTTCGATGAACCGACCTCGGCGCTGGACCCGGAGCTGGTTGGTGAAGTGCTCGATGTGATCAAAAAGCTGGCGCGTTCCGGTACCACGCTGGTGATTGTGACCCATGAGATCGGCTTTGCCCGTGAAGTGGCGGACAACGTGGTCTTTATGGTGGATGGCCGGATTGTTGAGCAGGGCAGCACCACGCAGGTACTGAACAATCCGCGCCATGAGCGCACCCGCCGTTTTCTGGCGCGCGTGTTATGAGGGCGCTGACGTTAACAGCGCTGACGCTGCTCCCGGTGCTGAGCTGTCCGGCGGCGGAGAAGCTCGATGTACTGAAAAACGAGACGCCAATCCATGCTCCGGCGAATCCGCAGGCGATCGCGAAAATCCCGGCTGACTTTCACTTTATCGAGCCCGGTACGCTGACGGTTGCGACTGCCGCGACTAACTCACCGCCGCTGTCGCTGCTGGCGTCTGACAACGTCACGCGGATCGGCAGCGATCCGGACATCGCCAGGCTGCTGGCTGACAGTCTGGGGTTAAAGCTGAAGCTGGTTCCGGCCTCGTGGGAGGACTGGCCTCTGGGCATCAGCGCCGGACGCTATGATGTCGCGATGTTTAACATTGCCGTTACTGAAGAGCGTAAGAAGAAGTTCGATTTTGCGACCTATCGCGCTGATAACCACGCCTTTGCGGTAAAAAGCGACAGTAAAATCAGCCAGATTAGCAGCCCGCCGGATATTGCCGGTAAGCGGATTATCGTCTCATCGGGCACCAATCAGGAGCGCATATTACTGAGCTGGGATCAGCAGAACCGGGCTAAAGGTCTGCCACCGGTGACCCCGATTTACCTTACCGATGATGCGTCGGCGACCCTGACGCTGCTGTCGGGGCGGGCTGATGCGATCTTTGGCCCGCACTCGATGGCCGCCTGGAAAGTGGCGTCACGCGGCCAGACAAAGCTGGTTGGCAGCGGACCGTTTCGCGCCTGGGTTGCCGTGACCACTAAAAAAGGGAATGGCCTGGCACCCGCATTGCAGACTGCGCTGGATGGCACCATTACGGGCGGGCAGTATCAGCAGGTGCTGACGCGCTGGGGTGAACAGGATGAAGCTGTGACGCACTCCACGGTGAATCCGCCGGGCATTGTTTACTGAGTCGGCAGAACCGGCTCTCCTGCTGAAGCCGGTTCTGCAATCTGATGACCACAGAATTGAACTACACTCTCCAGCGTTAGTGATTTATCCTGCCCGCCTGTTTTCGTAAAAAATCCTCACTGCGTGGCGGAGTAATTGACCTGGAAGCCCCATGAAAATCAGATTCCTTTCTGCCAATGAGCAAAAGCTGGCGGAGGTGCGTAAGATACTCGAGCCTGTCGGGGTCGAAGTATTACCCATCGCCCGTCGTATCGAAGAAATTCAGACTGAAAACGAGCTGGACCTGGTGCGCGATAAACTGACCAAAGCCTTTTCGCTGATTGGGCGACCGTTGTTTGTTGAGCATACCGGTCTCTATCTGGATGGCCTCAATGGTCTGCCCGCCGGTCTGACCCGCATCTTCTGGAACCGCCTGGACGCTGAGCGCTTTACCGCGCTGGTGCAGGGACTGGATAGCCAGGCCGTGACGGCCAAAACAGTGCTCGGCTACTGCGACGGCCGCAAAATGTATCAGTTCTCGGGTGAACTGCGCGGCACCATCGCCGCGAAACCCGCTGGGACGCGCGGCTTCCAGTGGGATTGCGTCTTTATCCCCGAAGGGTATGAGCAGACCTTTGCAGAAATGGGCGAACTCAAGAATGAGATCTCGATGCGGCGCATCGCGCTGGATCGCTTCGCCACCTTTTTAAAAACCTCTCGGGGAGTGGCATGAAACCTGAACTCAAACGCGCCTATGATTCCGGCAAACTTATTCTGTTTGCCGGTGCCGGTATTTCGCGTAATTTTGGCCTCCCCGAGTGGCATGAACTGATTGCTCACCTGGCTAACGAGCTGGGTTACGATCCCAAAATCTTCAATACCTACGGTACGCACCTGTCACTGGCGGAGTATTACAAGCAGAAGAAAGGGTCGCTTGGCCCGCTGCGCAGCTGGATGGATCGCGAGTGGCACCGGCCGGATATCGATGTCCGGTCTTCTGAAATTCATACCATGATTACTCAGGGTAACTTCTCGCGCATCTATACCACCAATTACGATCGCTGGCTGGAAGCGGCGCACGAGGCGCACGGCGTTCCCTATTACAAAGTGGCGAACGCCGCTGACCTGGTCTCGCTGACCGAAGATAAACGTCACATCATCAAGCTGCACGGTGACTTCGATGATGACACCTCTATCGTGCTCGATGAGAGCAGCTATTTCGAACGCCTCTATTTTGACTCACCGCTCGACATCAAACTGACTCATGACGTAATGGGCAACTCCGTGCTGTTTGTCGGCTACAGCATCAGTGATTTCAACATTCGCCTGCTGTTTTACCGTCTGACCAAGATGTGGGGCCGCACCGGGCTGGCGACGGCCCGGCCAAAATCGTACCTGTTCACTAACCGTAATAACCCGGTAGCCAAAGAGGTGCTGGGGCAGTGGGGGATCGAGGTGATCGTTTCGGAAGAGGACGATCCGCGCAAGGCGCTGGCGATGTTCCTTGAAGAGTTGCTGGTGTAGTCCGCATAACGTCCGGCAGAAAAGCGACAGGAAAAAGAAAAAAACCTGCGTCCGGTTAAGGTTAGCTCGTGCATAACCGATAAACTCTATTCTCTGCTGGCAAAGCATAACCGGCATGATATACTGTATGTATACACAGTACCTGAGGGCGAAAAGATGGCTGTTGAAACAAAATTTGTTGTAGTCAGAAAGGGTGAAGAGAAGATGACGTTTGCCAATAAGAAAGAGGCCGATGCCTACGACAAAATGCTCGATATGGCCGAAGCCTTCACTGACTGGCTGTTACAGCATCAACCTGCACTGGAGGAATCTCAGGCAGAAACGCTGGGCCTGCTGATTGCCGAGCAGAAAGATGCGGTGCAGCATATTCTGCGCACCAGCAAACTGCCGGACGTGGCCGCAGGCACGACGAAGCCTGAAGCCGTGGCAGAAGAGGGTGCGGATGATCAGGCGGAAGAGCCTGCTGCGAAGAAAGTACGCGCCGTTAAAGCTGCCTGATTGCCACAACGCCGGAAGCGAACCTTCCGGCGTTGCTGTTTTTAGCGGCGATTATCATCACTCGCACCCCATCAGGACTTAATGATTGTCGCGGGTATCAACCTGATAGCGCGTGCTTCGTCCGCCACCCTCCAGCCGGTAGAGACAGCCTTTCTCTACCAGATCCGCCAGATGACGGGTCGCGGTCGCTTTACTCACTTTAGCCACCTTCTGATACTGGCTGGCGCTGATCCCCAGTTCAAAACCCTGCTCACCGCCGTCAAGCAGTCGGTTCAGTACTTTTACCTGTTCCGCGCTCAATCCCATTCCCTGATGACGCAGCCAGAAACGCGCTTTCATCTGGGTGCGATCGATAACGTTCATCGCCTGCTTCAGGCTCTCATCCAGGATATCAAGAAACCACACCAGCCAGTCTGTGATATCAAGGCCGCCTTTCTGCGTCTGCTCAAGGATGCGGTAATAACCGGCACGCTGCGCCAGAATAGCGGGCGACATGGCATACAGGCGGATGCTCTGGCTGTCGGCCTGCGCCAGTGCCAGATCGGTTAACGCACGCGTGATACGCCCATTACCGTCATCAAACGGGTGCAGGGTGACAAACCAGAGATGACAGATGGCGGCGCGCAGCAGCGGGTCCAGCATCACGTCATGCTGACTGCTGTTGAACCACTCAATAAACTGTGTCAGCTGCGGCTCCAGTCCCTGTCGCGGTGGGGCTTCAAAATGCACCGTGGGGCGATCGATGCGACCAGAGATCACCTGCATCGGCTCACTGCCGCGCAGCGTGCCGACGCTCAGACGCTGTACCGTCCATTCATCTGCCGGGAAAAGCCAGTGATGCCACTGAAATAATCGTTCAGGCGTCAGTGGCTGGCTGCGATTGTTGATAGCATCAAGCATCATCGCGGCCAGCCCTTCCGAGCGATCGGAGACCGGATAAGGCTGTTCTTCCGTGACGCCTAACCGGCGCGCCAGCGATGAGCGTACTGACTGCACGTTTACCCGCTCCTCTTCAATCGCGGAAGAGGAAAGGATATTACTCAGCAGGGTATCCAGCGTCTGCGAATCACTGTCTGACTGCAGGCTGGCTCGTCCCAGCAGCAACCCGCGCTGCTGCTGCAGATGGCGCAGGCGCGGTAGCAGAACGGCATCCTGCCATTGAAAATCGGGCCAGTCCGGCTGCTGCCAGATCCAGTTAACGCTCATAGTTGGCTCACAGTAAGAGGAGATGAGCCGAATAGAGTTTGCTATTCGGCTCACAGAATGAGTCGATAATAGCGAATATCCGGCTCACAGGCCAACCGTAAGGAATTAAGGACAAAAAAAAGGACCCGAAGGTCCTGTTTGCTTAGCGGGAGAACTGCATAAAGGTGTCTGAATAGTAGTGAACGATCCAGGCAACATACGCCAGCCAGACAACCATCCCAATGGCTAATCCTGATTTACCGATCATTGATCTCTCTCCACAGTGACAAAGGGCTACAGCAACTGTTGACATAAACTGACAGTAAAGGCGGGCAGCAGTATTGTTGCAGATCAAAAAAAGCCTGTTCATACGCAGCGCCATATCCTCTTTGCGATCAATTTTCCTGAATGACTCACAGCCAGACAGGCAGCCCGCCAGAATTACGCTGACTAAAGTTCAAAAAAACGCCGCCGATAGATGATCTCAGGAGCAACGTAATCACAAGGAGGGAAAGAAACAGGTAAATTCCAGGGGAATCACTATGGCCAGTCAGTTAACACATAAGAAAAGAATGAGTACCCGTGCACAGATGCTGATCATGGGTGGTTTGACAATTATGCTGGGATTTACCGTGACTATCGGCGTCCTCAGCTGGCAATCGGGTAAAGAACAGAAGGTACTCGCAGAAAACTATCTGCAGCAGATAGCACAGAGCCGTGCGCTTCAGGTGCAGCAGGAGCTGGGTCATGCCCGTGATGTTGCCAGTCATCTCGGGCAAAGTCTGATTGCGCTGCCTCAGGCCGCTATTACCGACCGTAAAGTGGCCGATAAAGTCATGGAGTATGCGCTGCGCGCCAACCCTGATTATCTGTCGATGTCGGTAATATTCGAACAGAATGCGTTTGATGGCCGCGATGCGGAGTTCGTGTCACAGCCGGGCCAGGCGCCACAGGGACGCTATGCTTTTTTTGTGGATCGTGACGCATCAGGTAAATACGCGATGCATCCGCTGCTCTCCTATCTGACGCCGGGTCAGGGCGATTACTATCTGATCCCGCAAAAATCACAAAAAGATACGCTTACCGAACCTTACAGCTATGCCTATAACGGCGTGCCGACATTGCTGACTTCCGTGGCTGCCGCGATTATCGATCAGGGCACCTTAAAAGCGATCGTCACCTCTGACATTTCACTGGCCTCTCTGCAGCAGAAAGTGAATCAAATCAAACCCTGGCAGGGCAGCGGCTATGCGCTGTTGCTCTCGAATGGCGGAAATGTGGTGTCCTCGCCAGTGAAAGAGGAAGCGGGTAAACCCTGGAAAGGCGAAAAAGATGGCTTTACGACGAAAGTCGTACAGCATTTTGATGCCGTGCTGGGTGAAGAAGCATTAGTCACCTGGCAGCCGGTGGTAATTGGTAACAGTGACAAACCCTGGTATCTCGGCGTCGTCGCACCGGTCAGTCAGGTGATGGCTGCTGCCAACCGGCAGCTGATGTGGGCGCTGTTGCTGATGGTGGTCAGTATTCTGCTGGTCGGCACCGTACTGGGCATGCTGTTCAGCCGTAAGGTGCTGCGTCCGATTGGCGGCGAGCCGATTGAAGCGGCAAATATTGCGCTGGCCGTCGCGGATGGCAAGCTGGATAACGCGATTGCAGTGAAAAACGGCGATCGCAGCAGCCTCTTCTTTGCGCTTCATACTATGCAAAGCCAGCTCCGGCAGATTGTCGGGCAGATTAAAGATTCCAGTGAATCTGTACGACAGGGCGCGGGCGAAATTGCCAGCGGCAACCTCAATCTGGCGTCACGCACTGAAGAACAGGCCGCCGCACTGGAGCAGACCGCAGCCAGCATGGAGCAGATCAGCGCCACGATCCGCCTGAATGCCGATAATGCGCAGCAGGCGACCAGCCTGACTGAAAACGCGACGCACATTGCCAGTCGCGGTGCCTCGCTGGTGGGCGAAGTGGTGCAGACCATGGCGCAGATCGATGACAGCTCGAAAAAGATTGGCGACATTACCACCATGATCAATAGCATTGCCTTCCAGACCAATATTCTGGCGCTCAACGCGGCGGTAGAAGCAGCACGCGCCGGTGAGCAGGGCCGCGGTTTTGCGGTGGTCGCGTCGGAAGTGCGAAATCTGGCCCAGCGCAGTGCTAATGCGGTGAAAGAGATCGGCGCACTGATTGAAGAGTCGAGCGTACGTGTTGAGAGTGGCGTCCGGCTGGTAAACGATGCCGGTAAGACCATGCAGGAGATGATGCAGGCGGTGAATTCAGTGCAGGGGATTATCGGTGAGATCGTTACAGCGTCAAGCGAACAGGCGCGCGGCATCAGCCAGGTAACGATTGCGGTCAATGAAATGGATGGCGTCACCCAGCAGAACGCCGCACTGGTACAGCAGATGTCGGCGGCCGCCAGTTCGCTGGAAGACCAGGCGCAGCAGCTGTCACAGACGGTGGAGCAGTTTCATCTGGCGTAAAGCGGACGTATGCTCCCTGAGCCCATATCTGCTTCACAGACTAAAAAACCCGCCAGCGGCGGGTTTTTTTATCATTGTTCCGTCAGCCGCACACCGCTGCTGGCATCGAACAGGTGCATCTTATCCGGTTTCACGGTCACCGGCAGCGTGCCGCCCGGCACGGCATCGCTCCGACCAGTCAGCTGCATATGCAGCGGGAAACCCTGCCAGTTCAGATGTAATAGTGTCGACTCGCCGGTAATCTCCACAATGTTCACCGCCGCCGGTTGCCCGCAGGCATCAAAAATCAGATCGTGGGGTCGTACACCCAGCGTCACCGGCTGATCGGCCTGCTGCAGCGCGGCGTGGTGCCAGCGACCGGGCAACGGCAGCCATTGCTCGCCACAGCAGACGCCGGGCAGACCATCGCGAGTCTGGAAACGCGCATCCAGCAGGTTCATCGGCGGTGAACCAATAAAACGCGCCACAAAGGTGTTAACCGGCCGGTCGTAAATCGCCAGCGGCGCACCCTGTTGCACAATCACACCATCTTTCATTACCACAATCTGATCCGCCAGCGTCATCGCCTCGACCTGATCGTGCGTGACATAAACCATCGTGGTTTTGAAACGCTGATGCAGGGACTTAATCTCGGCACGCAGCTCCATGCGTAACTGCGCATCCAGGTTAGAGAGCGGCTCATCGAACATAAATACCTGCGGATTGCGCACCATCGCCCGGCCCATCGCCACACGCTGCCGCTGCCCGCCGGACAACGCCCGTGGATAACGCTGCAGCAGCTGGTCGATACCCAGAATAGCCGCGATACGGGCGATTTTGCTTTTCTGCTCCTCGCGCTTCACCTTTTTCACCTGCATGTGAAACGCCAGATTTTCGGCAACGGTCAGATGCGGATAAAGCGCATAGCTCTGAAACACCATCGCGATATCCCGGTCGGCGGGATCGAGGTCATTGATCTGCTTTTTATCCAGCATAATCGCCCCGTCAGAGACGCTATCCAGGCCGGCGAGCAGCCGCAGCAGGGTAGACTTGCCGCAGCCGGAGGGACCGACCAGCACGGTAAAACTGCCGTCGGGAATGGTTAAATCGAGCGGATGCAGCACGCTCTGTTTTCCGTAGCGCTTCGCCACCTGTACAAGTTCAACACTGGCCATGGTCAGCGCACCTCATTGGTTAATTGGAGTTGTTGCCAGCTGGGATAGCGACGCGGAGAGCTGCTTATCGCCTGTGAGGCCACTTCAATGCCCCAGCGCAGCGCGGTGAGCGATGACTGGCGGTAGAGCAGTGCAGCCAGAAAACCGGCATTAAAACTGTCTCCGGCACCGATGGTATCCACCACCGTTACCGGCTGGGCGGCGGCAAACTGCACAGAGGCGGCAGACCAGAGACGTGCGCCCTCTGCGCCACATTTAATCACACAACCGCCGCGACCACTGAGACGGGCGGCCAGCTGTTTACCGCTTTGATCCAGCAAATCTGCGCCTGCTAAACCCAGCGCTTCAACCTCATTCAGCAGTAGCCAGTCGCAGTCCGCCAGCCATCTGCCCATCTCAAGGCGAAGCTCATCGCTCCAGCCCGCAGGTGGCCAGCCGGTATCCACGGCCACACTGAAGCCACGCTTTTGTAGCTCAGTCAGTAGCGCCGGATAGTGGTCATAGAGTTCAAGACAGAGAAAGGTGCCGCACAGCAGCACGATGTCGCCCGGCGTCGCCTGCAGCGGCAGCTGAGCCAGCACATCGTCCGCGGTCAGGACGGTAATATGGCCGTGATTGCTCAGAAACGATCGTTCGTTATCGGGATGGGTAACGCCCACCGTCAGCGAGGTCTCACAGGCGTAGCGCGGCCAGTGTGCAGCGCTGTGGGGAAAGTGACTGGCGAGCCAGTGGCTGAAGCCATCGTCGCCCTGATTCGCGATGGCCCGATGCGGCACCTGCATCGCCTCCAGCGCCAGCGCACAGTTACCCGCAGACCCGCCGGGACGTAGCTCGCTGTGCTGCAGCATCACTTCCGTGCCGCGTTTCGGCCAGTCGCTGAGCGTACTCATGATTAAATCGACATTGATATTGCCTACCACATAGAGCGTGGACGCGATGGTCTTGTCCATAATTATCCCTTACTCCCGCCGCTGGTGAGACCGCTGACCAGCGTCTTCTGTAACCAGATGGCAATAAACAGAGGCGGCACCGACGCCAGAATGCCAATCGCTGCGATCAGCCCGTCATCGGTCGCGCGTCCGGCGGTGAAGCCGGCAATCGCGACCGGCAGGGTCTGTGCCGAAATATTGCTGGTGAACAGCAGCGCATAGAAAAACTCATCCCAGGCAAGCAGCCAGCCAAACAGTGCCGCGGCACCCAGTACCGGCTTCGCCAGCGGCAGCGTGATGCGCAGCAGAACCTGCCAGAAGCGCAGGCCATCCAGCCGTGCCGCCTGTTCGATATCGCGCGGCAGCGAGTCAAACTGATTCTTCAGCATCCAGGTCAGAAACGGCAGGATCAGCGAGCAGTAGACCATCACCAGACCGGGACGGGTGTTGAGCAGCCCCAGCTGTTGCAGCAGAAAGTAGAGCGGCAGCACAAACGCCACCGGCGGCACCATGTAGATCGCCAGCGCGCCGGAAAGCCAGGCATCGCGCCCGCTGTAGCGTGAGAAGCTGAAGGCAGCCGGTATCGCCAGCAGCAGCGAGATCGCCGTCGCCACCGTCGCCACCAGCAGGCTGTTACCCAGCGCATGCAGGAAAATGTTGCCCGGCTGGTTGGGTGCCAGCGAAACCAGCCCCTGATAGCGACTGAAATCCCACTGGCGTGGCAGCCATTCCAGTGGCACGCGGGAGAGATCGCTGGCGGAGCTGACGCTCATCAGAAACAGCCAGCCCATAGGGGCCAGAATGCTGATGGCGACCAGCAGCGCCGCGCCGTAACGCAGCACCCGGCGCAGTTTAGTTTTCATAAGCGGAACTCCGGCGGCGCTGATGCCATAACATCAGCAGGTAAAGCGTGATTAGCAGAGCGCACATCAGGGTCATCAGGATCGCGTAAGCGGCACCGCTGCCGGCACGCAGGTAGCTGAAGGACTCCTGATAGACAAAAAAGCTCAGGGTTTTGGTACTGTCTACCGGCCCGCCGCGCGTCATCACGTAGATAATGTCAAAGATCTTAAAGGCATCGATGGTACGTAACACCAGCGCGACGCCCAGCGGCGCGACAATCGCCGGGAAGGTAATGGCGCGGAAACGCCGCCAGGCAGATGCGCCATCCAGCCGTGCTGCTTCAAACAGATCTTCGGGGATCGACTGCAGCGCTGCCAGCACCAGCAGCGTAACCAGCGGATAGTTTTTCCAGATATCTGCAAACATTACTGCATTGAGTGCCGCATCTGGCGATCCCAGCCAGCTGCGATAGCCATCAATGATGCCGAGCTGGCTAAGCAGGGCGTTGATGCTGCCGTAATCGGGATTAAAGTTGAGCCGCCACATCATGGCGTTGACGATGGTCGGCAGCGCCCATGGCAGAATCACCAGCACCCGCAGTACGTTGCGCCCGACGAATTTCTGATTCAGCAGCAGCGCCACAAGCACCCCAATGACGCCTTCAAAAGTGACAGACACCAGCGTGAAGTAGAGCGTGCGCCAGACAGACGCCCGAAAATCGGGATCGCTCAGCGCATAGAGGTAGTTTTCCAGCCCAATCCAGGCAGGCGTTTCACCGCTGCCAATCAGCGCAGCGTCGGTAAAACTCAGCCAGATGGTGCGCAGCAGGGGCCAGGCGGTTAACAGCAGCATCACCAGCAGCATAGGTGCCAGCAGCACCCATGCCTGACGCTGTTCGCGTTGACGCAGACTCAGCATCATGACTCCTTAACGCAGCCGGGCGGCGCTTTTATCCACCGTCGCCATCGCGTCCTGCGCCGGGATTTTACCCAGCAAGACCTGCTGTAACTGCTGCTGCAGCTGGTTCGACAGGCGTGAATAGTCGGTGGTTTCAGGACGTGACAGCATCACGTTTAGCGATTTATCCGCTGCGGCAATCAGGCTCTCCTGATCCTTTTTTACCGCCTCGTCCTGATAAGAGGATTTCCAGATCGGCAGGCTGAGCTTCGCATACTGGTTTTGCACCGGCTGTGAAGTCATGTACTGAATATACTGCCACGCCTCGTTAGCATGCGTGCTGCCTTTGGTGATCCCCAGACCCATCGAACCATTCACCGCACCCACTTTTCCTGGCGCATCACCCGGCGCAGGCATAATGCCAACATCACCGGCTACTCTGCTCTGCTTAGGATCGTTTGCCATGTTGTACATGTAGGTCCAGTTCAGCGCGAACGCCGCATCGCCATTCGAAAACGATTTGCGCACATCCTCTTCCAGATATTCACGGGAAGCCGGATTACTCAGGCCGTCATCGAGCGAGCTTTTCATCAGGTTCAGCGCCTTGAGTGAAGCCGGGCTGGAGAAGTCGAGCTTGCCATTCTGATAGAACTGCCCGCCAAAGCCTGATACCAGCGTGGTGTAGTCACACACCAGCGCTTCCGCCTGAGACCAGCTCCAGACCAGCGGATAACTCACAATCTTTTTCTCTTTGATGATTTTCGCGTCATCCAGCACCTGCTGCCAGGTCTGTGGCGGGGTGGTTATGCCCGCTTTCGCCAGCATCGCTTTGTTGTAGTAGAGGTATTTGGTATCAAGGATCCACGGCATCCCCAGCGTTTTACCTTTATAAATCACGGTGTTCATCGCGCCCGGAAAAACCTTCTCTTTCTCCTCTGGCGTAATGCGCGTGCTGACATCCTGCAACAGATCGAAGCGGGTAAATTCCGCTGGCCAGATGGCGTCGAACAGCACCACATCATAGCCATTGCCGCCTGCGCCACGCGCCGCCACAATTTTATCGTGCAGCGCTTCATAGGGAACAAACTCCAGATTGACGGTGACATCCGGATGCTGCTTCTGAAAATTCTGCGTCATCGCGCGAATGTCATTCTCGCTATAGGCCGCCTGGGTCATAAAGAGGGCATTAATCTGGCTGGCCGCCGCCGCGCTGCCTGCGCTTAACATCAGTAAGGCGGCAAAACCGGCTTTGAGTTGAGGGGTATAACGCTGTGACATGGTCTTCTCCACTGGGTAGCAACAGGCTGTCAGTTAATTAAATCAATTTGATTGATTTAATCGGGGGCGCAATTCTGGTCAGCGGGTGAACTGACCTGTGAGTATCAAGCAAACGGCGTGCCACAAGATTAAAAACTACGCAACAGTGCCGTAACAACGCTGAAACTCAGACTGCGCTTTTATGGCAAAATTGCCTATTCTGATGCGCGGGATTTGCGTGCAGGATCAAAGATATTGTTTGCCCGAACGCTTTCAGAGACCAATACTGTCGGGTCGCGCTGTAATGGAAAACAACATGAAAACCTCGGGTACAAACCTTGAACATGCGCGGGCGCACAACCGGCGTGTTGTGATTGAAGCCATTCGTCTGCACGGAGAGCTGACCCGTGCCGAACTGGCGCGCATGACGGCACTGACGCCGCAGACCGTATCGAACATCGTGGCGGAACTGGAGCAGGCCGGACTGCTTACCAGCCGTCAGCCGCGCCGCAGCGGGCGCGGTCAGCCTTCCATTCCGGTCACACTCAATCCCACCAGTGCCTGGTCGATTGGCATTCATCTTGATCACCAGACGCTCTTGCTGGTGCTGGTCGATCTGAGCGGTGAAGTGCATTTCCGCCGCCTCGTGCTGGTGCAAAAACCTCAGCCTGCTGCCACCCTGGCGTGCATTGCTGGCGTGCTGGAGGAGATGCGCGCTTTTCTGGGCACGCAGTGGAAAAAGGTACTGGGGATCGGTGTGGTGATGCCGGGACCTTTTGGCGTGGAGGGTATTTCATCCGTCGGACCGACCACGCTCAATGGCTGGGAGCATGTGGATATTGAAGCTGAGCTGGCCGCTATCAGCGGGCTGCCGGTAACGCTGGAAAACGACGCCACGGTCGCCGCCATCGGTGAACGCTTTCACGGTACGGCGCGTCATCTCAACTCCTTTATCTATCTCTACATCGGCACCGGTCTGGGTGCCGGCATCTTCACTGATGGCCACATCTATACCGGTCATGCCCACAATGCGGGCGAGATTGGCCACATTGTGGTGGAGCCGGGTGGTCGCGACTGCTACTGCGGTAATCAGGGTTGCCTGGAACGTTATGTCTCGCTGCAGGCCGCCTATGAATTCTGCGGGCTCGATCCGATGCGGGCGCTGCCTGAAGATCTGCTGCAGATTGAACCCGCGCGTTTCACCGCCTGGATTGAGAGCGTGACAACGCCGTTGCGCCAGGCAATTAATATTCTGGAGTCAGTGTTTGATGCAGAGGCGGTGATTATTGGCGGGATGATGCCTGCGCCGTTGCTGGAGCAGATGGTCGCGCGCCTGCCGCCGCTTTATCAGTCGGTGCGTGGACGTTACCTGTTAGATATGCGGCTGAAGAGGGGCATGACCGGCAGCGATACCGCTGCGCTGGGGGCCGCCGCGTTACCGATCTTTGATGAATTCAATCCGCAGTTTCAGGTGCTGATGAAGTAGAAAAACGGCGCTGTTGCAGACAACAGCGCCATAAGCATTAACCCGGGTAGATACCGCGATCTTTACGCGCCATCAGAATCCGTTCACACGCTACGATATACGCCGCGGTGCGCAGCGAGCAATCCTTCTCCTTTGACTTCTCCCAGATATGAACCATCGCTTCGGTCATAATCTTATCGGAGCGACGATTGATCTCATCTTCACTCCAGAAGAAGCTGGCCATGTCCTGAACCCATTCGAAGTAGCTGACGGTCACGCCGCCGGCATTACAGACCACGTCCGGCACCACGATAATGCCGCGCGTTGCCAGCACATCATCGGCATCCGGATAAGTCGGGCCGTTTGCGCCTTCCAGCACGATTTTGCAGCTCAGGATCTCTGCGCGCTCGCGGGTAATCTGACCTTCCAGCGCGGCCGGGATCAGGATATCCATCTCAGTGGTCCAGAACGCCTCTTTATCAATGCTCTGAGCACCAGGGAAACCGGCAATCTGCTTGTGGGCGATCTGCCATTCGCTCAGCGCGGCCATATCAATGCCATCTGAATTATAAATCGTCGCCGTGTGGTCCTGAATCACCACCACGCGCGCGCCCGCCTCGTCAAACAGGCGTGCTGCTTCGCTGCCAACGTTACCGAAGCCCTGAACCGCCACGCGGGCACCTTCGATTTCAATACCTGAACGACGAGCCACTTCCCGGCCAGTTATAAACACCCCACGGCCGGTTGCTTTTTCGCGGCCCAGTGAACCGCCCAGGTGAATCGGTTTGCCGGTCACCACGCCGGTAATCGTGGTGCCGTGGTTCATGGAGTAGGTATCCATCATCCACGCCATCACTTTGCTGTTAGTGCCAACGTCCGGTGCCGGAATATCTTTTTGCGGTCCAATGATGATGCCGATCTCGCTGGTATAACGACGGGTCAGCCGCTCAAGTTCACCCTCGGAGAGTTTGAAGGGATCGACCCGGATGCCGCCCTTAGCCCCACCGTAAGGCAGGTTAACCGCCGCACATTTAATGGTCATCCACGCAGAAAGCGCCATGACTTCATTCAGGTCGACAGCCGGGTGATAGCGAATACCACCTTTGCCCGGACCGCGTGAAAGGTTGTGCTGAACGCGATAGCCTTCGAAATGGCGAATCGAACCATCATCCATCTGGAGAGGAATGTCGACAATCAGCGCACGTTTTGGATGCCGCAAAGTATCTATCCA
The DNA here is from genome assembly GCF_004792415.1 of Pantoea vagans. Classification (NCBI taxonomy): domain Bacteria; kingdom Pseudomonadati; phylum Pseudomonadota; class Gammaproteobacteria; order Enterobacterales; family Erwiniaceae; genus Pantoea; species Pantoea vagans. Next base: position 219,018 of record NZ_CP038854.1, read on the forward strand.
ACGTGAAAGGTCGCCCAGATAGGGCGCAACCCGGTCAATTTGCTGTAAGTAGGTGGACCAGGCAGATGTGCTGCTTTCAGACGCATAAGATAACTTATCCATAAAAAACCTTTCTTAATGAAGTTATTTATTGTGTGGAGCCGTGGATGGTGAGCGCATTGTATGGCGCGGACATAATCTAACACTTCTGAAACAAATAAGATGGGGTGGCTGCCCTGTAAAAGTGCAGTCGCGCCCCATTTTGGGGCGAATTCAGTGAATAGATTTTGAGAGATGCCCCTTAAAGACGAATAATAATGCGCTCCAGGTGCGTACGGACTGCATATAAGGGAGGATCTCGCTATCTTTCAATTCTTTGAGGGCGTTCAAAAAGTTAAATAATTGATCTTAACTTCATTGACTTTGGTGCACCAATTAAGTGCATGAGAATAAGTAATCAAAGGATTACCTTAAGTAATGGATTGGGCAGGAAATAAGCAATTTAATCATCTGGTTAGATTAAATATGATTGTAAAGGGCGGGGGAAGAGAAATAGCGGGCCAGCGCTGAAAGGCTGGCCCGGAAGATTTATTGCTGCAAAGCCTGTTCGGCTTCTTTCAGCTCTTCACGCGCTTCTTGCAGCTTATCTTCGCGCTTCTGAATCTTGCTGGCACTGCGTCCTTCCGCTTTCGCTTTTGCCAGTTCCTGTTCACGCTCCTGCACCTTAAACTTTTTCTCTGCCACTTTTTCCTGGCGCTGCTTTAACAGGCTCCCTTCAGTGCAGTTTTGATCCACTTCGCGCAGCGCTTTTTCAAGGCCGGCAACCTGATGGGTATTATTGTGCTGGCGGGCGTAGGAAATCTGGGTCTCAATCTCCTGCTTTTTGGCGGCACAACCGGTCAGATTAGATGCCGCATGCGCAGCGGTGAAAGTCAGTGGCAACAGGCAAAGGCTGAGGGTCAGTAAAGTCTTTTTCATCGTAGTCTCGTCAATGAGTCAGGTTGAGGCACCAGTATACGTAGCCACCTTAAGAGATTCTTAACGGAAAAAATTATTTACTGGCGCGGAAAAGCGGGGGAATGGAAAAGCTGCCTGCTGTCAGGCAGCGCTAGAAGAGGAGGTCTGTGAAAAAAGCAGATTACGATCAGGTCCACTGAGCATAACCGGAAAACCATCTTCACTCTGCTGTTCAAAATAGTCCTGCATTACCTGGCTAATCCCCGCACCACACCACATCACATGATGCTGATGAATGGCGGTTTTAATCGCTGGCTGTCCGGTGGCACGTGAATCAACCGCGACATTAAAGCCCATCGCCGTCAGACGAATCGCCTCCAGCCAGATTTCTGTTTTATCGAGTACGCTCACCGCTTCCAGAAACAGAGGAACGGACGATTCGTTGCGCGATGAGACGCGCATCACTTTGTCCGCCTGCTGCTTAACGGTTTGCTCAAAACGGTCGAGGCGTCGTGACGCGCCCTGACGGTGGTCGGCATAGAGCCAGACGCTCAGCGGCCGCAGCAGATTAATGATGAAATCATCACCGCTGTAGTTACTGGACATGTTGTGCATCTGACGTGAAAGCGACAGCGGCGTGCCAAATTCAAGCTGCCAGAGCATGTCGCCCTTACGCGCCGCCCAGCCGTAGGTCTTGACTGCCGATGCGTCCTGCTGGCCCTGCCTGATCTCACTAAGTGTTGCGCCGGTTGCCGTTAAACCAACCAGATCATGGATTTCACTAAGATGAGTATTGCTCCACTCGTCTGCATTCTGCTGTGATGTCAGTAATCCCTGCTTCATCCAGCGCTTCAGATTCGCGGGATGCGTGCCGGTTATCGCACAAACAGTATCAGTAGTATGAAATTGCATATCGTGCCCTCTGCTGAGGGAAAGGCCGCCGGGATTAACCGGGGATGAACAACCACTATGAACCTTATAATCGTTAATTAACAGGGTTAATGCCTGTTAAAAGCGCAAAACAGCACGTGTCACGCTGCGCTTATTCGGGTTGCTGAACAGGTTAAATTCAGCGGGATCAGCAGGTTAAATGCGCTATAACTCATCATAAAAAGACTGTGTATTTATTCAGTAAAGATTCTTTACGCAATAAGTCCGCAAAAGCAGCGCTGTTTTGTCCATTTTAAGAGCATGCTGACTTCCCACCCCCTTACATCTGGCCTGCAAACCGCTAAAATAGTCGGTTCTGATGATCAGGAGAAAGAGTGTCCAATGCGTTATCGTTTTACTCTCGCCGTGATGACGGTTGCTGCTGTACTGACTGGCTGTGCGAAACATGCCGCCAGCGATGCACCAGATGAATTTGCTGCTGGTCCGACACAGATCGATGTCTCACATATCAAGACCCGCGCGGATGATGGCTCCAGCGTATTCCTGACGGTAGATGGCAAAGAGGCTGGCAGATTGCCGAATGGTGAAAGCAAACTGCTGCATGTGCCGGCGGGTAAGCATCAGGTCGGGGGATATGTGCCGACGCTGTTTGGTATGGGCCGTGTCACCATTGCGCCAGTTGAAGTGACCACGTCACCTGAAGATGTCAAAAAAGTGGCCTATACGATCACCCGCAACAAAGCGACCTTTGTCGAGAACAAGGGCGAACAGGGCTGAGTTGATAACGGCGGAGAGCAGCGCTCTCCGCTGGAAACGCCAGTTATAAACCGAGCTCGCTCAGCGAAGGATGGTTATCCGGGCGACGCCCCTGTGGCCAGTGAAACAGCCGCTGTTCTTCGCTGATTTTCAGGTCGTTGATGCTGGCAAAACGCTGCGTCATCAAACCCTGCTCATCAAACGCCCAGTTCTCGTTACCATAAGAGCGATACCACTGTAGCTGCTCGTCGTGCCATTCATAGGCAAACCGCACCGCAATCCGGTTCTGGTCAAAACTCCACAGCTCTTTAATCAGCCGATACTGCTGCTCCCGCTGCCATTTTTGCTGCAGGAACGCGACAATATCTGCCCGGCCCGTCAGAAAGGTATCGCGATTACGCCACAGGCTATCTGCCGAATAGGCCAGCGCGACACGTTCAGCATCCTGACTGTTCCAGCCATCTTCAGCGAGCCGTACTTTTTCCATTGCCTGTTCAGGCCGTGTAAATGGCGGTAAGGGCGGGCGTAAATTTTCCAACTTTCTCTCCTCTACAGCGCGGGCAGATGCGTTATCCGCATCCATGACAGGTTAATCAGAGATCGAGCGCGTGGATCTGACAGACAGCGCGTGCCGCTTCCTGGCCCTTTTTAACAAAGTGCTGGGTATAGAAGTCGATGAACTCTGCTGATGGCTGGAAATTGTGAGGCGTCAGTGACACGGAGAAGACGGGCACGTTAGTCGTCAGCTGCGCCTGCATCAGACCACTCACGACCGCCTGAGCGACGAAATCATGACGATAGATGCCGCCATCCACCACCAGTGCTGCACAGACAATCGCATCGTAATTGCCGGTCTGTGCCAGACGTTGCGCCAGCAGCGGCATTTCAAAAGCGCCAGGAACATCCCATGTTTTAATCTCATATGAGGCACCGCGACTTTCAAGTTCCTGTTCAAACCCGGTCAGAACCTGAGAAACGATTTCGCTGTGCCAGTTAGCTTTGATAAAGGCGACTTTCAACGGCTGCATGACTTACTCCAGTAATAGATAACATTCAGTGGTAACGGGCCAGACTGAGCCTCAGCACACCGAATCAAAATAGTGAGCATCGCAGGTCAGTAACCTGCTGAGAGCCTTCACTATACTGCAATGTAAAGAGTCTGTGTCCATCAATGTGATTATATGTAAATAACAGATGGCGTCATTAGCCTTACTGGCTGCAGGAAATGCGTGCCTGCCATTGATTAACTCGTCCTGAACACGCCTTCCAGACCGGAAAACACCTTCTGCTCCCATGTTTGCGTAACCGGTTCCATTTACGTTATTGCTTAAATAAAATACTGGATATTTGAACAGGTGTTTGTATAATAAATGGACTGCCCGCCGGGTATTGGTAGCGTTAGCGAGGGGTGAACCCATGATGATTTCGACTGAAAGCCTCAAATCTCTGGAACAATCGGTCACAATGAGCAGCCGTGAACTGGCTCAGATGACCGGCATTACACACGGAGAAGTGAAGCGGTTAATCAAAAGTCTGGAAACGGCTCAGCGTCTTTCTCAGCCACTCAAAGTAAATGACTATGAGCGGGATGGAGAAGTGCGCCAGGAGTATCGTCTCAGCAAGCGTGACTCTCTGCTCGCTGTAGCGCGTCTTTCCCCGGGCTTTACGGCTGAAGTGCTGGACCGCTGGCAGGATCGTGAAAAAACCACGCATCTGCCTGACTTCACCAACCCGGCTGAAGCGGCTCGCGCATGGGCTGAGCAGTTTGAACAGCGTCAGGCAGCGGAGCAGCAGCTGGCCCTCTCGGCTCCCAAGGCGGCGTTCTTTGATAGCTTCGTAGAAGTTGACGACTCGCTGGGTTTTCGTCAGCTCTGCAAGATGCTGAAAGTGAAAGAGCCGGAGTTCCGCCAGTTCCTGCTGGAGCGCAACATCATGTACCGCGCCAAAGGAACGCTGACGCCGCAACACTACCATCTGCAGGCGGGCTACTTTACGCTGCATACCGGCACCGGTGAAAACCAGCACGCTTTTTCTCAGGCGCGCTTCACCTCAAAAGGGGTGAAATGGGTAGCGAGCCTGTGGGCGGGACATCTCTCAGCTCAGCCTAAAGGTGCAGCCGCGTAATTTTACCTCTGGCTTTCCTGACGGCCGCCTGCACGCAACCCGTGCCGACAGGCGTGCAGATGAAAAATGCAGATATAAAAAAGGCCGCATCAGAGTGCGGCCTTTTTTTATCGTTCAGGATCGATTACCGGGCGGTTTACCAGCCTTTAATGGCATCACCCTTGTAGACTTCTTCCGCTTTGGCCGCAACTTCCGGTGACTGCAGCGCAGACTTCAGCTTCTGAATTTTGTCGCTGTCTTTATTATCTTCACGTGATACCAGTGCATTGACGTAAGGCGACGAGGCACTTTCCATAAATAAACCATCGCGGTGTGCTGATAATCCAGCCTGAGCCGAGAAGTTGGTATTGATGATGGATAAAGAAACGTTCGGATCGTCTAACGTGCGGGTCAGCTGTGGCGTGTCCACTTCAACCAGCTTCAGATTTTTTGGATTTTCGATGATATCCAGTGAGGTCGGTAAATAACCCACACCGTCTTTCAGTTTAATCAGACCCTGCGCCTGAAGTAACAGCAGGCTGCGTCCCAGCGTGGTCGCCTCGTTAGAGATAGTAACAGTGGCGCCATTCTGCAGTTCACTGATATTTTTGATTTTGTGAGAATAGGCCGCAATCGGGAACACGAAAGTCTTGCCTACCACCGCAAATTTATAGCCGCGCTCTTTCGACTGATCTTCAAGATAAGGCAGGCTCTGGAAGGCGTTGGCATCAACCTCTTTGTTATTCAGTGCTTCGTTTGGCAGCACATAATCATTGAAGTTAAGAACTTCGACATCGAGCTTGTATTTATCTTTGGCAACCTGCTGTACCACCTGCCAGATCGCTTCATCTGGTCCGGTATTAATCGCGACTTTAACTTTGTTATCGTCGTCTTTAGAGCAGGCGGATAATAATAAAACAGAACTGGCGAGTAATGCCGTAAACAAACCTTTCATTATCATAAATCCCTCAGATAGTAGATGGCTTCAAAGATAATACAGAACGCAGAGGTTGCGTACTGACGGTGGAATATATCTTATAACCGCAAAGCACATTTCGAACATTAATTAACCATCCACTCTGCTGGCCCGATCATTCACGCTATTTTTTCTGCACTGGCTGACTGATCGTTTACTGATTCATCACGTATGAAACCCTCAGCGCTATTTTCTTCTACGCTTATTGCTCAGTCACTACTGGCATTCTATTGAGTAACAACAGGGATTAACCATGTCAAAGCAGGATAACGAGATTAACGCGGTCGAAGTGATGCGCAGCAGCCAGGCCTGGAACGGTGAGGTGATAAATGCTTATCCCACTGGCGAACCTGAACTGACAGTGATGCGACTGTCACTGCCTGCTCATACGTCATTGCCCTGGCACACCCACCCGATGCCGAATGCGGCGTTTATTCTTTCCGGCACTCTGATTGTTGAGGATAAAGAGAGCGGCGAACAGCGCACATTCACAGCTGGTGAAGCTCTGAATGAAACGGTTAATAGCGCGCATCGTGGTTACACTTTGGATGAACCCGCTGAACTGGTGATCACCTATGCCGGTGTAAAAGGGCAGGAACTGACCGAGCCGCTGCCGGGAGAACCCGAAGAGTTTTAAGTAGCGGCGTTTGCCATAACTCATGACGGCAATGTTTTCGCTGCCGCTGTTTAACGCTGAAATAAACCCCGTCCGGATTTGATTCGGATCAGTAAACGGTGTGTCTGCACAGACCAGGATTAACGTTCTTTGCTCCATCCACACCCACAATGTAAAAGGATTTTTTCATGGATAAGAACGTTGCCCTGCTGCTCGCGCCCGGTTTTGAAGAAGCTGAAGCCATTATCACGCTCGATATTCTTTCACGTCTGGGCGTTCGTGTGACCACTGTGGCCTGTCAGCCCTACAGGGAAGTGACCAGCTACCATCAGGTGAAGGTGGTGGCTGATGAGCTGCTGGAGGAGAATCGCGAGCGCCTGTTTGATGCGGTGATTGTGCCGGGCGGCCCGGACGGCAGCAAAAATCTGTCAGCGAATGCTGCGGTGATCGATTTTATTCGCCGGCATGATGAAGCAGGTCGTCTGGTCTGCCCAATCTGTTCCGCAGCGGCCAGAGTGCTGGCACCTCATGCGCTTTTAAAGGGACGGCGTTATGTCAGTTCCGGCACCTCTTCAGAGGGTGTCACCGATGGCGTTTACGTTAACGCATCAGTTGTGAAAGATGGCAATCTGCTGAGCGGACAGGATCTGGGCGCGGCGTTTGATTTCGCCTTTGCCATCGCTGTTACCCTGACAGGTGAGGGCGACAAAGCCACTGAACAGGCGGAACACATCAGTCACAAGCTTAAAGTGGATTTCGCTAAGCTTTAATCCACGCTTGCGCCCCCGAAGCGGCAGGCTGACGGGGCGCACAGTAATTGAAAAAGCGCTTTCTATTCACAACCAAATCCCGCATCCCGCAATACCCTTTTTGCCTGCTCTGAACCTAAGAACGTCGCCAGCCTTTGCGCCTGTGGCGTGATGACCGCACAGGCATAGCGTGCAACAGGATTAACAGCCGCCGGAATATCCACAACCGTCAGCCCGGCAATCCGGCTCAGGGCTGTCCGATAGCTGGCATAGCCGATAAACAGATCCGCCATATCCGCCTGAATAATCCATTCCGCTGCCAGTCTGCCCGCAGGAATAGCTGCTGAGTCACGCCCGCCAACCAGCGCGAGGGCGCGCTGGCGCACCGCTTCACCTGCATTACCCATCCGGGAGAAAAGAATCTGCGTATAGTCACCCGACGGGTCGGCACCATGTGTGGACGTGGCGATTCGCAGCGAGTCACGGGTGAGCAACGTATACCAGTCGTCTCCAGCAAGAAGACAATCGCTGCGCACCGTAATGCAGAGCCGGTTGGTGGCAAACGGCATGACTGCCAGCGCGCGTCCGGCAGCCAGCAGCGTCTGCGGATGATCTTCACTGGCTGAAGCGAAGAGGTCGCACGGCTCACCGGACTCAATGCGTTCGCGGAGCAGGCCGGCGGGACCAAAACGGGTTTCAACCGGCTCCGGAAAGGACGCCATTAGTGTCGGCCAGACGCCTTTCAGGCTGCCCGCTGCCAGTACCTGCATCACTCCGGCCCCTGATAAGTGGTGCGATAAAAACGCTGATACCAGCGGTTAGCCAGCTTGTTCATGTCAACATCCTGAAACTTCTGCGGATAGAGTTTTTTTGCCATCCACAGCTCGCCAAGCCCCATAGCTTCAGGCATCGGATAGCCCCAGGCTTTGGCATAGTCCGGCATCAGATAAACGCGATGGTTTTTGACCGCGTCAATCGCCTGCCATTGTGGAGAGCTGTTGATTTCATTCACGACAGAAGGGTAACGGTCCTGGACAAAAATCACCTGCGGATCCCAGGCGATCACCTGCTCCATCGATACGGTTTTAAATCCTTTCACAGTCGCCGCGGCGACATTAACCGCACCCGCATGCTGCATCATCAGACCGGTATATTTCCCGGAACCATAAGTAGTCAGTTGCGGATTGGCCATATAGGCGCGAATACGTCTCTCCGCCGGTATATCTTTCAGGCGGTCGCTGACGATTTTGCGACCCTGATCGGTGGCCGCAATCAGCGCTTTCGCTTCGGCGGGTTTATTGATGATCTCGCCAATCAGCGTAATGCCTTCGCGCAGACCTTTGTCATAGGCCATTTCCTCATCACTGAGAGTCGGGTTCATTTTGTCCTGTTCACCCGGCAGGTCATGACGCAGAGAGATAGCCACGACAGGGATCCCCAGCGCAGTAATGCTATCGATCATCTCGTGCGGGGCATAGTTGGTGACAAACACCACCTGCGGATGCAGCGCCACCAGTTTCTCCGGATCAACATGCGTCAGATCCCCAATCACAGCCATAGGGTTCAGCTCAGGGGCGAGTCGGGCATAGCCGTCGCCGAGTTGCTGCTTCCAGTTCGCCATCACCCCGACGATTTTATCGGTGGCGTTCATCTGCACCAGCAGGTTCAGCGTCTGGTGCTGAAGCACAACAATGCGTTCAACGTGGTCAGGAATCGTAACCTGACGGCCAATCTGGTCGGTGATCTGGCGTGATGCCTGGGAAGAGAGCGGAAAGAGTATCAGTAAACCGAATGTGCATGTCTGCCAGAAGCGCTTCATTAGCTATCCTCGAAAATCGTTATGCATTTGATTATATAGCGATAGGTGATGTGCGTCACGATTTGGGTCATTGTTTTGGGAAAGCAGGGCGAAGGTAAACCATATTGTTACCGATAAGACTCAAGGTAGTTCAGCATTTTAACTCCACGGTCAATAAAATCCTGAGCGACTCATAATGATTTGCCGCTTTCCCTGTCTTTGATCAACGTTCGTATAAATACAAGTGCGTTACTCTGCGACCTCTAAGATTTCAGACCTGACAGCCTGACAGGAAGTCAACTGCATGATAATCAGCCCGCCATTTGTCCGTACCCGGAACACCGGAGAAAGTGACGCATCATGGGTCAGCAGAATGATGCCCGTGGATATAAACCGGGATTTCCCGCTCAACCGGCACGCATCATGGCACGGGGGCGTGCACGTCCTCCACACCGACCGTACTGAGGAAGGCTATGACCGCGTTGAGTTTGTCCGCGCGATTGCTGATGGGGAAGTTGTTTCTTTTCGGTCTCCGTCTTCCACACACAAACGTGATACTTTTCCGCTGAATTATGATGGCAGAACCGATGACGGCTATGTCCTGCTAAAGCATCAGACCGATATCGGTGAAAACTGCCGTGTCGTTTATTACTCCCTGTATATGCATCTCATGGACCGGCTGGACCCGGCAATCAGAGCCGGAGCAAAAGTCTGGCGCAAGGACCGTATCGGGCAGAGTGGTATGGTTAGCGAAACCAATGCCTTTCACTTTGAGGTGTTCTGTGACAACGTGAACATGCTGAAGCTGACCGGACGCACCACCCCTGAACTCGATATCACCCGTGACGGCAGAACCGACACCCTTTATGGCGATATCCATTTTTATCTGCCGCCCGGTACACGCTTTTACGAATCGGTGTCTGACGCTGCCTCTCCGGACACGGACCGCCTGAATTCAGTTCATACCACCACGGAACCGTTATTCGTCAGCATGACCTTCGAAAAAGGCGACTGCACGATGGTAACCCGCAGGCAGAACACCACCACGGCGGCACGTTTCGACACAGTGGGGGAGCCGCTGGTGAATGCAGATGCCAGTCCGGCAGACAATTCCATTGCCGAAACATATCTGAAATATGAATACAATCTGTACCGGACAGCCTGCCGTCTGTACCCGCAGAATCCGTCTGCCGGGTTCGAACTGCTCCGTTTCGGGCGGGTCATCAGCACTGAACATGAAACCATGACGCCTGCTGATGCGCCGTTATGGCGTACCGTCAGCTTCCCAGGCGGAACGGGCATGGTCAATCTGGCCAGCCCTGAAATCAAAAAATTCAGCGATGCCGACTTCCCGCACTGGACAGGGTGGCGGATGCTGGACGATGACACGGACAACAACAGTCAGTGTAATTCTCCCCTTATCGCCGGATTGCAGGACAGCGGGCATTTCGGCGACCTGAGCAGCCGTCTGGTCTGCCATTTTCCGCTGGAGTGGAATGCTGCTACCTTTGACCAGCGCTATACCTGGCTCAGAAGCGGCTCTGACAATGTGCCGGCCATGTCAGAAGAAGACTATGAACGGCTGAAAAGCCATGCCTCAGCGCTGTGTTTTGACACGGGCGAACACGGCACCGGTCGGTTATGGCATTTCCATCCGACGGCTTTTATTGCCCATTTCCGCAAGTGCTGTTGGATAAGTAAGCAGGAGCTAAAACAATTTATCCCCCTGAACGTGATAAGAATGGCTCGTCGTAATAGTTATCTCTGGGAACCAATAGTCTATAGAGATGGTACTGGAAGTATGGCTGATAGTATTCGTATTCATCTGAATAAGGGAATGCAAAAATATCTGATTAATACACCTCTGCGTATTGCCTGCTTCTTTGGGAATGCCATACAGGAAACGCAGTGGTTATCCGAAAGAGAAGAAGTTGGAAGCCGGCAAGTTTGGTATTATCCATGGCATGGGCGTGGGTTATTGCAACTAACTAGCCCAAGAAACTACTTTGATTACTTTAGTTTTCGTGGCCTCCCATACACTAATGATATAAAAAATAGATTATCTGAAGAATACAATCGTCTGTATGCAAACAGAAATATCAGACAAACAGACAATCATCTGTCAGATACAGAAAATGATATTCCTTATGATATTATCATGTGGAGAAGTAACGTTAGTGGTAACGATCATGACGTCGTTGACAGTGCCGGTTTTTATTGGATTTCGGCTTATATGGCTTATCATTCAGATGCAGAACATGAGCTTGAAAGATGTAGCGTAAATACAAATTCCAGAGTAAAAGTATACTACCGCAGCCCTGCCTTCTGGAAGGCCAGTGCTTCAGTTAATCTACCCGGGAGAATAAACACTCTATACTCAACTGCCCTCAATGGATTCAATGATCGCTGCTGCGTATACGGCAGTGCTATTTCAGTACTCACTGAGCAAAAATTCCCAGATAACAATGGCAATGCAATAGTCGAAAAACCTGAATCAAACCAGTTAAGGAGAGGGTAATGAACAGAGTTCTATTATTTCCAATTTTAATTTTCTTTATTACACCTCCACTTTTCGCTGATCAACTACACAGCCAGCATGATGTAGAGTCTGACAATTCTGCATTGACATTACTTCATAATACCCTGGCAGAGATGCTTCAAAACGAACCAGGGCAAGAGCTGGAAAAAATAGCAGATAAATTTCCATTAACAAACTACACTGACTTTACAATCAACACTGAAATATCAATAAAAACAATCAAAAAGCCTTCCGCTAAAATTAGTAATGATGAATGGCAGGCTTTTATCAACACAGCCTTCATTGCTGACTCGGAAAATGGAGAGGTTAATTGCAAACTTGTTGATCTTGATGGTGACGGAGAGCGAGATCTCATTATTAGTAGCTACTCAGGAGGAACTGGATTATTTAGTTACACAGGGGTCCTAAAACGGATTGGTGACAAATTCTTCGATATAAATAACAATGCTGAAAATGACACTCAGACTATAACAGGTGCTCTATATTCAGAAAATGGGCGCGGGGCCAATCAGTGGGGGCAGTGGGTTCGCATTAATGACCAAGTCTATGCACTTTGGTTTAATGGTGAATATGATGAAGATACCTTTTATTTGTTGCGGCCATTTAATACAGACAATAAAATACCGAGTATAACCATTTATTATCAGTACGAATACGATAACTCCTCGATTGAACCGCAAGACGAAGGAAAACAGTTAAATCCAGCATTAAACGATCGTGACAAAAAACAGTTAATTAAATCGCTCAATTCTAAGAAGTATTATTTCAATAAACAAAAAGAAGAACAGGAACAAGAGCCTGTTTGCCCAATCCCAGCAGGTACATCATCTGAAGATGCAGCGCATTATAGAAATGAAATTGCTGGAAGTTATGTCACTCAACCTGTCGCAGTTATCCCTTTTTGGTTGAACGGGACGTGTTTCATCGGTTCTGTTGAAAGCTATTTTGGTCGTGGTGAGCTAATGACTATTAGTTCACCGAAAGATTTGAATATACTTGGCACTTACTCGATTACGGGGTTACGCCATTTAAAATCAATAAAAAGTGGATGGAAATCCAGAGAAGAAAACATTCCCTTATAATCGGAACTTTTAAAGATTCAGAGGAACCGGTTGTGCATAACATCCTCTGTCAGCGACGGTAGTAAGACAATGCGGCATTCGCTACACCGACAATCACCTGTCTGATGCAGAAAACCACGTCCCGGAAAATATTATCCGGTGGCGGAATAACGTCAGCAGCGACCTGCATGAGGCGGCCAGCAGCGCCGGATTTTACTGGATGGCAAGGGATATGGCCCCCTACGCGGATGCCGAACATGTGCTGGAGCGGAGCAACGTCACTCCCCGGCTGAGCGGGATAAAGATTTACTACCGCAGCCCGGCCTTCTGGCGGGCCAGTGCCACCGTCAACCTGCCGGGTCAGATCGATAACGACCGATATCAGGGGCTGAATGGCTTTAATACCCGCTGCTGTGTCTACGGCAGCGCGATAGCCGTCTTCACCGAGCAGAAATTCCCGGACAGCCATAACAATCCGGTCAACGAAAAACCAGAATCAGGCCAGCTAAGGAGAGGCTGATGAAGAAATTATTACTGCTGATGGCAATCCCGTGTTTTACATCCGGAAAAATAACGCCTGAAATAACCATTCCAGACAGCTTCAGTGAGTCGTCTTTCGACCAGCTATCATTACACAGAGGTAACTACCTGGCTAATACAGCTAGCTGCGAAATTGTTTCATTAAAACTATTCCATCCAATAGAGCATAATAAATACCCGCCATCAGCATCCTGGCTTTGCCTGTTTCCTGTTGATGTCATCAATGACGGATATGGCCTAAACAGATCGCTTGCTGAAAAGGTCTACCTTGATAAAAAAACGGATCGGTGGAAAAAGAAAGGATATATCAGAAACAGAAAAGAAACCCAGCGTTCTCTTGATGTTTATGGCATCAAAAGCCTGAGCGAGTTACAGCCTCTGAAGCTGTTTAATATTCAGTCAGTCAATGCCCGTGGCTATGCGGTTATCGACAGCAATATTCCCCTGGAGGAAAAGCAGAAAGGAGTGAAGAAAAGGCTATCATTCTGCCTGATACAAAATCATAGCTATTCTGCTTTTTGGGGTTTTGGCTCAATGATTAATGTCGTTGACGGCAAAGAGATTGATTTCACTCCCTATATGCTCAAATCTCTTGAGACCATCGAAATGGGGTTACCGGCGAAATCAAATAATTGACAGTGACTAAATTGGCCATATGCCTGATTCAAATTCATATACAGCTAAGATGCTCACAAGCAAAAGGATCTGATAAGGATTCTTTTGCTTGTCCAGGTCTATCCTGTATTTTTACTCTAAGTTTACATTTCACAGAGCGTCAGCCGCCCTCATAGCTTCCCCACCACAGCACTGATTATGTGCAATGCCCGTTGCTGGTTCACCATCCCGGTGCCTTCTGTGCCGAAACCCGTCTACCTTGCTGATATTTCTGGCTTTAATTTCTGGCACGCCATTTGCTGAAATCTTAGCAGTAAGCAGCGTATGACACATTGATAGCAAATAGCTGGCTAGGGTTCCGGTTCACGCAGGTGAATGTCTGGTCCGAGAGCTGGCGACCTCTGCGAGGTTACACGGCGGGACAAAAGCCCGGGAGACAGCGGCACCATCTGGTGTCCTGCGCTGCTCCCGTTTTTTTGTGCCAACCAGAGGTCAATCATGAAGAAATCCCCCCTCCTGACGCTGATTCTTTCGCTGACGCTGCTGGTCAGCGCGCCGTCTTTCGCCGCCGTCAAAAAAGAGTTCAACATCTGCTGGACCATTTACGCGGGCTGGATGCCCTGGGGCACCATCAGCAATGAGAAGATCATTGATAAATGGGCCAGCAAATATGGCATCAAAATTCATATCACTCAGCTCAATGACTACATCGAGTCGATCAACCAGTACACCGCCGGGCAGTTCGACGGCTGCACCATGACGAATATGGATGCCCTGACCATTCCTGCAGCCGGCGGCATTGATAGCACGGCGTTGATCACCGGCAGTTATTCCGATGGCAACGACGGTGTGGTGCTGAAAGGCGAAAATAAAAAGCTCAGCGATCTGAAAGGGATGTCGGTCTATCTGCCTGCGCTGTCAGTGTCGCACTATCTGCTGGTACGCGGACTGGAGAAGGCCGGACTGCAGGAAAAAGACGTTAAAGTCGTGAACACCTCCGATGCCGATATCGTCTCAGCGTTCGGCACCAGCAACGTTAAAGCGGCTGTGGCCTGGAACCCGCAGCTTTCAGTCATCAAAAAGACACCGCAGACGACAGAAGTGTTCAGCTCATCGGCCGTGCCGGGCGAGCTGATTGACATGATGGTGGTCAATACCGACACCCTGAAAGATAACCCCGCACTCGGCAAGGCGCTGACCGGTGCCTGGTTCGAGATGATGGCGAAGATGCAGGCCGGAGACACCCAGGCGCTGAGTGCCATGGCGGCCGATTCCGGTACGGACCTCGCCGGTTATAATGCGCAGCTGAAAACCACCCACCTGTTCTGGACCCCCGCCGAAACCCAGACCTTTGTCTCATCCCCCGATCTAGCGAAAACCATGCAGCGCGTCGCTGCGTTCTCCTTTGATAAAGGATTGCTGGGTGAGGGCGCGCAAAGCGCTGACTTCATCGGCATGCGCTTCCCGGGCAACGTCACCGTCGGCGACATCGCAAACATCAAACTGCGCTTTGACGACAGCTATCTGAAGCTGGCCGCTGCGGGCAAGCTGTAATCACCGGACTCAGGAGTTTTTGCCATGCGCCACATCAACCGCTATCCCCGGCAGGGAATGCGCCTGACGCTGATGCTGTTACCGTTTGTGTTGCTGATCGCCGCGTGGTTTATCAGTTCGGCAGTGCGTCTGGAGGCGAATCCCCACGACAAACTGCTGCCCGGCCTGTCGCAGATGATCGCGGCCATCGACCGGATGGCGTTCACGCCGGACAAGCGCAGCGGGGAGTATCTGCTGTGGGCGGATACGTGGATTAGCTTAACCCGTCTGCTGACTGGCCTGGCGCTCTCTTCGGTAATTGGCTTGTGCATCGGCATTGCTGCGGGCGTCTTTCCGATGACCCGCGCGGCGCTGTCACCGTTCATGACCGTGGTGTCGATGATCCCGCCGCTGGCGCTGCTGCCAATGCTGTTTATCGTCTTCGGGCTGGATGAACTGTCAAAAGTGATGCTGATCGTCATTGGCATCACACCAATGCTGGCGCGCGATCTGGAGCATCGGGCGCGCGAAATCCCCGCAGAGCTGTTTATCAAAGCG
Organism: Pantoea vagans; assembly: GCF_004792415.1. Classification (NCBI taxonomy): domain Bacteria; kingdom Pseudomonadati; phylum Pseudomonadota; class Gammaproteobacteria; order Enterobacterales; family Erwiniaceae; genus Pantoea; species Pantoea vagans. Next base: position 234,689 of record NZ_CP038854.1, read on the forward strand.
CAAACCCTGGGAGCGAACAGCTGGACGGTGGTGCTGCGGGTCGTGCTGCCGCAGCTGTTATCGCGGCTGATAACGTCGCTGCGTCTGCTGCTGGGATCGGCATGGCTTTTTCTAATCTCCGCCGAAGCCATCTCCGCTACCGCCGGGCTGGGTTATCGCATTTTCCTCGTCCGCCGCTATATGGCGATGGATGTGATCATTCCTTATGTCATCTGGATCACGCTGCTGGCGTGGCTGATGGATCTCGCGCTGCGGCAGCTGCACAAAGCCTGTTTCCCCTGGGCGGAAGGAGGCCGGGAATGAGTTTTATCGATATCAAAAATATCTGGCAGGAGTATGGCGACCACGTGGTGCTGGAGCGCATCAATCTGCAGGTGAAAGAGGGCGAATTCTGTTCGCTGGTAGGGGCGTCCGGCTGCGGTAAATCGACATTTTTACGCCTGCTGCTCGGTCAGGAGAAGCCGACACGGGGATCAATCACGCTGGACGGTGAGCAACTCCCCGGAGAGCCGGATCGCAGCCGTGGCGTGGTGTTTCAGCGCTATTCGGTTTTCCCTCATCTCAACGTGCTGGATAACGTCGCCATTGGCCTCGAACTTCCGGCGTCACCTTTTACAGGTCGGCTGTTTGGTGCCCGAAAACGCCAGGCACGCGAACAGGCTAAACAGATGCTGGAGAAGGTCGGGCTGGGCCATTCGCTGGATAAATATCCGGCGCAGCTTTCCGGCGGAATGCAGCAGCGGCTGGCGATTGCACAGGCGTTTGTGATGCAGCCACGCGTGCTACTGCTGGATGAGCCGTTTGGCGCGCTGGATCCCGGCATCCGCAAAGATATGCATGCGTTGCTGCTCCAGCTGTGGAGCGAAACCCGGATGACGGTCTTTATGGTCACGCACGACCTTGCCGAAGGTTTCAATCTCGGCACCCGGCTGCTGGTGTTCGACAAGGTGCGCATCGACCCGCAGGCCCCCAATGCGTGGGGCGCGCGTATCACCTACGACATCCCGCTTAATGAGACGCGGCTATCACAGCTGGCGACCAACAGCAGAAACAACATTTCCCCTTTAAAGGAGACCGCTCAATGACAGAACTTTTTCATTCAGCCCCGAGCCTGCGCGAAGAGCCGCTGCGCGGTGGCGCGCATACCTCGCTGATTCTGCGCAAAGGGCAGATCCTGCGCCTGACCGATATCGAAGGCGGCGCGAACGTCAGCATGATGATGCTCAATCCGCACGAGAAAAGTGAACGGCTCAATCTGCCGGACACCCTGAAAGGTCAGCACACCGCACGCCTGACTACCGGCCACTGTTTCTACTCCGATATGGGCCGCGTGATGGCCGCGATTGTTGCGGACAGCTGTGGCTGGCACGATCCATTTGGCGGCGTACTCAACGCGGCGGAAACACAGGAGAAGTACGGTGCCGGTCGCTATCAGGAGTTGCGCAACGGCTTCTATCGCAACGGCGTGGATAATCTGCTGGTTGAGATGGGCAAATGGGATTTGGGTCTGGAAGATCTGCTGATGGTCGTCAACTTTTTCAGCAGGGTAACGGTTGATGAGCAGGGGCGCTTCGGGTTCAGCGCGGATAACAGCCGCGCAGGGGATTTCGTTGAGCTTTACGCGCCCATGGATGTGCTGATGGTGCTGACCGCGCTGCCACATCCGCAGGATCCGGCCACTGACTATCTCCCGCGTCCGGTCCAGCTGAGCTGGTATCAGGCCGACGATATGCAGGCAGTCAGCGAGGCGATCGTTAACCGCGGTGAAAACCAGCGTGCATTTCACAACACTCAACTTTTTGCCCTGTAAGGAGGCTGCGATGACCGTTGTCCACTCTGATCGTCGTCCTGAAGATGCCGTCTATCGGCACGTGATCCCGGCAGGCGAGCCGTGGCTGTTCGAAGTCAAAAAAGGGCAAACGCTGCGACTGCTCGACCTCGAAGGCAATCAGGCGATAGATACCCTGTTTTACAACACCGACAACCCACGTGAACGCTACGATCCTCAGCGCACGCTGCGTCGTCAGGGCAAGGTCTATCTGACCACCGGCAGCGTGCTCTATTCGAATCTCGGCAATCCATTACTGACGATCGTCGCCGACACCTGCGGTCGCCACGATACCCTGGGCGGTGCCTGTTCCCAGGAGAGCAACACCGTGCGCTATGCCCACGATAAGCGCTACATGCACAGCTGTCGGGATAACTTCCTGTGCGCCTGCCTGCATGATGGCCGTCTGCACAAGCGGGATATCGGCGCCAACATTAACTTTTTTATGAACGTTCCGGTCACGCCTGAAGGCGGTCTGACCTTCGAAGACGGCTTATCTGCGCCCGGCAAATATGTCGACCTGGTGGCCGAATGCAATGTAATGGTGCTGATCTCCAACTGTCCGCAGCTGAATAACCCCTGCAACGGCTGGAACCCGACGCCCGCCGAAGTGCTGGTGTGGAACTGAGCCAGCCCTCTGAACTTCTCCGGCCACCTTTATAGTGCCGGTCAGCCCCGGGGACGGCCCCAGGGAATATCGAATTTTGCGGGACGACCCGCATCCCTGAGAGTTCGCCTATGTTTGAAACCTTACTGATTGCCAATCGCGGCGCGATCGCCTGTCGCATCCTTCGCACGCTGCATGCCATGCAGGTGAAAGGCGTTGCCGTTTACTCCGAAGCCGACCTGAGCAGCTTACATATTCGCGAGGCGGATGACGCGCTGAGCCTGGGTGAAGGCCCGGCGGCACAAACCTATCTGGTGACGGAAAAAATCATCGCCGCCGCGCTGCAGAGCAGGGCAAAAGCGATCCATCCGGGCTACGGTTTTCTTTCTGAAAACGCCGCCTTTGCGGAAGCGTGCGAGGCCGCCGGCTTGATTTTTGTCGGTCCCACGCCGCAGCAGTTACGGACCTTTGGCCTGAAACATACGGCCCGCGCGCTGGCGAAGGCCGAAGGCGTGCCGTTGCTGGAGGGCAGTGAGCTGCTGGCGGATGTCAGCGAAGCTCGCCGCGCCGCAGAGCGTGTCGGCTATCCGGTGATGCTGAAAAGCACGGCGGGCGGTGGCGGCATTGGCATGCGCGTCTGCGGTGATGCGAATGAACTGTCAGACGCGTTTGAAACCGTACAGCGCCTCGGCCAGAACAACTTCAGCGACGCCGGGGTGTTTCTCGAAAAATATATCGAACGCGCCCGTCATCTTGAGGTCCAGATTTTCGGTGACGGAAAGGGCGAGGTTATCGCACTGGGCGTGCGCGACTGCTCGATTCAGCGACGTAATCAGAAAGTGATCGAAGAGACGCCTGCGCCGAATCTGCCGGCTGGCATGGCCGAAGCGCTTTGCTCGGCGGCTATCGCCCTGGGGAAAGCGGTGAACTATCGCAGCGCGGGTACGGTTGAATTTGTTTACGACAGCGCAGCGCAGCAGTTCTATTTCCTTGAAGTGAATACCCGCCTGCAGGTTGAACATGGCGTGACAGAGCAGGTCTGGGGCGTGGATCTGGTGAAATGGATGATAGAGCTGGCGGCAGGCGATCTTCCGCCACTAAGCGCATTAGCCGCCACGCTGAATCCACAGGGCCATGCCGTGCAGGCACGCATCTATGCAGAAGATCCGGGACGGCAGTTCCAGCCTTCACCCGGACTGTTAACTGAAGTCCATTTCCCGGCAGCCGACGATAAAACCCTGCGCATCGACCGCTGGGTGGAGGCCGGATGCGAAGTCCCGCCATTCTTTGACCCGATGCTGGCAAAAGTGATTGCCTTCAGCGCTACGCGCGATGAAGCCATCGCCGCACTTGCACAGGCGCTGGCAGAAACCCGCCTCAATGGCGTTGAAACCAACCGCCGCTATCTCCAGCAGATTTTAGCCTTTAAGCCCTTTACGGCGGGTGAACCCTGGACCCGCTGCCTGGAGCAGCTCAGCTATCAGGCGGCCACCGTTGAGGTTCTGAGTGCCGGCACCCAGACCAGCGTGCAGGACTATCCCGGACGACTGGGATACTGGGCAGTCGGTGTGCCGCCGTCGGGGCCGATGGACGATCGCGCTCTGCGCTCAGGCAACCGTCTGCTGGGCAATGACGAGAGTGACGCCGCGCTGGAAATCACCCTGAACGGGCCCACCCTGAAATTTAACACGGCGATTCAGGCGGTGGTCTGCGGTGCGCCGCTCAGTGTCACGCTGGATGGCGTTGAACAGGCGATGGACGCTGTGTTTACCCTTCCGGCGGGATCAACGCTAAAGCTGGGCGCGATGAATGGCGCGGGCGTCAGAAGCTATCTCTGCCTGAGCGGCGGTATTCAGGTGCCCGACTATTTAGGCAGCAAAAGCACCTTTACCCTCGGTCAGTTTGGCGGACACGCTGGTCGTGCGCTGAGCAGCGGTGATGTGCTGCATCTCGCGCCACGGACTACGAACACAGCCGGAACAGAATTGCCCGTTGCGCTGCGCACCGCTCTCGCGCCGGTTCGCACGCTGCGCGTAATTTACGGTCCCCACGGCGCGCCGGAGTTCTTCGCGCCTGACTATATGGCGACGTTCTTTGCTACAGAATGGGAAGTGCACTTTAACTCCAGCCGCACAGGCGTGCGCCTGATTGGGCCCAAGCCGATCTGGACCCGCGACAGCGGCGGCGAAGCGGGACTGCACCCCTCAAATATTCATGACAATCCTTACGCCATTGGCGCGGTAGACTTTACCGGTGATATGCCGGTCATCCTGGGACCGGATGGCCCGAGTCTCGGCGGGTTCGTCTGCCCGGCGACGGTGATCGAAGCGGATCTCTGGCAACTGGGACAGCTCAAAGCGGGTGACAAAGTGCAGTTTGTTCCGGTGGATATCCCGACGGCACGGCGACTGGCAGAGGGACGTCGCAACGAGCTGACCACGCTACAGCCACAGGAGATTCACTGGGCGCCTGCGCCGCTGATGTCACCGGTAATAATGACCTGCGGCGAGGCCGATAAACGTCTGGTGGCGCGGCTTTCTGGCGATACGCATCTGCTGCTGGAGGCAGGCGAGCCGGAGCTGGATCTGGTGCTGCGCTTTCGCATTCACGCCCTGATGCAGGCGCTGGAAGCGCAGTCCCGCAACGGCATTATTGATATCACGCCGGGCATCCGCTCGCTGCAAATCCATTTCCAGCCGGAGACGCTGACGCCAGACGTGCTGCTGGCGTGGGTGCGCGGTGAGTGGGAGAGGGTCTGCATGAGTGACGACCTTCAGGTGCCGACACGTGTGGTGCATCTGCCGCTCTCCTGGGACGATCCCGCCTGTCAGAAGGCGATCGAAAAGTATATGACCACCGTGCGCCCGGACGCGCCCTGGTGCCCGAGCAACCTTGAGTTTATCCGGCGGATAAACGATCTGCCGGATGAGCAGGCCGTCTGGAACACCGTGTTTGAGGCCAGCTATCTGGTCATGGGTTTGGGCGATGTCTATCTTGGCGCGCCGGTTGCCACGCCGCTGGATCCGCGTCATCGGCTGGTGACGACGAAATATAACCCCGCCCGCACCTGGACGGCGGAAAACTCAGTGGGCATCGGCGGCGCTTATCTGTGTGTTTATGGCATGGAGGGGCCTGGCGGCTATCAGTTTGTGGGCCGCACGCTGCAGATGTGGAACCGATATCACGAAGTAGCCGATTTTGGCGGTAAGCCCTGGCTGCTGCGCTTTTTTGATCAGATCCGTTTTTATCCGGTCTCTGCTGAGGAACTGCTGCAGATTCGTCGCGACTTTCCACTGGGTCGCTATCCGCTGCGCATTGAGCACAGCACGCTGCGGCTGGCGGCGTATCAGGATTTCCTTGCGCGTGAAGCGGAGAGTATCGGCGAATTTCGTGAGCATCAGCAAACCGCATTCAATGCGGAACGTGACCGCTGGATAGCCAGCGGCCAGGCCCATTTCGACAGTCAGGAAAACGTAGCGGAAGAAGGCGGCGACGCGCCGCTGCAGCCAGGCGAGCAGGGGGTTGAAAGTCCGGTCTCCGGCAATCTCTGGCAGGTGCAGGCGACCGCAGGCAGCCGGGTGCGGGAAGGAGATATCCTGGTGGTGCTGGAGTCGATGAAGATGGAGATCCCACTTCTGGCCCCGTGCAGCGGCATTATTCAGCAGGTCAGCGTCCAGCCAGGCAGCGCAGTGCGTGCAGGGCAACGCGTGGCGGTAATCGTTGAAGATAACGCGTAACGACGATGACAACCGGCCAGCCGGATAAGTTCATGCTGAATGCCGCTGCGCCCGTCAGCGGCAGATTGCTGGCGGGCGCAGGCAACATGCATCACAGCAGCCGGGTATCAGCACCGCGCGCCCAGTTCTTTTAGCCAGTCGATCATCGCTTCACTGCCAGGCTGACTCAGCGTGCGTTGCGGCCACGCCAGGAAATAGGGTTTGCTCAGCGGCAGGCAAAGATCATCCACCACCACCAGATCGCCACGCGCCAGTTCTGGCGCGATAAGGCGTCGCTGTCCCAGCAGCAGTCCAACACCAGCCACCGCCGCATCAATCGCCAGTGAGGTCAGGTTAAAGCTGAATGCGGGCTGCGGCAGCGGTTCATCCATGCCTTTTGCCTGAAACCAGCTTTGCCAGTCCGGCAGGAATCGTCCTTCATTACCCCAGTCGAGGTGGATCAGCGGCGCCTGACTTAAGATCGTTTCCGGCGTGAAACGTCGAAGCAGAGACGGACTGGCCACCGGCAGCACCTCATCCTGAAACAATCTGATCTTATCCAGCTGCGGGTAACGATCTTCACCAAAGCAGATTACGAAATCGGCGGGCATCGACGTGAAATCGACCGATGAATGGGTCCCATGTAACGAGAGATCGATATCCGGGCAACGATCGCGCCAGTACGTCAGTTCGGGCAGCAGCCATTTCGACGCCAGCGCCGGTAGTGCGTAAATCGTGAGTTTTGGGGCGCTGGCCGCATGACGGATGTTCTGCTGGCCGAGGTGCAAAATATCAAAAGCTTCGGTGACATAGCGCAGATACTCTTTGCCGGTTTCGGTCAGCATCACGCCGCTCTGCGTGCGCAGAAACAGCGCGCTGCCGAGTTGTTCCTCCAGCTGGCGAATCTGCTGGCTGACCGCCGCCGGGGTCAAAGCCAGCTGGGCGGCAGCTTTTGCCAGGCTGCCCAGTTCGGCGGCCACTTTAAAGGACTGTATGACGCTGATTTTGGGCAACCTTGGCAATTGGGCAGGCATTAACTCTTCCTTATCAGGGCAGTAAGTTTTTATCGTTACGCAGCGTGGCAGGCGACAGGTAGAGTAACATCACACCTGCCCATCATGAGAAATGTTGCTATGTCTGGATCCCTCGTTCGTCTTGATCTTCATCCGCTGGCCGATCAGGGCTGGCGTCAGCGCTGTCGTGAGCAGTTAAACCACGCCGGCGCGCTGGTACTGCGTCAGTTTTTACAACCTCATGCTCTGGAGGCGATTATTGAAGAGGGCAATGCCCGGCGTCATCTGGCCTATCACACCCGCAGCAAACACAATGTCTACCTGATGAAGCCGGATGAGGCGTTCCGCGCGGATCACCCGCGCAACCGGGATGTGCTCAGCACCAAAGGATGCATTACAGATGATGTTATTGCTGCCGACTCACCGCTGCGCCAGCTTTATAACGATGACCTGTTCAAACATTTCCTGTGCGATGTACTGGGAGAGGAAGCGCTCTATCCTTATGCCGACCCGCTTTCTTCGATTAACCTGCACTATGCGTCTGACGGCCAGGAGCTGGGCTGGCACTTCGACAACTCCTCTTTTGCTATCACCTTGCTGGTCCAGAAACCGCTGGCGGGCGGCGTGTTTGAGTATGTGAAGGATCTACGTGATGCCGATGCCGGTGAGATGAACTTCGACGGTGTCGACGCAGTACTGGACGCGCGCCAGCCGGTTGACGCGCTGGAGATTGATGCCGGCGATCTGGTGCTGTTTCGCGGCCGTAACTCCCTGCATCGCGTGACGCCGACCGAAGGCGAGGTCACGCGGATGCTGGCTGTGCTGGCTTACAATACTCAGCCTGACATCGCGCTGTCAGAAACAGCCCGAATGACCTTTTACGGCAGACTATAAAATCAGAGCGTGTCCGTCAGGGCACGCCAGCCGCGCTGAAAGATTTGCTGCGTGCGGAAAGCCACTAACGCACGCCAGTCCGCATCTTCGGGCCAGAATCCCTCGACCAGCTGCTGCTTTAGCATCTGGCCAGCCGCACTGGCCGGATCGCCAGTGAGATGGAGCCAATGATCTTCACGCACCCGCCGGTGCATATCCGGACCCTCGTAAGTCCCGCATTCCACCACCAACGGCAATATCAGTGTGTCAGGAAGGGAACTCAGCAGGTATTGCGACAGATATCCCGTTGCGGTGGCGGTGACACCGGTTACGCTGTCACGTCCGTTACCGGTCAACAACACGGTAAGCCATTCACCGTAAATGGCTTTGCCCCACTCATGGGCAGCATAACGCTGCTCTGCAATGGACAGCAGCATCGGATGCCCCCACGCGCCAGCGCCGGTATGCAGATCAAAGCTGAGGATGGTTTTTGCAACCAGGAGATGCTGGTCGATGATCGCCTTCATCGTCAGGTGAGACCAGCTGGGCTGGTGTCCGCCGAAGAAGAACCCATCCGCAAACGTATACTGTCCGGCTTCCACCACGCGTTTAACTGCCTGCCAGCCTTCACCCTCCAGCGCCTCGGCCAACTGCCGATCCGCACTGGCACGGTCGCCATGATAGATTCCGTGCCATTGCGCATAATCCGGGTTGGCCGGAACGGGCTGGCTGAAGTCGATAAAGTTACGATTGAGATCGATATTGTCTTCGTTTACGCGCCGTAAATGGGCTGCTCCCCACGGATTGAGCAGGTGAACCAGCAACAGTCCGGTATCAGCGGGTAATGCTATTTCATCCAGCGCATCGAGCCAGGCGATTTGACAATCCGAACCATAATAGCCTTCAACGCCGTGCGTGCCGGAGACCACCAGCATCAGACGTGATGCCGTGGCGGGTCCCAACCGTGCCACATCCGTATACAGCGCTTCGCCCTGCGGGCCAGGGAGAGGGTGCGGGTAAGAAGTGATTTCTGCGCCTTTATTCTGCGCAGCGGCAAGAAAGCGTGCGCGCTGAGCGCGGTAATCGGGTAATGCCATGTTCAGCCTCCTGCGATGCGGCGCGCGAACCGCATCACGGATAAACGTTGAATTTGAAGTATTTTTTGGTCAGCTGATCGTAGGTGCCGTTTTTGTGGATCTCTGCCAGCGCCGTGTTGATCATCTTCAGATTTGCCTCATCGCCTTTGCGTAACGCGATACCGACACCATCACCAAATATCACTTTATCTACCAGCGTCCCTTTAATGGCGTACGGCTTGCCTTCCGATGTGGTGAGGAATCCCTGTTCAGCAGAGACCGCATTCGCCAGGCTGCCATCAAGACGTCCGGCGACCAGATCCGGGTAGACTTCCATCTGATTAGGATAAGAGACGATTTTGACGCCCTGCGACTCCCATTTGGTTTTGGCGTAAGTTTCCTGGATGGTGCCCTGAGCCACACCAATTGTCTTACCGCGCAATGAGGCAACGTCGGTCGTCAGCTTGCTGGCCGCTGGCGCCAGTAGGGCACTCGGGGTGTTGTACAACATGTCGCTGAATGCCACCTGCTGACGACGTTTGTCGGTCATCGACATTGCCGACAGGATGGCGTCAAATTTCTTCGCCTGAAGGGCAGGGATGCTGCTGTCAAAACCCATCTGCACCCACTGGCACTTCACCTTTGCCTGCGCGCAGATGGCGTTGCCAATATCAATATCTAAGCCCTGTAACGACCCATCAGCCGCTTTAGATTCAAACGGCGGGAACGTCGGATCAACGCCAAAGCGAAGTGTCTGCTGGGCCAGTGCACTCTGGGTGAACGCAGTAAGCGAAAACAGTAATGCAAGAGATACGCTCTTTTTCATATTTTATTTCCCGACAGGTGAAATTAAGCACAACATTTAAATTTAATAACATGCGGCCTGTTTTGCTGCCAGCGAATAAACCGCGTTCTGCCAGAGTAAAATCTTATGTTATTAAGGGACTGTGCGAATTATTGATACGGCGTTAAATTTTGCTTAATACTAAATCTGTTACGGGATGGAAGGCTTGAGAGGTCCGGAACGGGAGCCTGAAAGCAGTAATTAATTTAGCTTCGACTCTGTTTAATTTTTACACGCTAAATCAGTTACACTGACTTACATCGTATGTGAAAAAGGAGTTATCCAGTGCGTACCCGTAAATCTGCACGTTTACTGATCATGAACGCTCTCAATCAGGTTTTATTATTCAGATTCAGGCATGAAAGTGATGCGCTGGCAGGCAGAGTATACTGGGCAACGCCCGGTGGAGGCGTGGAAACAGGAGAAACCTTTGAGCAGGCAGCCCTCAGGGAACTCAGGGAAGAAACAGGTATTAACGTTGATGCGGTGGGGCAGCCGCTAACAGAGAGAACGTTTGAGATGGCGCTCCCCAGCGGTGAAATTGTTCTGGCGCATGAGCGATTTTATTTAATTAAAACAGATGATGAAGATATCAGTACCAGCGGATGGACTGATAATGAAAAAACAGTCATTGCCAATTATCACTGGTGGGATCTGAATGAGCTGAGAAATACTGACGATATCGTTTATCCCTCAAATATTCCTGATATCTGCTCAATACCGGATGAGTGATCAACTATCTTCTGACTCCGGGCCTGTCAATCAACGGCACAGGTTAAAAACGCCGCACCAGAATACGTCATCATTGAGGCTTCAGTAAATCACGTGAAACGTTCAGTCTTCATCATGATCGTGGCCCGACCTCCTGCTCCATTCAGAAACAGAATTCCGGCATGATATTCACTTCCACGAGCTGAGATTGTGCCGGTGAAAAGTCATGATTCACCGAAGAACAGATTGTCCTTTCCCTGAAGCAGGCTGACCTGGACACGCCTGAAGCCTGTTGCCCCCATTCCCGGTCAACAACCACTTTCACTCCCTGATAAAATCATAGTCATTTTTATCATTATCTTATGTTTTATTTCTATACTGCGCCGTTCTGAATAATTTCTGTATTTAAAAAAACGATTCTCATTATTTTCATTTTACTTTGTACTGGCAGGTTTTGATAATTCCCCAATGATTTGACGGGGGAGATAGAAATAATGAGTCAGTCCATTCTGGTAGCAACACCTGACGATGCGGAAGAAATTTTTGCTTTATTACAGCGTGCCTATGCTTCGCTGGTGGCGCTGGATGTGCATTTCACCATTTCCCGAGGCAATGTCGATCAGGTGCGCCGCACCATTGAGCAGGAAACAGTGCTGGTACTGCGCAAGTGGAAACGTGCCGTGGCGACGCTAACCGTACGTTTCACGTGGCAGCAGGATGACAATGCACCCTCATCATTGCCCTTCATTCACTGGTTTGCTGTCGACCCGGATTTTAAAGGCCAGGGCTATGGACGAGAAATAATTAACTGGGCCGAAGAAATATTGCTCAAAGACACGTTGAAAGCTCCTGGCGTTTATTTGGCTACGGCGATTAAACATCCCTGGCTGAGTGAACTTTATCAACGTCGTGGCTATGAACCTTTTTATCATCGCACCAATCCATTAGGTGAAGCATTGGTTTTTCTGAAAAAGGAATTTAATGCCAGTTTACTCACCTCACATTAAACATCTGAAACGACCAGGGAAATTATGAAAGCGAATGCATTGACTGTCGCGATGAGTCTTACCTGCCTGCTGGGAAGCGCCTCTTATACTTTTGCTGCTGAGCAGCCACGTAGCGGCGGAAGCCTGACTTACGGTGTAGAAACCGAACCCGTACCCTTTAACCCCCAGCTCAATGGCCAGTCAAAAGCCGAGGTGGTGCTGCGTAACGTCTGGGAATCGCTGCTGGCGCGGCGTAATGATGGCAGTTTTGTACCCTGGCTGGCAGAAAGTTATGAAGCCAGCCCGGACGGTAAGCGCTACCGTTTCAACCTGCGTCGCGACGTGAGCTTCTCCAACGGCGAAAAATTGGATGCTAACGCGGTGGCAGAAAACTTCCGACATTTGCAGGACGCCGCGTATTGCGCAGGCAGTAGCCTGTGCGCGGTCGGCTCACGTATCGACACCATCAGCACGCCGGACGACCATACCGTAGCCATCACCCTGAAGCAGGGGTATTCACCGTTCCTCGCCTTTGCGGCCAGATTACAAATCCTCGCACCGGCCAGCTGGCGCTCGTCGCAGCTCAAAGCGGGTGGCAAGGAGATTGCGGGAACCGGGCCTTTTATCCTTGAAAGCTACGAAAAGGGCCAACAGGTTACCTTCGTCAGAAACCCCCACTACAACTGGGCGCCTGCCACCGCGCATCATCAGGGAGCGGCCTGGCTGGACCGTGTCACCTACCGTTTCCTGCCGGAATCGTCAGTACGCACCGGTGCACTGCTGTCCGGCCAGGTGGATGTGATTGAGGGGATATCCGGTAACGATGCCGGGGAGTTTAAGGACAACCGCGATTTCACCTACCAGCATGCCCTGAATACGGGCACACCTTATTCACTGTTTCTCAACGTGGAATATGGCCCGACGCAGGATGTGAAGGTGCGTCAGGCATTACTCCAGGGGCTGGATATCGATCCCATCCTTCAATCGGTGTATCGCGGCGAGCGGACCCGTGCCTGGGGGATTACCTCACCGATCGATCCGCTCTACAACAACGATCTGGAAGGTAAATACGGTAACAACCCGACAGCGGCCAATGCCTTGCTCGATGAGGCGGGCTGGAAAACACGCGATGCCGACGGCTTTCGCACCAAAGATGGTCAGCGTCTGACTATCGAAGTAATCCAGGCCCAGGCAACGGTGCGTGACCAGCGTGATGTGCTGTTGCAGGCGATTCAGGCTCAGGTGCGTCAACGGCTTGGTGTGGAGCTGAAACTGCGTTATGTCGACTCCGGCACCTACGTTGAGGTGCGGAATACCGGCAAGTTCGGTTCGATCGCCAACTCCAATACGGAAACCGACGGCATCGATATCGAAAACCACTACCGCCCGGTGAAAGCAGGTGGACCGATTAACTACAGCCGCGTTAACAGCCCGGAAATTAATGGCTGGCTCGACCAGGCTGCCGCCACGCTTGATATCGATCAGCGCCGTAAATTCTACAGCCAGCTTCAGCAATATGCCCTGCCGCAACAGGCGTTGGCGGTGCCGTTGTATGAGCCGGAAGATCAGATTGCTGCGGCCAGTTATGTGCACGGTGTCGGGTTCCGCAGTTTTAAACAGATGCCCGAAAACGTCTATGACGTCTGGTTGAGCGAACATTAATACGCGGAGGCGCAGATGAGTCTGGAAAGCATCATGACCCGTAACACCAGAATACCGCGGCCCTTCCTGTGGCGCAGTGACCTGGCGCGCCGCATTGTCGGGCGTCTGCTCGGCGGTGTGCTGGTGTTATGGGTAGCCGTCACCCTGGCGTTTCTTGGGATGCATCTGGCGCCGGGTGACATTGTCAGCCTGCTGATTGGCGAGCAGATACGCACACCGGCGATTGAGGCGGCGATCCGCGCTGAATGGGGACTAAATGAACCGCTGTGGTGGCAGTATCTGCACTATCTGTGGCGGGCGTTGCACGGTGATTTCGGACGCTCATACATCCTTAACACCGAAGTGAGTCAACTGCTCGCCACACAGCTGTGGCCGACCCTGAAACTCACCCTCGCCGCACTGCTGGTCAGTGCGGTGTTTGCCGTGACAATCGCCGTCGCCACTGCGAATCGTCGCTGGGGCAGCCGGATCGCCAATGGGCTGGAGCTGTTGCTGGCCTCCACCCCCTCGTTCTGGATGGGCATCGTGCTGCTGTTTATCTTCAGCTTTACGCTGCGCTGGTTCCCGGTGGCGGGGGACCGTCATCTCTCTTCGCTGGTGCTGCCGGCGCTGTCTCTCGGCCTCGCCCAGGGTGCGGTCATCGCGCAGGTGCTGCGCCGTGAACTCGAACGCGCGCTGGAGTCGCCCTTTACCCTGACGCTACGCGCCTGGGGTGTAGGTGAAACCACCATTCGCCTGCGTCATGCGTTGCGCCATGCCGCACTGCCAGCGGTGACATTAACTGGCTGGCTGGTCGGCGGGTTGCTGAGCGGGGCGGTGATCACGGAACAGGTGTTTGGCCGTCCTGGTCTCGGCAAGCTGACGGTGGATGCGGTGCTGGCGAAGGATCTGCCGGTAGTGCTGGCGGTTGCCATCCTCTCGGCTCTGATTTACGTGGTGATGAGTACGCTGGTGGACATTCTGGCCCTGTGGATTGATCCGCGTTTACGTGGGGAGAGCAAATAATGCAAGCCATCCTGCAACGTTTTTCTGTTGCGCTACCGGCCTCCGTCTGGAGCGCCATTCTGTTTCTGCTGTTGGTGGCGCTGGCAGTCGTGGCACCGCACTGGCTGACGCACAGCGATCCCATTTTGGCCGATCCGGTTAATGCGCAGCTACCGCCGTCGGCGCAGCACTGGCTCGGCACCGATCAACTGGGGCGCGATCTGCTGACGCGCGTGATCTACGGCAGCCGCTATTCGTTGCTGATCAGCGTAGCGGCGATGGCGCTGGCGGTGATCTTCGGTACGCTGCTGGGCCTGACTGCCGCACTGGCACGTGGCGTTTTAGACGAACTGCTGAGTCGTGCGGTTGATGTTATTTCAGCCTTTCCCGACCTGCTGCTGGCGCTGATGCTGATTGCGTTTACCGGCCCCGGCACCAACAACCTGATCATTGCGCTCGGTGTGGCGTCGGTGCCGCGCTTTGCGCGCGTGGTGCGCACGCAGACCTACAGCGTGATGACTTCCGGCTATGTGGAGCAGGCGCGAACCTTTGGGCTGTCGCGCTTTACGCTGACCGTTCGTCATATCCTGCCGCATGCCATCGCACAGGTGCCTGCGCTGGCGACACTGGGGCTGGGCACCGCGATTATTGGCACCGCAGGTCTCAGCTTCCTTGGCATGGGCCCGCAGCCACCGACGGCGGAATGGGGCCTGATGCTGGCGGAGGGGCGCAACTATCTGCGTAACGCCTGGTGGATTGCCGTCTGGCCGGGCGTATTTATTACGCTGACGGTGATTGCCGTGAATACGCTGGGGCGCTACTGGCAGGCGCGTTTTGAAGGGAGAGCCTCATGAGCCAGCCGGTGATTGATATCCAGAACCTGACCATTCGCTTTGGCCATCATCAGGTAGTGAAAAACCTGAGTTTGCAGGTGTGGCCGGGCGAGTCCGTGGCGCTGGTGGGGGAGTCTGGTTCAGGCAAAACCTCGCTGGTGAAAGTCGTCATGGGGCTGACCGAGCCAGACAGTGGCACGCTGCTGCTGGAAGGTAGCCGCTGGCATGGCATCAGCGAATCAGCACGCCGCGCGCGCCGCGCCCGTCTGCAACTGATTGCGCAGGATCCTTTCAGCTCGTTCGACCCGCGTTACACGGTGGAAAGAATCATCGGGGAAAGCCTCGACAGCGTGGGTATTTTCGGGGATGCCCGTCGCCAGCGAGTGCGCCAGTTACTGGACGAAGTACAGCTTGGTGACCGGTTCCTGCAACGTTATCCACAGCAGTTATCCGGTGGTCAGCGGCAGCGTGTGGCCATTGCCCGCGCGTTTGCGTCTAACCCGGCGTTACTGGTGGCGGATGAACCGGTCAGTGCGCTCGATGTGTCGGTACAGGCACAGGTGCTGGATTTGCTGGCGGATATGCAGGCCGAACACGGCACCGCGCTGCTGTTTATTTCTCATGATCTGGGGGTCATCCAGCACCTCGCTGACCGCGTGCTGGTGATGCAGCAGGGGGCGGTGGTGGAAAGTGGCGCGATCGGCGAGGTCTTTGCCGCGCCGCAACATCCCTGGACGCAAAAACTGTTACAGGCGTTGCCGGTCCTGCCGGACTGGCAGCCCGCAATCGCCTATTGAGGAGCATGGAATGAGTCAGACACAACGCCAGCTGCGGCTGGGAGCCATCATTCAGGGCGCATCCGGCAACATGTCGGCGTGGCGTCACCTGGATGCGGTGGCGGATGCCAGTATTAATGTCGGGTATGTGCTGGATCTGGCGCGCAAAGCGGAACAGGCAAAAATTGACTTTCTGTTTGTCGCCGATGGTTTATATATCACGCCCCAGTCGATCCCACATTTTCTCAATCGATTTGAACCCATCACCCTGTTGTCAGCGCTGTCGCTGGTGACGAAGAATATCGGCCTGGTAGCGACGCTCTCCACCTCCTACAGCGAACCCTTTACCGTGGCGCGCCAGTTTGCCAGCCTTGACCATCTGAGCGGCGGTCGTGTGGGCTGGAATGTGGTGACTTCGCCGCTGGAAGGCTCAGCCAGGAACTTCTCGCGTGCCACCCATCCCGAACATGACGAACGTTATCGTGTCGCCAGTGAGTATTTACAGGTGGTTAAAGGCCTGTGGGATTCCTGGGAAGAGGATGCCTTTGTCAGGGATAAAACCAGCGGTCAGTTTTTCGATCCTGACAAACTGCATACCCTTAACCACCAGGGCACCTATTTCTCCGTCCAGGGACCGCTCAATGTCGGGCGTTCACCGCAGGGCAGGCCGATTGTGTTCCAGGCCGGGGCCTCTGAAGCCGGTAAAGCCTTTGCCGCTGAAGCGGCGGATGCCATCTACACACGCCAGGAGACGCTGGAGCAGGCCCGTGACTTCCGTGAAGACGTGCGCCGTCGCCTGGTGGCACAGGGGCGCGATGCCGATGATATTCGCGTCTTCCAGGGAATCAGCGTCATCATCGGCACGACCGAGGAGGATGCCGAGCGTCGTTACCAGCAGACCGCCGAACTGGTGACCATTGAAAAAGCGCTGGAATATCTTGGGCGCTACTTTGAGCATCATGACTTCAGCCAGTACTTGCTGGATGAGCCGTTCCCGGAGATCGGCGACCTTGGCGAGAACAGCTTCCGCAGCACCACCGACACCATCAAACGCAATGCGCGCGCCCGTGGCCTGACGCTCCGTCAGGCAGCCCTGGAAGAAGCCACGCCGCGCCCCAGCTTCCTTGGCACCGCACAGCAGGTAGCCGATGGGTTAGCGCAGTGGTTCCTCGCCGGAGCGGCCGATGGATTTATCGTGCGCGGGGGTACGCCAACGGCCTTTGATGATTTCGTCGAACAGGTTATCCCGCTGCTGCAACAGCGCGGTATTTATCGCAGCGAATATGCCGGTACGACGTTGCGCGAAAATCTCGGACTCACCACGCCGGAAAATCAATTTGCGCAACAACGTCCTCAACAGGTGGCCTGACATGACAACTATCACCGCCTGGCATCAGGCACTGGATAGCAACCTTGAACACCATGCCGCAACCTATGTGGCAACCGCGCAAGCGATCTTTCAGCGCCCCGAAACCGGCAACAATGAGTACTTCGCCAGCGAACAGCTGACCGGTTTGCTGCTGGCGCAGGGATTTCAGGTGACGCGCAACGTTGCGGGTCACGAAACCGCCTTCTATGCCGAGAAGCGTGGCGACAAACCGGGACCGACGGTCGCGTTTTTAGCGGAGTATGATGCGCTGTCCGGTATCGGTCATGCCTGCGGCCACAATCTGATTGGCACCACCAGTGTGGCAGCCGCTATCACGCTGTCACAGCTGCTGGCGGAAACGGGCGGGCGTGTGGTGGTGCTGGGCACACCGGCGGAAGAGGGTGGTCTGGCAGGACCCGGGGGCCTAAAAGGCAATGTGAAAAAACGGTTTGTCGAGGCTGGATTGCTGGAGGGCGTTGATGCCGCACTGATGGTGCATCCCGCCGGGAAAACCCGCCTGACCGAGCATACCCTGGCGAATAATCACCTCTATTTTCATTTCTACGGAAAGCCGTCGCACGCGGCCAGCGCGCCACACGAAGGGATTAACGCGCTTGATGCACTGGTGCTGCTGTACAACGGCATCAGCGTACTGCGTCAGCAACTGCCGGATGGCGTGCGCGTGCACGGCATTATTACCAACGGTGGGCAGGCAGCGAATGTGATCCCGGAATATGCCTCGGCGCATTACTACATCCGTGCCGACAGCCGTGAACAAGTGGAATCGCTGGAACCGCGCCTGCGGGCGATTGCCGAAGGCGTTGCGCTGGCTACCGGCACCCGCGTGGAAATCGATCATCAGGTTGGCCCGCGCGATTTTCGCCTGAATCCGGCGCTGGATGCCGTGCTGCTGGAAGAACTGACGGCGGCCGGGGAACAGGTTGATCTGTCGCCACAAAAGAACAAAGTCTCCACGGATGCGGGGGATATCAGCCACGCGGTGCCGACCGCACATCCCTGGCTGAAAATCGGCCCTGACGATCTCATTTTCCATACCGTGCCATTTCGTGAGGCAGCCAACTCGGAACGGGGTTATCAGGCATTGCTGACTGGTGCGCAGGTGCTGGCCCGGACCGGCCTGCGTCTGCTGACCGATGCTGACACCTTACAGAAAATCAAAGCTGATTTTACGCGGCCTTAAGGAGAATACCGTGTCACAACCCTATCGCAGAAAACTGAAGACGCTGGTGGGTGCCAGTAGCGTCATCTCGGCAGGCAATGACAGCCAGCCGGGACTGGGCATCGCACGCGCCATTGCGCTGGCGAAAATTGCGGAGCGCGAGAAAATCACCGGGTTATTTACCGCAGATTTATTGCAGGCCGATCCAGCCGGTCTGTCAGGCACCACCGGCAGCCAGGATCCGCTGATTGCGCTAGCGGCGTTGAGTCAGGCCACGTCACACATTGGTTTGATCGCCACCGTCAGCACCAGCTGGCTGCACCCGTATAACCTGGCGCGCCAACTGGGTACCCTCGACCATCTTAGTGGCGGACGTGCCGGCTGGAATGCCGTGACCTCCTCTGTCGGTGAGGAGAATTTTGGTGAAAGCCCGCTACCCGCCCCGCAGGAGCGCTATGCGCGTGCCACGGAATTTATCGAAGTCATGAATGCGCTTTATGACGCGAATGAACCCGAAGCGGCACAGCGCACGGCCAGCGGCGGGATACGCATCGATCCCGCCAGATTGCATCCGATCAACTACCGGGGCGACTATTTTCAGGTGGCGGGCCCGCTGAATGTGCCGCCTTCACCACAGCGTCGTCCGGTTCAGTTCCAGGCCGGGCAATCGGACGCGGGCGTGACGCTGGGCGCGCGTTATGCCGAGGTGATCTACACGTCGCAACCCACCTTTGTGGCGGCACAGGCGTTTGTGGCGGATGTACACCAGCGGGCGCAGCGCTTTGGGAGGCAGCATAATCTCCCGCTGATCATGAACTCATTCCATGCGATTATTGGTGAGAGCGAGGCAGATGTGGCGCGTCGTCTGCGTGAAAAACATGAACGCATCGACTATGAGCAAGGCAGGTTGCGTGTGGCCGATATGCTGGGTGGCGAGCTGGATTTACGCGAACATCCGCTGGATCAACCGTTGCCCGCCGCGCTGATCCCGCATGTGAAGCAGGTACAGCGCCGTCAGGGGCGCGCCGCTATTTTCCGCCAGTATGCGCTTGAAGGACTGACGCTACGCGAGCTGATTATCAAAGCGGAGGAGACCGGGCACTGGTTTGCGGCCGGGACGCCGTCAGCGCTGGCGGATGCGATTGAACAACGTTATCAGGCCGGGGTGCTGGATGTGATTTCGTTGCACGGGCTGGGGCAACCGGATCAGCAGGATTTATTACTGAACGGCCTGTTGCCGGAACTGCGTCGAAGACAATTGCTGGATACGGATTATCAGGGCTCAGATTTTCGCAGTAGTCTTGAACTGCCTCCGTTGCGGCAGGTTGCGCAGTAAAAAATGTCCGGCATCGCCGGACATTTTGCTCTCTGAATAGCGTACTCCAGGTGAAATGATGAACTCGCTAAAAAGTGACATTATCAACCTGGGCTATCATTTAAGGTACGCACAATCTATCTTATGTTAAATAGGCTATCCAGCTCATGTTCAGTGGCGTAGTAAACTCCCTCTTTCACTTTTTGCTTAAACGCCGAGTACGTATCACAACTAATCTTCATGATTATATCGCTCAGGCATTCCATATCTTTCTGAAAAGACCTTTACTCCACTCACAGAGGACTTATCGGCTTATCATGTTCAGAGAACAGCGTGATGATATCCCGCGAACCATGAAGGAGCCTCTCTATGCGGACTTCGGTGTCCAGCACCCTGAACACGATAAGATAGCGTCCGTAAGCACAGGTTCTGACGCTTTGTCCCAGCTCAGGCCTCTCCTTATAGATAACCGGGGACTCTGCTATAAGCAGGCACTGCTGATACAGTTCTTCCGTGAAGCTAGCTGCGCGCACTGGGTTATCCTGCGCAATATAGTCACCGATGGCCTCTATATCCTGTTCTGCCAGAGGCGATATACCCAGTTTCATTACGCTTTACCACCCTCAGCCTGCCGCCGATATTTTTGCGACAAACGACCGAATACTTCTTCCGCATTTTTGCTTTCGCCGCTGTTAATACCTGCGTTGACCGCTTTTTGCAGAGCGTCAAGTTTGATCTGTTGTTCGCGTTCTTCCAGTGCTCTCAGACCCGCACGGATCACTTCACTGGTGTTGTTGTATCGTCCGCTTTCGATCTGTTCACGGATAAACGCTTCAAAATAAGGTGTTAGTGCTACGCTGGTTGGCATGTTGTTGCTCCCGCCGGATTACTATCAGTTAATAACTGTTATTATTTCAGAGTTATTCTTCTTCATCAACTTCAGGCTTAATAGTCCGCTACTGCTTTGTCTGCTTAACCTGGTGGCTAAAGTGCATAACCTTCTGAACTCAATAGCGAAAACCCCGACATTTGTCGGGGTTTTAAGCCACTCACTCCTTCGCTATCGGCGTCTCGCTTACATCAATCTTCGTTTCACCCTGGATAGTCTTAATGCGTTTCTCAACGTCATTCACCTGCTCGCTGCTGTGCAGCAAGGTGTACGTCAGGTCAAATGCTGTGCTGGCGCCCGGTTGCAGTTGCTTCACGCGCTTTTGCTCGCGTTCAATGGTGACCGGATAGGCGTAACTGGTGCCTGGCTCGATGCCGGTCACGTAGCCCTGTTTCAGGGTGTCGGTATTTTTCCATAAGGTCAGCATCGGCAGCTGACGGGTATCAAACTGAATCGATGCGCCGTTGTTTCCGGCTTTGTTAATCACTGCAGCGACAGTCTGGTGATTGCTGTCGGAAAGTGGCTTGATGTTGAATACCATCTCATCAAAGTCTTTGGTCGGACCTTTGTAGGTCTGCCACTCCTTTAACCCGGATTTTGCATAATCATTGAACGGGCTGATGCCGGACATCGGGGCCAGGAAACGTGCGCCCTCTTCAAGAATTGGCTGGCCGAAGTTGCTGTGATAGATAATCTGATAATCGTGCGGATAGTCAGCGTGATTAGTTAAAACGTCATGCAGGCTGAAACTATTGCTGCCCGGCACATAGCGCAGCTCGGTCATGGTCTGCAAATCCGTCTTCTTAAAGGTGCTCTCTTTAATCAGGCCGCGAATACGGATTTCATGCGGTGCCGCATCAGCCACTTCAACTTCCAGCTGCGAAACCGGCGTGTTACCCGCTTTACCGTGCAGCGTGTAAATGCGGCCCTGATCGGTAACCGGATGTCCGGTCCATTCATAGCCGCAGCGCACCATCATCTCGTTGAATCCGTCCAGCCAGCCCAGACCGTTGCGGCTTTCAAGGTTGATATAAGCGGGATTAACCACCTCTTTTACCGGTGAATCCCAGCCCATACGCGTGCCAAAGCCCTCGACGCGCAGCAAATTCATGCCGCGTGTCGGGCTGAGTGTGATGGTCAGGCCATCCTGACTGTGGATGGTGATGATTTTACTGCCTTCCTGCTTGCCACCATGAAGCACTTTTTGCTCAATGCTGAACGGCTTCCCCTGGAACTTCAGCTCACTGCTGGAAATCTGCCAGTTGCCCTGCTCGGTGCCCTGTTCAGCACTCGTCAGCACCCAGGTTTTCGCCGCTGCTGAACCTGAAACCAGAACCGCCAGTACTGTTAACGCCAGTTTAATCTTCATCATCCGCCTCATTTGCTGAATCGTTTTTTCATTCCATAAAGGGAATCTACTGTCTGAAGCTGACCAGAAACGTGACGATGCTCACCTGCCAGAAAACCGGTGCTTTTTAACAACATTATTGCGGGTTAAATCACATAAATTTTGTTCAACAAAGAATAACCACGACGCATTTTGTGAGTTACAGACGCATGAGCTGTACTCGATTCAGCTGACACGCAATGAAAATTGTAAATCTCTAATCAATGTCTTCTTAAATAAAACGTTAAAAAAATTTCAAAACCGCGCAACTTTTTCCCGTTTTAAACGAACCTTAGAAAAGAGACGTCAGACAACCCCGTCTGCTCGTTAATGGAGAGAGTCACGCCAATGAAAAACACCCTGAAAACCCTGGCCGTCGCTACGCTGCTGGCACTGAGTGTTCCGGCAACATCCGCTTTTGCGGCGTTACAGGTCGGTGAAAAAGCACCGGATTTTAAACTCGACGCCGCGCTGGCGGGTAAATCGACCACCTTCTCATTACAGCAGGCGCTGAAGAAAGGCCCGGTTGTTCTTTACTTCTTCCCGGCGGCGTTCAGTGCGGGTTGTACGCTCGAAGCGCATGACTTTGCTGAAGCGACCGATGAATTTAAAAAACAGGGTGCGACCGTCATTGGTGTCACCGCCGGTAATACCGATCAGATTGCTAAATTCTCGCAGCTGGAGTGTCGTGACAAATTTACCGTTGCCGCCGATCCGGGTGCCAAAGTTGCCGAAGAATATAAGAGCACAATGGAGATGAAGGGTCAGAAAGTCTCAGACCGCACCTCGTATGTAATTGCGCCGGACGGCAAAATCCTGCTGAGCTTCACCGATAAAAATCCTGATACGCATATCCAGAAAGCGATGGATGCCGTTAAAAAATATCGCCAGGCCAATCCGGCATAACTTCATCATCTGAGCAGGTACATCATGCTGACTGCGATTGCAGCCGCCTTCCTGGGCGGCATTATTCTGAACCTCATGCCCTGCGTGTTTCCGGTGATCTCGCTGAAAGCACTGAGCCTGATCCGCCATCACGAATCGCCTTCACATGCCCGTGCTGAAGGCCTGGCCTTTTTGCTCGGTGTCGTGGTGACGATGGTTGCTCTGACCGCCGTTTTGCTGCTGGCCAGGGCGGGCGGTGCGTCGGTGGGCTGGGGATTTCAGCTGCAATCGCCGCTGGTTATCGCCGCACTGATTCTGGTGATGCTCGGCTCAGCACTGAACTTGCTCGGTCTGTTTGAAGTCGGACTGTCGATCCAGCGGGTCGGCGAAGTGGGCGGCGATCGCGGTGGGCTGGTTGGTTCAGCCCTGACCGGGGCACTGGCCATCATCGTCGCCACCCCCTGCAGCGCGCCCTTTATGGCCAGCGCGGTAGGCTATGCGCTGACCCAGCCTCCGCTGGTCAGTGTGGTGATCTTTATATCGCTGGCGCTGGGCTTTGCTGCGCCCTTTACCCTGATCTCATTCTTCCCGGTTCTGGCGAGAATATTGCCAAAGCCCGGTGCCTGGATGATCACTTTAAAACAGGGTATGGCGTTTCCGATGCTGGGAGCGGTGGGCTGGCTGATCTGGGTACTGGAACGTCAGGCAGGATCGGCGGCGCTGGCCGCGATTCTGGCCTGTTGTTTACTGTTTAGTTTTGCCGCCTGGCTGTATGGCATGGCGCAGAAACGCCGTATGATGGGACAGCGTCATGTGGTACTGCATGTTGCCACCGCGTTCTTTCTGGCGCTGGTCGTGGTGCCGTTACTGAATCTGAACAGTTTTGCCACGGCACCGGCTGAGACGGAAGCCGCCTCACCGGCTGCCGCCGCGGTGGCCTGGTCGCCACAGAATGTCGATGCAATCAAAGGTCAGGGTAAGCCTATCCTGGTGAACTTTACCGCGTCCTGGTGTATCACCTGCCAGGTTAACGATCGCACGTCGCTGTCGACGCAGGCGGTAAAAGCGGCGATGGCACGTACCAGCACCATTTACATGGTCGCGGACTCAACTAAATACAATCCCGATGTTGAACAAGCGCTGAGTGATTTCGGACGCGGTGGGTTACCTCTCTATGTGGTCTACCCGGCTGATGGCGGCAAACCGGTGGTACTCCCGCAGGTGCTGACGCCTGGCATCGTGATTTCAGCGCTGGATCAGGCAACGGAAAAAGGAAAGAAAACCTGAGACGATTGATGAAACGATTTTCTGCTGCGGTATCAGTACACGGCGACAGTGTGCTGATCTGCTGATGACTGATGTCAGACACTGATCAACGCGCACAGCACTGGCCAGCCTTAATGGCCCGTGCGCAGGCGGGCGACAGAGCAGCCTATAACCAGTTACTTAAAGCGATGGTTCCGGCCATCCGGGCACTGGTGTGCAGAAAAATCGGTGATGAGGTGCTGGCTGAGGATGTGATTCAGGATACGCTGCTGGCAATCCATCGGGTGCGGCATACCTACGATCCGCAGCGCCCGATTCTGCCGTGGGTGGCCGCTATTGCTTCTGCCCGAACGATTGACGCGCTGCGCCAGCATGGACGTCGTCAGGAGGTTCAGGATGATGAGGCGCTGCAGCAGCGGCCCGCTGAAAGTGCAGAAGTCTCAGCCGATCCCGATATCCTCTCAGGCTATCTGGATACCCTTCCGCTACGTCAGCGGGAGATCGTCGAATCCGTGCATCTGCGCGAGCAGAGCCTGGCGCAGGCAGCCGCTGAAACCAATCAGTCTCTCTCTGCCGTTAAATCCCTGTTGCATCGCGCAATGGTCAATCTTCGTAAATATGGACGGGGTCATCATGAGAAATCATGACCAGTTAATCGATCAGCTCAGCCAGTCTGCCCAGCCGGTGCAGCGTGTCTGGCCCACCGCCTGGCGCGTTGCGGGCTGGATCGCGCTCGCCCTGCCTTGTGGCGCAATGACCAGTTGGGCGTTTCACAGCAGGTTTACTGACTGGAGCCAGCCTGGCGCATGGCTGGCATTTGTCGCCGTACTGCTCTCTCTTATCATCGCAGGCAGTACGCTGGCGGCAGCCTTCACGCTGAGTATCGCAGGCAGAAAACCCATCAGCCTGCGCTGGCCACTGCTGCTGGCGTTGATGTGGCTGGCGCTGAATCTGATGAACATGTCATCTGAGACCCCACATGCGGGCGCGAGCCGCTTTGGTGAAGGGATACACTGCTATCTGTTTATGTTGTCGGCCAGCGTGCCGATGATGCTGATGTCCGTCATCGCCCTGAAACGCACCCGTTCACTCTATCCCGCGCGCAGCCTGGCGCTGAGCGGCTGTGGCAGTGCGTTTACCTCATCAATGTTGCTGTCGCTGTGCCATGACACCCATCTGCATATGCTCGATTTTTCCATGCATCTGGCGGCAGGCATCACAATTGTGGTGCTGACGGTGCTGGCAGGACGCCGCTGGGTCCGGCTGGGCGCCTGATGGCTTTGTTAATTACTCTGCGATCAGCTCAATCAGGTTTCCATCCGGATCGCGAATAATCGCTTCATAATAGCCGTCGCCCGTGCGGCGCGGTGCCGCGACCAGAATCCCCTTTTCTGCCGCTCTGGCGGCCATCTCATCGACCTGCAGCTCATCACCGACGCTTATTGCTATGTGTGCCCAGCCAGTGACTTCCCTGCCCGGCTGTCCCTCTGCCAAATCGGGCAGGGTCATCAGCTCAATGGTTGCGCCCTGCTCCAGTTGCATAAAGAAGGAGGCGAAGCCGGGACGGTTCCGACTCTGATACCGCGCATTGTTCTCCGCGTTGAACCACTCGCGCCAGAATTGCTGCTGTACCTCAAGGTGACGTGTCCAGAGTGCGACGTGGGCAATTTTCATCTGTTTTCCTTTGCCGTGTTGTGGCCCAGGTTAAGGGTAAGAGAAACCGCGCCAACGACCAGCATCAGCGCCATGATCAGTGAAAATGAGAAACCCAGATGGGTGTAATGCGCCACGTAGCCAATGACGGCGGGTCCGCTCAGCACGCCCAGATAGCCGAGCGTGGTAATAGCCGGTATGGCGACCGCCTGCGGCATCACCGTCTGACGTCCGGCAGCAGAAAACATCACCGGCACGATATTGGCGCAGCCTGCACCGACCAGGGTGTAACCCAATAGTGCCAGCGGCCAGGAGGCGATAAAGGTCACCATCGCCATGCCTGCAGCGGCAACCAGTGCGCCACCCAGCACCACAGGCAGACGACCCAGCGACGAGATGATGCGATCGCCGGTCAGGCGCGCCACCGTCATCGCCACAGCAAAGCAGGTATAACCCAGCCCGCCCAGTGAGACCGGAATGGCCCGGACGTCGGTCAGATAGACCGCACTCCAGTCCAGCACCGTGCCTTCGGTCAGGAAGACGGCAAAGCAGATGATGCCGATAATCAGCACGCTGCCACGCGGAACCGCAAATACCGGGCCTTCAGCGGGATTGGCGTAAGTCAGTAAACCCGATACGCTGACCAGCGTCATGATAATCACCGCCGCTACCGCGAGTAAGCAGCCGGTCAGCACGCTAAAACCCATCGCCAGTATCAACGTCATAAAGCCAGCACCCGCAATGCCGCCCACGCTGTACATGCCGTGAAAGCCGGACATCACCGGTTTCGCAGCCTGCTTTTCCACCAGGATCGCCTGAATGTTCATGGCACAGTCGGTCACCCCGATGCCGATGCCAAAAACCAGCAATGCCAGCGCCAGCAGCAGCGGATCGCTAAGCACCGCCAGCCAGGGGGTGCTGATAACGATCAGCGCAACGGCAACCAGGATCACCCGGCGGCAGCCAAAGCGGCTGGTCAGCCAGCCCGTCACCGGCATTGCAATTAACGCACCGACGCCCAGACAGAGCAGTAACGTGCCCAGTTGTGCTTCATTAACGCCGGTATTAGCACGCGCGAAAGGCACAATCACGGCCCAGGTCGCAGTAATAAATCCGGCCAGAAAAAAGATGATGCGTGTTGCCTGAGCGGATGAGACGTTATTAGCCATTACGATCCTTAATCAGATGCTGGAGAGACAAAGTAAGCGTATCGATTAGCCGCTATTGACACCCTGCCGGTAAGTGAACGATCATGCTCACTATAGCTCGTTTATGAACACTCTGGAGTTTACATGCTCGATTATGCAGCTTTCCCGCAGCAGCGGCAAGCCCTTATTCGTGAGATTCTGCAGCAGAATGGTCGTGTGGTCTGCGTGGATCTGGCCCGGCAGATGGCGGTGTCTGAGCACACGATCAGACGCGATCTGCATGAACTCAGTAAAGAGGGCTTATGCAAAAAAGTGTATGGCGGCGCAGTTTTACAGTTGCAGGATGCAGGCACGTTTGTCAGCCGAAAAGAGCACGATCACGCAGCAAAAGCCCTGATCGCGCAGCGCTGTGCCAGTCTGGTGAAAGCCAGCAGCTGTATCTTCATTGATGCCGGCACCACTAATCTGGCGCTGGCAAAGGCGCTTCCGCCTGAGCTGAGTCTAACCGTTGTCACTAATGCGCCCGATATCGCCGCGCTGTTGATCAATCATCCTGTCGCAGAGGTAATCCTGCTGGGCGGGCAGATACAAAAGAGCACCGGCGGCGCAGTCGGGCAAACCGCGATTAACCAGATTAAGGGGATACTTTTTGATCAGGCGTTTATCGGCGGCTGCGCCATGAGCCCTGAAGCCGGGCTGACCGGTTTTAACTATGCGGATTGTGAATTCAAGAAAGTCGCCATGGCCCAGAGCAATCAGGTTATTGTCGGGCTGACCGCGGATAAAATCCCCGCTGTGGCGCGGTTCAGCGTGGCGAAATGCCGTGACATTTCAACGCTGGTGGTGGAAGAGAAGCTCGATAAAACCCTGCTTGATGCCTTTGCGGCTGAAGAGATCACGCTTATCACCGTCTGAGCCAGGTGCGATGGAGAGCTGCGGACTGTTGTCTGATTTAAAAAACAGGCACGGTTCGAACTGCCTGAATGGGTGACAACCTGGCTCTGATGCTGCCAAACCACCGGCTTTGGCGTAGGCTGAAAGCTGGCAGTTTAAATGACACAGGAGATCGCGATGCAAACTGAAATGACAGCGCAATGTCACTGCGGCGCAGTGGCATACCGGGTAACGCTAAAGGATGGATTCAACACCGTGCGCCGCTGCAACTGCTCGTTTTGCCGGATGCGCGGCGCGGTAGTGGTATTTGCGACAAAGGTCGAGCTGACGCAGGGTGAAGCACAGCTCACAGAGTATCGCTTCAACAGCAAAGAGGTAGGCCACTATTTCTGCTCCGTCTGCGGCATTTATACCTTTCACCAGAGCCGCTCGCAGCCCGATCAGTTTGGGGTGAACGTCGCCTGCTTAGAAGGTGTTTCACCTTTTGACTTCACCGATGTGCCGGTTTCCGACGGCATCAACCACCCTAAAGATGGCGGCGCGGGCGGTGTAGCCGGTCATCTGATCTACACCCCCACACAATCCTGAACGATCGCAGGCTGAGTTACTCGCGGGTGGGCTTGCCACTGAAGCGGGTAATTGGCTTCTGCTCTTCACGGTCAATCTGCTGTGAGAAGACCTCCAGCGCGGCCAAGATCGGCCGCAGCCCGCGCCAGAGATCCTCGTCATTAAGTAACCGGATAATGCCGCGGATGCCTGGCGCGGCTTTATCCTGACGCGCCTCATCGCGCGCCGGTTTGACCGCCATCGCGGCATCACGAACCGCCAGCAGCAGATGATTAAATCGCTCTGGTGGGACGCTGCCCAGCGTCATCATCAGCAGCGAAAGATTCTGAAGCGCGTTCTGGGTGCCAGGCTGGTTAAGACCTGAGACCAGAATTTTCCCCACCTCACTGTTTGACTTAACCAGATCGTTCGCCAGCCGCAGAAAGCCATGCTGGTGGAGATTTTCAAGCAGATCATCCATCTCCTCGCGGGCGGTCGGCTCGGTGCGTGTCGGCGTGACCTGATATTTCATCCGTTCTGCCATTAAAATTTCTCCGGTTTTTCGACGTGTTCAGGCGGTTCACGGTAGCCTGCCTGCTGCCATTTTTGTTCAATCGGCAGATGGTCCAGCGGGGTACGACTGCCGTAACGGAAGTTATGTAGCGGCAACGGATTGGGCTGTGTCCGCCGTTCGATTCGCTTCATGTTCACGGCAAGCTCTTTATAAGCCGGTGTGTTGACGTCGGGATCGTGATGTTCGCCGGTCAGCGCGTTAACGCCATCTTTACCATGATGAATCGGCATAAACAGCACGTTACCCGCTACGCGTTCGGTGATAACAACCGGGACATCCATCGAGCCGCGCCTTGAGGTAATGCGCACCCACTCTCCTTCGGTCAGCGCGCGCGAAGCAGCCAGTTCCGGTGAGATCTCAACAAAGGCATTAGGCGACAGCGACATCATGCGGCCACCCTGCCCGGTCTGGTTCATCGACTGGAAATGCTCCAGCATCCTGCCGTTATTCAGCAGCAGATTGTACTCTGCATCCTCCTGCTCGGCAGGTGGCTGCCAGCTCAGCGGATAAAGCCGGGCTTTGCCATCCGGGAAATTGAACCGTTCCGTGTAAAGACGCGGTGTGCTTTCACCTGCGGCACTGACCGGCCAGAGCTGCGACTGCCAGCCGACCAGTTGCTCATAGCTGACGCCAGCGAAAATATCCGCAATGCCCGCCGCTTCCGCCATAATCGCGCCCGGATTCGGGTAATGCCACGGGTGACCCAGCCGCGCGGCGAGATCGGTGAAGATCTGCCAGTCGGGACGACTGTCGCCCAGGGGTTTCATGGCCGGGGAAAAGTGCTGAATGCGCCTCTCAGTGTTTACAAACGTGCCCTCTTTCTCCACGCTGGGCGCACCAGGCAATACCACATCGGCAAATTCAGCCGTACGTGACATGAAAATGTCCTGAACCACCATAAACTCCAGTTTGCTGAAGGCGGCATGCACATTATCCGAATCAGCATCGGCAAACGCGGTCTCTTCGCCAGTGATGTACATTGCGCGGATTTTGCCTTCTCCCGCCTCCTGCACCATTTTGAAGTTATCCGCGCCGGGCTTGTCAGAGAGTGCATCAGGCGCGACGCCCCATGCACGCGCCCATTTTTCCCGCACCGCGTCGTCAGTGACTTTTTCATAGCCGGGATAGAGGTTGCTCAGGCAGCCGAAGTCGCTGGCACCCTGCACGTTATTATGTCCGCGCATCGGGTAGCCGCCGGTGCCAGGCCGACCATAGTTGCCGGTGACCAGCAGCAGGTTCGACAGCGCCGTACTGGTGTCGGCCCCGTGGCTGTGCTGGGTAATCCCCATCGCCCACAAGATACAGGCGCTGCCCGCCTGGCCGATCATCTCCGCCGCCTCTGTGAGTTCGGCTTCACTCAGGCCGCAGATCTCGCTGGCATAGTGGAGCGTAAAGGCATCGAGCGAGGCGCGGTACTCTTCAACCTGATTAACTCGCTGTGCCAAAAACGCGTCATCGGCATAACCGTGATCGAACATATATTTCGCCATCGCCGAGGCCCAGACGAGATCGGTGCCAGGCCGGATGCGCAGATAGCAGTCAGCCCGTTCCGCCATTTCGTGACGACGCGGATCGACTACCAGCAGTTTCTGGCCCTGATGTTTATGGCTCTGCTTGATGTGCGAAGCGATCACCGGATGGTTCTCAGAGAGATTGCTGCCGACCAGCACAATCAAATCGGTCTGCTGCAGATCCTTAATCGTTCCGGCATCACCGCCGTAGCCCACGGTGCGGAACAGCCCTTCCGTAGCCGGGTTCTGACAATAGCGGGAAGAGTTATCGACATTGTTTGTGCCGAAGATTAAGCGGGCGATTTTCTGGGTCAGATAGGCTTCTTCATTACTCGCCTTGCTGGAGCCGATAAAGCCTATCGCGTCACCGCCATAGTTCTGCGCAACGCCACGTAATCCATCAGCAACCCGCTGTAATGCCTCATCCCAGCTGGCAGGCCGGAAGCGGCCATTCTCGCGAATCAGCGGCGTTGTCAGGCGCTCCGGACTGTTGACGAAATCCCAGCCAAACTTGCCTTTAACACAGGTGGAGATGCCATTAGCTGGCGCTTCGGCGACCGGCTGCACTTTCAGGATATGGCGATCGCGGGTCCAGATTTCAAAGCTGCAGCCCACACCGCAGTAGGTGCAGACTGTTTTGGTGCGTTTGATCTCTGACTGGCGCAACGCCACGTCAATTTTTGACACGCCGGTAATCGGTTCCATGCCGATACTGTTTTCCAGCGTTTTCACAAAGTCGATAAGCGGGCGCTTCAGCCCTTCATCCATGGCGGTAAACGGGCCTGCATCGGGCTGCATGGTTTTTTCCAGCAGTGCATTGCACGGGCAGACCGTAACGCAGTGTCCACAGCTTACGCAGCTTGAACCGGCAATTTCAGTTCCGCCATCCCACAACACGCGTGGGTGTGCCTGAGTGTAGTCAATGGAGAGCGTCTCGTTGACCTCAACATTCTGGCACGCCTCGACACAGCGACCGCATAAGATGCACTGGTCAGGATCGTAGGTGTAAAACGGATTGGAGTGATCTTTCGCGTAAGGCTTGGGCTGATGAGGATAGTACTGAATCGGAATGTGCATATCGGCTACGGCGTTATGCAGCGTACAGTCACCGGTATTGTGTTCGCAGACGGTGCAGTAAAGCTCATGACGATTAAGCAGTCGATCCATGCCCTCCTGCTGCGCGGCTTTCAGCGCACTGCCCTCGCTACGGACCGTCAGACCCTCTTCAGTACGAAGCGTACAGCCGCGAACCCGCTCGCCATTGGCATCGACCCAACAGACATCACAGCTTTGCAGCGGCGTTAACGCCGGGTGATAACAGACATGAGGCAGTTTTTTCCCCTGAGCATCCAGAAAATCGATAAGCGGTTGATCAGCTAATCCTTTTAATCGTTCACCATTGAAAACAATGGTGCAGTAATTTTCACTCATATGAGCCTCATGACGACATGGCGGATAGCGCTGGGCTGGAAAAAATATCCCCGAAATGAAAGGGTTGTCTTCCAAGCGTAGTGAGTATTATCAGCCGCGCCATGAATACCGCTACGCTTATTGAGGTTAATCACTGACAGTTAAGGCTTTTTTAAAATGTAATGACTTCTTACCGGATGAAATCAGGGGTTTTTACGACTGCCTGACGGGAACGGCGAACAAGAACTCTTATGCTGCTAAGCAATGAACCTCCGGCTGCCAATCGTCGTGTATAATGAATTAATCTATGTATGTTGTAACTATCACGTGTGGGCAGGAACCCTTTTTTTGTATGACGCGTACATTGCAGCACAGTTAAGTGCCGGAGAAAGTTAATCACTGATTGCCCGTTACCGTGCCGCTTATTCCAGAGATGAATGATGCACTGGCATGAACTTATTACGGCATTATTAAAGCGTGGAATATTTAATCCGGTGAGCAGTTTTATGGACTATTTCAGCGAATAGCGATCGCTATTCTGCTGGCCGCAATTGAGCGATCCGTTGATTGCACAAACAGGACGCTCTGATGACAGCCCAATAAACATCAGACCGCAAAAACGACGCTCAACCCACAGAACAACGCTCATGATTTAATCATATCTATCAGCAATTTATCTTATTTTTAACATGCTTTTAATTATAAGATGATAATGATAACTGTTATGGTAATATCCTGTTAACCCTGCCGGATGCTCACTGTTCAGGGCCTCTTTACGCGTCATGTTTAATTTAATTATCAGTAAAACTCTGGCTGGAATGAGGTCACTATGAACCCCATTGTATATATTGTTGACGACGACGCTGCTGTGACTTCAGCATTGCGTAATCTGCTCACCGCCGACGATTACACGGTTTTCTCTTTTTCATCGGCAGATGATTTCCTGACTCATGCTATCACTCCCCTTCCCTGTTGCCTGATTCTGGATATTAATCTGCCCGGCGCAGATGGATTCGATGTTGCTCAGGCGTTGCTCGATCGCGGTTACACGATCCCCACTATCTTTTTAACCGGCTTCGGGACCATTCCGGTCACGGTGCGGGCGATGAAAACCGGCGCTTATGAGTTTCTGACTAAACCGGTAGATCCCGATCGTATGTTGCAGGCGGTAGCGGAAGCATTGCGCATCGCAGAACAGAATATGGCGTCCTCTGAGGAGCGGAGAGAGATATTCCAGCGGCACCAGACCCTGACACCGCGTGAAAGCGAGGTAATGCTGCTGGCAATCAGTGGCCTGCTGAATAAGCAGATTGCCGCCGAAATGGGCGTCAGTGAGATTACGGCTAAAGTCCACAAGCGGCGGGTGATGGAGAAGATGAATGCGCGCTCGCTGACCGATCTGGTGCGTGCAGCTGAGCGGCTCAATATTGACCATACCCGCCGTCGTTAAGGCCAGCACCTAAAGCTGGCCCGCACGCTTATTCCAGTGGCAGCGTAAACCAGAAGCGGCTGCCGCCTTCTGGCCGGTTCTCGGCGCCTAACTCTCCGCAATGCTTTTTGATGATCCCTTTACTGATGGTTAATCCCATACCCATGCCGCTTTTCTTGGTGGTGTAGAACGACTCAAAGATCCGTTCACGCACGCCATCAGGCAATCCGCAACCGCTATCCAGCACCTCAAATCGCAGCGTGTCATCCGTGGGATTCTCGGAGGTGAGGCGCAGCAGGGCCGCGCGCGGTAAATCATCGGACATGGCATCGATAGCGTTGATGACCAGATTGAGCAGCACCTGCTGAATCTGAACGCGGTCGCAGAAAATATCTGCCCTGGCCGCTTTGAGTTTCAGTTCCAGTGAAATGCCCCGCCGTTCCAGCTCAATCCGGGAGAGCGCCAGAATATCACGGGCGATCAGATGCAGGTTTTCCGGCGCAAAGCTCGGTTCATGATTGCGGGTCAGCGCCTGCAGACCACGAATAATCTCTCCGGCACGTTTACCCTCTTTAATAATCTCGTTCAGACTGCTGCTGGCATTTTCCAGCATCAACGGTTCACGCTTTAACCAGCGCAGGCTGGCACCGGCATTTGCCACGATTGACATCAGCGGCTGGTTAATTTCGTGGGCGATGGAAGCAGTCAGCTGCCCGACGGTGGTGGCCCGTGTGACACGAGCGAGGTCCGCCTGGGCCATACGCGCGGTATCTTCTGCCTGGCGCTGTAAGGTGATATCCGAAATGGTGCCGAAATACTCTTTCACCTCGGGGAAATTGTCCACTGGTTCGCCGATGCCCTTGATATAGCGGCATTCCCCATCCGGCCGGAGCACACGGAACTCAGCCTGCATACTGCGCCCCTGGCTGACGCTAAGCGTGACCAGTTCACTGATGCACGCGTGATCATCGGGATGAACGCGGGTCAGAAAATCTGCCATCGACAGCCCTTTTTGTTCAGCTGGCAGGCCAAGAATACGGCCATATTCTTCAGAGACCATCATCATGTCCTCTGTCACTTCCCAGCGCCAGGTACCGGTATGGCTGATCTTCTCGCCGAGCATCAGCGAGGTTTTGCTGGCTCGCAGCTGCTTCTCAACCCGCCGCCGATGGGTGTTCTCCTCCAGCAGCTCCGCGTAGAGCCGTGCGTTTTCCAGGGATACGGCCGCCTGCGCACTCAGGGTTTTCACGATGTGGGAGTGCTCAGCTGTAAACGCGTCAGGCATCAGGCGATTCTCCAGATAGAGCACCCCGACCATGTTGGCCTGCCTGAACATCGGGACACACAACACCGCTGCGCCCGAAGCCACCAGATAGGGATCCTGGCTGAAGGGACTGAACGCCTCCGGCTTGCCGGTGCGTATCTCCTGACCGGTACGGATCACCGCTGACAGCACGGATAAAGGCAGGTCGGTGGCGAGAGGTCGCTCTTTGACAATCTGTACCCTTACCCCCTCTGCCATGCTCTCTGCCCAGGCCTGCGTCTCCGGCAGATTGCCATCCAGAATCCGGATAAGCCGACAGCGCTGAGCACCGGCCCGTTCCAGCAGCATGCGCATCAGGGTATGTATCAACCGATCAAGGTTGATCTCCTCCGTCAGGGCGCGCACGGCGGTCAGCACGCTCTCCATGTCATAGAACGCGGCATCCTGAGTAAACGGAATCGTCGCCAGCGCGCTGTTTTGCAGCGGCGCAGACAGATGCGGATAGCGCTGCTCCAGCTGACGCACCATCGCCTGCGCACCCCAGTTCTCCCAGCTTCCTGTTGCGGCTTTAATATACGCATCTGCTGCGATATCCAGCTGCAAAGCCTTATAACAGCGGCCTGCCAGCTGATTCGCCAGCGCATGAATGTGCAGATAGCCCGCCTGTCTGGAGAGACGGATGGCCCGTTCATACTGCTGCAGCGCTTCGCCCGTGTTGCCCTCAAGACGCGCACACTCGGCCCTGAGCAGAGCATATTTGTCTGCAAACAGACCGGGGTTGAGGTCAGCCCAGTCAGCAAATTTATCGAGATGGCCGCGTAGCGCGTTGCTGTCAGCCGCTTCAGGCTGGTGACTCAGTGACAATGCGCTGTAGAAATGAAAATCCATCAGATAGATATAAGCGGGCACTGCGCTAATCAGCGGATGAACCGCCTCAAAACAGCGCAGCGCCTCCCGGTATTCAGCCGCAAAGAAATACGCCATTCCCCGATAGAGACCGGCCCAGAACCGCACCATCGCTTTAGGACCGGATATCGGCCCCGGCTCACTGCCCGCCACCAGCGGTAAAGAGGCGACACGATCCTCTGCCCTGAATCCATTACTGTTACGCAGTTGCATCACCAGTTGCTTCTGCATCACCAGCACGTTCTCGACATCGGGATAATAGGATTTGCGGGTAAACGCGAGCCCACGCTCAATGGAGGTCAGCACCGACTCAAGGTGATCGCCGCGTGTCAGCGTATTCATGATCTGATGACGCAGCGAGAGACAGGCAAAAGAGCGGTCGCCATGCATCACCGCCACGCGAAAGCTTTCGCGGGCACACTCCACGGCGACCTCCAGCGGCTGTGTCCAGATCCCCACCTGATCCAGTGGCAGCAACGTGCGTGCTTTGTAGCGGATAAAGTTATGCTCTTCCACCAGCTCACGCGCCACACGGCCACAGGCATAGCTAAACTGCCAGGCCTGATAGCGGTCGCCAGTCAGTACGCTGAACCAGGCGAGACCAAACGCAGAAGCCCCAGTCATGCCCTGGTCCAGCGTCATCTCCAGCATCCGGCAGACCAGCATCAGATGCAGCTGCGGGCAGTCGTAGGCGGAAACAAAAATGGTGCTGGCCATCAGGTTCAGCACCGACTCCGTTTCGGCATTGTTGTTCAACGGCAGCCGTGAAAAAGCCGCTTGCGGGGAGTCGCCAATGCGCGTCCTGAGCGACAGCCAGGCGGCGTCGATCTCCGCGTCATCCGGATTGCGGTTGAAATGCTCACCAAAGACCGCCAGCCAGGCGAGTGCGGTTTCCAGCGCCAGATGATTGTCAGACTGGCGCATATGAATTTCAGCGGAGAGACAGGCAGCCCTGGATTTTTCACTGAGTGTGCCAGGCTCACGCAGCAGTCGGGTACAGAGCGATTGCGCATTGCTGAGATTACCGTGCAGAAACTCGCACTCTGCCTCATCCAGACCCAGCATGAAGTCATTACCGGTCACCATCCGCTGGCTAAGCCGCTGGGCGGTGCGCAGATAGCGCAGCGCCGAGAGGTAGTCCCCGGCACGCTTAGCCCCCTGTGCAGCGCGCAGACAGAGCGGATAATAACGCTCCCGCTCTGCGACACTCAGCGGCAGTTCAGCAATCATGCCAATGTGATAAACCGCCCGGAACAGTGTTTCACTGTTATCCGCCGTGATCACCGCATCTGACAGCCAGGCCGCCGCCTGCTGGTGAAGATGCTGTTGCTGTCGGCGGTCGGGCAGTAAAAATGCCGCGTTGTGGACCCGATCGTGGGTAAAGGCGTAGTTGCCGCCCGTCAGGGTGATAAAACGGCCACTGACAGCCGGTTCAAGCTGCTGCTGAAGCCGTGTAACAGGCGTTCCGCTGATATGACTTATCAGGGAGAGTTCGCCGCTGGCGCCCAGGCAGGCCAGATCGCCCAGCAACTGCCGTGTTATCTCCGGCATCCGTACCAGCTGATTCAGCACCAGCGTTGCCACGTTGTCGGTGTACTGACGCGCAATCAGTGCCTGGCTGTCGTAATGCCATTTCAGCGGGTTCTGACGAAAGTAGATGACTCCATCGTCCACCGCCTGACGAAAGAACTCCTGCACAGAGAGCGGATTACCGCCGGTTTTGTCGAAAATAATCTGTGCCAGTTCGCGATGGCCACCGGGACGGGTATGCAGCCTCCCCGCCAGCCAGCGTCCAATGCTTTTCACACTGAGCGGCTGCGGCGTCAGCGCCACAAGCCGCGCTGCGGATTCTCTGATCCGCAGCAGAAAACCGGCAATCATCGGACAGGGCATCGATTCGCCCTCCCGGAAAGCGAGCACCAGCATAAAAGGCAGATGTTCACTACGAGTGATCAGCGTTTCCAGCAGTTGCAACGTGGCATTATCTGCCCAGTGAACATCATCAATCAGCATCACCAGCGGGCGACCCGGCGTGGCAAAAGCCTCAATCAGCGCACACGCCATCTGGT
The DNA here is from genome assembly GCF_004792415.1 of Pantoea vagans. NCBI lineage: Bacteria > Pseudomonadati > Pseudomonadota > Gammaproteobacteria > Enterobacterales > Erwiniaceae > Pantoea > Pantoea vagans. Next base: position 272,293 of record NZ_CP038854.1, read on the forward strand.
TAAACTGCTCGCGGGCGTCAGGGGCGTGGCGCACCACGGACGGCAGCGTCCGGATATTCAGCAGCTGTTTTAGTTCAGGCACCAGCTCGATGGCTAAATCGGCATATCCGCCCAGTAACCGCAGCAGTCGCCCCCGCCATTTGCTGACTTCCGGAGCGGACAAACCCAGCAGATAGAGCGTGACCGTACGAAACGCGGAGGCGATTGCGGCATAGGGGGCGGCTGGCGAATGCTGATCGGCCTTGCTGGCGGCCAGCAGAATCTGTCGGTGCTGCAGGTTTTTCAGTGCAGAGGCGATGATGGCAGATTTCCCGGAGCCGGGCGCCCCGCTCAGCATCACCAGACTCTGCGTGCCGCTGCGGTTGACTGCCTCCAGTGTGGTCAGTAATGCGCGCGCCTGCGGATGCTGCGTGAACAGCGTCTCGGGGCGGAAACTGCTGCTGAACCGTTCCTGCAGACCGGGCGTAAACGGCGCAATGGTGTTTTCGGCAGTGAGGGTCGCCTGACAGCGGCGCAGATCGGCCATCAGTCCCTGCACGCTCTGATATCCCTCTGCGGGCGACTTTGCCAGCAGACGCAACAGAATCACCGAGAGCATCTGCGGCACATCGTCTCTGACCTGATCGGCGGGCCGGGGTGCGGTAGCGATGTGATGATGAATCCACTCTGCTTCACCCGCGTCGCGTGAGCCAAATGGCAGTCTGCCGGTCAGGTACTCATACAGCACGACACCCAGGCTATAAAGATCGCTGAGGCTGCTGACCGGATGCGGCGTGCGGCCGGTATGCTCAGGAGACATATAGGCCAGCGTACCGCCTGAAGCGCGCAGACTGGTTTTGTCCGCCGACTGCGCGGCCAGCGAGGCCAGTCCAAACCCGCCCAGGCGGAAGCGCCCCTCGTCAGTCACAAAAAAGTGGCCCGGCTTGATATCGCCATGCACGATGCCCTGATGATGCGCCTGACCGAGCGTGTAGCAAAGCTGCAACGCAACCTGCAGAAAGTCAGCGATGTGTTCAGGTGGCGTGGCGAGATTGTGAGCCAGAGTACGAAACGGAAACGAAGGATAAATCAGGGCATAACGATTGTGATAACGGGTGGTGCCGGTCGCGGTGATTGCCCAGCGCGGTGAAAGATAGCCTGCCAGCGCACGCTCATTTTTGAGCCGCTGCGTCGCCTGAAAGGTGACGTCGTCACTTTGGCCGGTGGCGATAATGATGGATTCACCAGACTGGCAGCGCGCCAGCATCCAGAGCAGACAGCCATCCTGCGCCAGCGGCGTCAGCGTGTCGAAATGGTCAATCGCGATCCCTGCGTCGTCACTTTCCTGGACATTAACCGAAAGCATGCTCATCAGCGGGCTTCTCCCCTGGATAACTCGCAACGGATCAGTGTCAGCAGCGTATCAACATCAATGGGCTTTCGCAAAAACGTGACCGCACCCAGGGCGATGGCATACCACAGGGTGGTGTCATCCAGGTCTGCCGAAATAAAGATGACCGGGGGCAATTCTGTCTGCTGTTTCAGGAGAACAAACAACTCAAAGCCGGACATGCCCTTGAGTCCGACATCAATGATCAGCATGCCCGCCTCTGAAAGGGCATCGTCATCGCTCAGGAGCGCTTCACCGGACTCATATAAGCGCGTCGGGTAGCCGTCTGAGTGCAACAGATTGCTCAGTCCACTGCGGACCGCGCGTTCATCATCAACAATGATAATACGCTGTGACAGCGCCATGCCGTTATTCTCCGGAACGCCTCACCGTGCGGTATGCGAGGACTTAAGGGGTGTTATCGCCATCGGGTGGCGGTGTTCCACTGATTTTTGGCACACACTCATGGCGAAACCACTTCAGCGTCACAGGCTGACGGCGAAGCAGACGTTTAGCCAGCGGAATGACCTGTTCCCCCACCAGCATACCGAACAGCCCCACCAGAGCAATAATCGGCGGAGCCGGAGAGTTAACGTTAAACAGCGCATAGATTACCCCGGCAAGCAGGCCCACCGTGAGAGAAATAATGTAGGATTTCAACATGTTCAGCTTATCCGCAACGGGTATATTTCAGGCTGATCGCTGAGCGACTGCAGGACGGTCGCATGCGCCGCAGGTATCATCGCCTGCACCAGCGCCCCGCCCAGTAACATTCCCAGCAGGCCCACCAGCGCAATCGCAGGCGGAGCGGGTGAACGGACCTTAAGCAGGCCGTACAGCACGCCAATCAGCACCCCTGCCGCCAGGGAAAGAAGTAAAGGATTCATGACCGGACTCCTGTGATGCCCGTCTGCTGACCGGCAGCGCGTGCCGATCAGCAGAGCGACCCTTAGCGGACCGGCGCGTGAACCGGTGCCAAAGTACGGTGTTCACTTTTCTGACGCGACGGTGCTTTATGCACCATGGTGTAGGCATAATCCACACCAATGCCATAGGCACCTGAATGCTCTTTGGCGATGTTCATTACCGCATCGTAAGTGTCACGGTTGGCCCAGTCACGCTGCCACTCCAGCATAACCTGTTGCCAGGTCACCGGCACCACACCCGCCTGGATCATGCGCTGCATTGCGTAGTCGTGCGCTTCTTTGGTGGTACCGCCTGACGCGTCGGCCACCATATAGATTTCGTAGTCGCCTTCCAGCATCGCACACAGGGCAAAGCTGTTGTTACAAACCTCTGTCCAGAGTCCCGACACCACCACTTTTTTCCTGCCGTTCGCCGCCAGGGCATCACGCACTTTCTGGTCATCCCAGGAGTTCATCGAGCTGCGCTCCAGGATATCCTGACCAGGGAAGACATCCAGCAGCTCCGGATAGGTATGACCGGAGAAGCTTTCGGTTTCGACCGTGGTAATGATGGTCGGGATATTGAAGACTTTTGCCGCCTTCGCCAGCGCAACGGTGTTGTTTTTCAGCACCTGACGGTCAATCGACTGCACGCCAAAGGCCATCTGCGGCTGCTGGTCGATGAAGATAATCTGGCTGTTATGTGGCGTGAGGACTTCAAGCTTTGCGTTGGACATGCGTTCACCCATAGAGGTTAAGTAACGGAATTTCCGCCAACCGGCGCGGAGCAAAAATACGGTCAGGGCAGGTTTATTTTCCTGCTGCTGACTGTCTGGTCGCAGTGTAGGGCGACGTGCCACGGCAAACTATTATCTCTGCGTATAACTATACGAAGGTATAGGTATCCCTCTGTATAACTAGACGATCCCTCAGCCCGCTCACCATAATCCGGCTTATTCGTGCCCTGCTTATTGCGGCACTTCCTGTCCCGCGCTGAGTCGGACAACCCCGTTGAGGAGGATCTATGGTTACGCTGGGTAAAGCTGAACTGATACTGACCCATGGCAAATTTCATACTGTTGACCGCAGCAATCCGGTCGCAGAAGCCGTGGCAATTCGTGATGGCAAATTTGTTGCGGTAGGCACGCTGGCAGAGGCGATGGAGTATCACTGTGACGGCACTAAAGTGATCGATCTTAAAGGCCACACCGCCGTACCGGGCCTGAACGATTCACACCTGCATCTGATCCGCGGCGGGCTGAACTACAACCTTGAACTGCGCTGGGAAGGTGTACCGTCGGTGGCCGATGCGCTGCGGATGCTGAAAGCACAGGCGCTGCGTACTCCATCACCGCAGTGGGTACGTGTCGTCGGTGGCTGGACCGAGTTCCAGTTTGCCGAGCGCCGGATGCCGACGCTGGATGAGATCAACGAAGCCGCACCCGACACACCGGTTTTCCTGCTGCACCTTTATGACCGCGCGCTGCTCAACCGCGCCGCACTGAAAGTGGTTGGCTACACCAGAGAGACGCCGAACCCGCCGGGAGGTGAAATCCAGCGCGACAGTAACGGTAATCCCACCGGCCTGCTGATTGCCCGTCCCAATGCGATGATCCTCTACGCCACGCTGGCGAAAGGCCCGAAGCTGCCGCTGGAACAGCAGATCAACTCCACCCGCCAGTTTATGCGTGAGCTGAACCGTCTGGGCCTGACCAGCGCAATTGACGCCGGCGGCGGCTTCCAGAACTATCCCGAAGATTATGAAGTGATCGCTGAGCTGCATCAGAAAAAACAGATGACGCTGCGTATCGCCTACAACCTCTTCACGCAGCGTCCGGGGCATGAACTGGAAGATTTTGAGAAGTGGACGGACATGCTGACGCCAGGCCAGGGCAGCGACTATTTCCGTCACAACGGCGCAGGTGAAATGCTGGTCTTCTCGGCTGCCGACTTCGAAGATTTCCTGGAGCCGCGTCCCGACCTGGCGCCCGGTATGGAAGATGAGCTGGAGCGCGTAGTGCGTCATCTGGTGGAGCATCGCTGGCCATTCCGCCTGCATGCGACCTATGACGAGTCGATCAGCCGGATGCTGGATGTCTTCGAGAAGGTCAACCGCGATATCCCGTTCAATGGCCTGCACTGGTTCTTTGACCACGCGGAAACAGTCACTCAGCGCAATATCGATCGTATTAAAGAGCTGGGCGGTGGCATTGCCGTACAGCACCGCATGGCGTTTCAGGGGGAATACTTTGCTGAACGCTACGGCATCGAAGCCACCCGCCACACGCCGCCGGTGCAGAAAATGCTGGAGACCGGCGTTCCGGTCGGACTCGGCACCGATGCGACCCGCGTCGCCAGCTACAACCCCTGGACCGCACTCTACTGGCTGGTTTCCGGCCGCACCGTGGGCGGCATGCAGATGTATGACGTCAGTGCCCGCCCTGACCGCGAAACGGCGCTGATGCTCTGGACCCAGGGCAGCGCCTGGTTCTCCAGTGAACAGGGTAAAAAAGGCCAGATCAGAATCGGGCAACTGGCGGATCTGGCCGTGCTGAGCAAGGACTTCTTCAGCGTGCCGGAAGAAGAAATCAAAGGCATCGAGTCGGTGCTGACCGTGGTGGATGGCAATATTGTCTATGCCGCTGGTTCGTTCAGCGCGGATGCACCGCCCGCGATTCCGGTCCTGCCTGAGTGGTCGCCAGTGGTTAACGTGCCGGGTCACTATCGCAGCGCCCCGCCGGTTGCGCAGAGTCGGGCAGGCATGATGCCCGCCGTCCACCACTGCAGCGGTCCGTGTGGGGTTCATCAACACTCGCATGAGATTGCGCGGGGTTCCAGCGTGCCGGTCGCCGAAGATAACGCCTTCTGGGGCGTGCTCGGCTGCAGCTGCTTCGCGTTTTAATCATGAATAGCGCTATTGCTCTGTCGCCCCGTATCAACGCGGGGCTGTTCTTCCTGCGCCTGACCGGCTGCCTGCTGCTGTTGCAGGTGCATGGATTGCCGAAAATTCTCCATTTCAGCGAAGAACTGACGCGTATCGAAGATCCCTTCGGGCTGGGACCGATGATGAGCCTGCTGCCGGCGATCGTGGCGGAAGTCATCTGCCCGATTTTTATTATCATCGGCTGGGGAACCCGGATTGCCTGCCTGCCGATCATCGCGGTGCTGCTGGTGGCGATGCTGGTGGTTCACCCTGGCTGGTCACTGGCTGAAGGCAAGTTCGGCTGGCTGCTGCTGATTATCTTTACCACGCTGGCGCTGACCGGGCCTGGCGGCTGGCGGCTGGCGCATCGGCGCGATAAAACCTCAGGGGAGACATTATGGCACAGGTTAATGATATCCACCAGCTCGATCAGGAACAGCCTGAGGCGACTTCAGGTGAGGTTTCACCACTACAGCCGCTGCGGCAGCCGGTGTTCCGCATGCTCTGGATCGCTACCGTGGTCTCCAATATCGGCTCCTGGATGAACGATGTGGGCGTGAACTGGAGCATGCTGACGCTGAGTGCCGACCCGCTCGCCGTGGCGCTGGTGCAGGCAGCCAGCAGTCTGCCGATGTTTCTGTTCGCGCTGCCCTCGGGCGTGATGGCGGATATCGTTGATCGCCGCAAATATCTGCTGTTTTCCCAGCTCTGGACCTTTATCGCCGCAGCCGGGCTGACGGTGCTGGCCTGGACCGGCCATGTGACACCTGAGGTGCTGCTGGGCGCTGCCTTTTTGCTGAGCGCGGGTGCCGCCATGAGTTCACCGCCCTTCCAGGCGATCGTGCCGGATCTGGTAACTAAACCGGAGCTGGGGGCCGCCATTGCGCTTAACTCGCTCGGCATTAATATCAGTCGCGCCATCGGTCCGGCGCTGGGCGGTCTGATCCTCTCATTCACCGGCCCCTGGATGGTCTTCCTGCTCAATGCGTTGTCTGTGCTGGGCGTCGCCTGGGTGCTCTGGCGCTGGAAAGCGGAGCCGAGTGTGCAGCGCCTCCCGCCGGAGCATTTCTTCCCGGCGGTGCGTGCCGGTCTGCGCTACGTGCATGCGGCACCGGTTCTGCGTAACGTGCTGGTGCGGACCTTCGCGTTCTTCCTGTCTGGCAGCGCAGGCTGGGCTTTACTGCCGCTGGTGGCGCGTCGAGAGCTCGGCCTTGGCCCTGGTGGCTACGGCATCATGCTGGCCTGCATCGGTGTCGGCGCGATTACCGGTGCGGTGCTACTGCCGCGTCTGCGTCGTCGCCTGAGCTCCGATCGCCTGATGGTGCTTGCCAGTCTGATCTTTGCCCTGACTATGCTGGCGCTGGCTTTTGTGCGGCACTTCTGGCTGCTGAATGCATTCGAGTTCTTTACCGGCTTCGCCTGGATAGCGGTGCTCTCAACGCTGAATCTCGGCGCACAGCGCAGCGCTGCGAAATGGGTAAAAGCGCGTGCGCTGGCGGTTTATCTGACGGTCTTCTTTGGCTCTATGACCGCAGGCAGCGCACTCTGGGGACAGCTCGCCTCTCACTTCAGCATTTCGCTGTCGCTCTGTATCGCGGCGCTGGGTATGGTGCTGGCCAGCAGCACCGTCTGGCGCTGGCGACTCGATCAGGATCCCGATCTCAATCTCGACATGATTGGTGACGGCGTCAATGCACCTGCGCTGGATATTCGTCACGAACGCGGGCCGGTTATGGTGAATTACGAATACCGGATTACTATTGATGATGCACACGCTTTTACCGTCTGCATGCAGGATATGCGGCGGGTCAGACGCCGCGGTGGCGCCATCAACTGGTCACTTTATGAAGATATTCTGCAACCCGGCATTTTCGTTGAGACGTTTGTGGTCGGCTCCTGGGTCGAGCATCTGCGTCAGAAAGAGCGCTACACTATCAATGACAAAAAAATAGAGCGGCGGGTTTTCGCTTTTCATCAGAGCGAAAGCTCACCCGAGGTTCGCTATCTGGTGGCGCCAGTGTGACTGGCGCGATACCAACTTTTCATCCATCACGTCATACAGAGGGCAATACCATGAGCACCTTTAAAACGACCGACGGCACACAAATCTACTTCAAGGACTGGGGCACCGGTAAACCTGTGTTGTTCAGCCACGGCTGGCCGCTGGATGCCGATATGTGGGACAGCCAGATGAAATTCCTGGCCGATAACGGCTATCGGGTTATTGCGTTTGACCGTCGCGGTTTTGGTCGCTCCGATCAGCCCTGGACCGGTAACGACTACGATACCTTCGCCTCGGATATTAATGACCTGATCACCCATCTTGACCTGCAGAACGTGACGCTGGTGGGCTTCTCCATGGGTGGCGGCGACGTTACGCGCTACATCGGCAGTTACGGCAGCGATCGCGTCGCGGCGCTGGTGCTGCTGGGTGCCGTTACGCCTATCTTTGGCAAAACGGCAGACTACCCGCAGGGTGTCGATATGTCGGTATTCGAGGGGATTCGTGAGGGTCTGCTCAAAGATCGTGCGCAGTTTATCAAAGAGTTCGCCACGCCGTTTTATGGCACTAACGCCGGACAGACCGTTTCAGATGGCGTGATGACGCAGACGCTGAATATCGCGCTGCTGGCCTCGCTAAAAAGTACCGTGGACTGCGTTACCGCGTTTGCGGAAACCGATTTCCGTGCTGACGTCGCGAAAGTGAATGTGCCGACGCTGGTGATTCATGGCAGCAACGACCAGATCGTGCCGTTTGAATCCACCGGCAAAGTGGCGGCGGAGATGATTGAGGGTGCTGAACTCAAGGTCTATGACAATGCGCCGCATGGTTTCGCGGTAACGCATCAGGATCAGCTGAATCAGGATCTGCTGGCGTTCCTTAACGCGCAGTAATGCAGTCTGAAGCTGGCCGCAACAAATAAGCTCAACGAGCAGGTAACACGGCCAGAATTAGGAAAGCGTCCCGCGCCAGGGACGGCGCGGGCCGAGCAGTCATGGATGACAGCTTTTGCGTCTTTCCGATCTGGCCGTGTTTTCTGCGCAGGCTCGATCTTAAAGCGGGCATTAGCCGTTGAATCAACCATCAAAAACTGCGCGGCGAAAGCCGCGCAGTTTCTGTTTTAACGGGTTGGATGATTCACTTCATTCGGACGCAGATCGAATAACAGCACTTCTGCCCCGTCACCGTGACTGAACGACAGCGTTTTCTCATCACGTACCCGCGCGCCGTCTCCGGCATTAAACTGCAGGCCATTGACCCGGACACTGCCCCGCGCCACATGAATATAGGCGTAGCGATCGTCCGGCAGCGTGATCGTCTGCTGCTCATCGCCCTGGAACAGTCCCGCGTAGATGCGAATATCCTGACGCACCCGCAACGCCCCATTTTCACCCTCTGGCGAAATGATCAGTCGCAGATTACCGCGTTTATCCGCTTCGCTGACGGAGATCTGCTGATAACCTGGCGGCGTGTTCTTTTCAGCAGGCACCACCCAGATTTGCAGGAAATGCACGCCCTCAGTACCTGAGTGGTTGAACTCACTGTGGGTCACACCACTGCCCGCACTCATCAGCTGCACATCACCGGGAACAATCACCGAGCCGGTGCCCATTGAGTCTTTGTGCTCCAGCGCGCCTTCCAGCACATAAGAGATGATCTCCATATTGCTGTGCGGATGAGCACCAAAACCCCGCCCTTTAGCCACACGATCATCATTGATCACCAGCAGATCGGAGAAGCCCGCCTGTTTTGGGTCCCAGTAGTTCGCAAAAGAGAAGGTGTGACGTGAATTCAGCCAGCCGTGATCGCCCACGCCACGTTGCTCTGACAATCTTTGCTCAATCATATTCTGCCCCTTCATTGATTCGGGAAGTGCGAATGCCCTTCGATGGAAACAGCATATAAGTAAACCAGATAGTCACACAATGGCGTTAAATGGCAATCACTGTCGCTTTTTAGTGGACAATAGAGGCGTGATTAAACGGAGGAATGGCAGGCGGGCCGCGTGTTTAGCTGCTGCCCCGAACTACCAGCTCACCCGGCATGATCACGCATTGTGAAGGCGCATCGGGCCGCATGATTTTCTGCAGCACCAGTTCACAGGCCCGACGGCCTATCTCCTTTGAGGGCTGCGCCAGCGTTGTCAGTGGCGGTGAGACCATTTCAGCCAGTTCGCTGCCGTCAAACCCCACCACGGCGATATCATCAGGTATCCGTAACCCCGCCTGCTGAATCGCCGTCATGGCACCAGCGGCAAGCGTATCAGACACAGCAAACACCGCGTCAGGAACGGTTTCCTCCGCCAGCAACTGCTCCATCGCCGCTTTTCCGGCGCTGAAGCTTAACTCGCTGGCACAGGCAATCGCCTGCCAGGTCAGGTGCTGTTCTTTGAGCTGGCAGGTGTAGCCCTGCTGACGCAGACGGGCATATCGGTAGCGGAGGTCGTGATTGATTAACGCGATGCGCTGACGTCCCCGCGCCGCAAGGAACTGCACCACTGACTGCGCAGCGACATCATCGTCAATACCGACGCAGGAAACCTGGCCAGTGTCATCATGTTCGGCGCACTGAACCCAGGGTGCCGCGCCTATCAGCTGACTCAGCTCCGGCAGCTTGCTGAAGGCATCCATCGTAATGATACCATCCACCATTTTGCCGGAGAGCAGTTGCAGGCTGGAGCGTGAACGTTCTATCTCCGCGCCCGAGTTGCACAGCAGGATGCGATAACCATTTTTCTCGGCGTGCGCCTCTATACCTTTAACCACCTCGGCGCAGAACGGGTTAGAGATATCTGAAACCAGCACCAGAATCATCGAGCTGCGCGCCGTGCGCAGCTGACGAGCCAGCAGGTTGGGCTGATATTGGCTCTCTTCGATAGCCGCGAGCACCTTCTGACGATTAGCCGGTTTTACGCTGTCGCTGTTATTCAGCACCCTGGAAACCGTGGCAACTGAAACACCCGCCATCCGGGCGATTTTCTGAACAGACATAAAGATCCCTCTGGTTTAATGCGTGTAAAGCTGACTCACCGCTCATCCGCTGAATCCACACCGCCATTTCAGGCGTTGCGATCCAGACCCAGCTGGTGGCGTACCGATGGGGCGTTCTCTGCTAAAGCAAAATCATCAAACGCGCGGTCAGCCACGGGAATAATATGGCGACGGATAAACGCTGCACCTTCACGCGCCCCGGTTTCGCCCTCCTTCAGGCAGCACTCCCACTCCAGCACGGCCCAGCCGTCATAGTCATACTGCGCCAGCTTGCTGAAGATACCCTTGAAGTCGATCTGCCCGTCGCCCGGCGAGCGAAAGCGTCCGGCACGGGCCAGCCAGGGCTGATAACCGCCATAAACGCCGCTGCGCCCGTTAAGCTGATATTCAGCATCCTTAACGTGAAAGGCTTTGATGCGCGAATGGTAGAGGTCGATGAACTGCAGATAGTCGATGTGTTGCAGCAGCAGATGGCTGGGGTCATACAGAATGTTGCAGCGCAGATGGTGATTCACCTCCGCCAGAAAACGCTCAAACGTGACACCGTCATGCAGGTCTTCGCCGGGATGAATCTCATAGCAGAGGTCAACGCCGTGATGGTCAAACACATCCAGTACCGGCAGCCAGCGCCGGGCCAGCTCGGTAAATGCCTCGTCGAACAGCGCTTCATGGTGCGGCGGCCAGGGATAGAACCAGGGCCACGCAAGCGAGCCGGAAAACGTCGCGTGTGCGCGCAGACCGAGTTTTTCCGAGGCCGCCGCCGCACGCTTCAGGGCGGCGATAGCCCAGTCGGTGCGTCCGGCAGGATCGCCCCGCAGTGTTGCTGGCGCAAAATTATCAAATGCAAGGTCGTATGCCGGGTTTACCGCCACCAGCTGCCCTTCAAGATGGGTAGACAGCTCGCTGATCTCCAGTCCGAAACCGGCCAGCATTCCCCGGACATCATCACAATACGTCTGGCTGACCGCTGCCTGTTCAAGGTCGAATACAGCGGGCTGGTGACAGGGGATCTGCAGCGCCTGATATCCCAGCGAGGCAGCCCACTCCGCCAGACCCGCCAGCGAATTAAACGGCGGCTGTGAAGTGATAAACTGCGACAGAAAGATGCCCGGGCCCTTAACTGTTTTCATCAGTAGCTCCTGTTTTTCGCTACCGCCTAATCACGGTATTTAAACGAGAAGAAGAAGATAATTGCGATCAGCGCGGCGGCAACCGCAGGTATCCACCAGAAGATTGCCCAGCTCTGCGCGCTGGCGTGACCTGCAACCAGATGGTTGTAAAGTGCGCCGGAGATTTGCGACCCCAGCAGCATGCCTATGCCGTAGGTGAACATCACCACCATGCTCTGCGCCTGCCCTTTTACCTTTTCACCGGCAATCCGATCGGTGTAAATAAATCCCACTACGAAGAAGAAGTCATAGCAGACGCCATGCAGCAGAATGCCGAGGTAGATCAGCGTGCGCGTCTCATCGCTCATGCCCAGCGCGAACAGGGCATAGCGGACAAACCACGCCGTCATCCCAATCAGCAGCATGTACTTCACACCCAGGCGACGAAACAGCAGCGGGATGATCAGCATAAAGGCAATTTCAGACATCTGGCCCAGCGACATCAGCGTGCTGACTTCGCGGATACCGGCATCCGCCAGCCAGGAGGCCGTAAAGGCATAGTAGGTGCCGAGCGGAATGGAGATCAGGGTGGCGCACAGCGCAAAGACCATGAAATGCCGCAGCCGCAGCAAGGCGAAGGCGTCGGCGCAGAAGAGATCGCGGACTTTTAACGGTAAACCTTTAGCCGGTGCCGGTGTGTTAGGCAGCGTCAGGCTATAAATGGCCAGCAGGACCGAACAGAGTGCCGCCAGCTGGAACACCGCCACGCTGTCTGCAATGCCGGTCACGCCGATAAAGATCCCCGCCACAATCCAGCCGATGGTGCCGAAGACCCTGACAATAGGGAAACTCTTCTCACTGCTGGCGAGACTGTGAAAGGCGATGTTATTCGAGAGCGCCAGCGTCGGCATAAAGCAGAGCGTATAGCCAAATAACAGGGCGATTAGCAACGCGCCGTTCTCTGCGATCAGTGCCTGCGGCACGAACCAGAGAATCGCTGCACCCGCCAGATTCATCACGGCCATCACTTTCTGCGAGGGAAAGAAGCGGTCCACCAGCATACCGAGCACAAACGGCGAGAGAATTGACGCAATAGGTCCGGCCGAAAACGCATCCCCAATCAGCAACGGCATATTGTGACGGGTCATCACCAGCCCCAGCGTTACCGACCAGCTGCCCCAGATAAAGAACTGCATAAACATCATCAGAGAGAGGCGCGGCACCAGCAGCTTATGCTGCACCCGCTGACCTGCACTCTCCTGCACCGTTGCAATCATGAGAACCTCACGAATAAGTAATCGATTACTTTCTGCCGGATTTAAAAGTAATCGATTACAAGCGTTCATTCTTTCGCCGCGATCACAAATTGGTAACAGTACGTTATCATCCTTTCATTATTCATCATTGTGATGTGACATCTGCTCAGGTCGTGATATCCGCTAATCGCGCTTTACGAAAACGGTAGCGCTCATAAAGCACTGAATAGAGGCCGCCGCACACCACCAGAACCGCACCGATGACCGTAGTGGTAGTCGGCAGGTTACCCAGCAACAGATAGCCCACCGCGACAGACCAGATCAGCGTGGTGTAATCGAACGGCGCCAGCAGCGAGGCTTCGGCGTACCGCAGGCTCAGGGTCATCAGAATCTGCGTGATTCCGCCCAGCAGTCCGCAACCTATCAGTAGCGCTACCTGATTACCGTGCGGCACTTTCCAGCCGCCCGGCAGCGTGATCAGCGAGGTTAACGCTGTGGTGACGGCGAACCAGAAGGCGATTGCACCCGGCTTCTCTTTGCCGTTAAGAAACCGAATCTGGACCAGTGCGCAGGCGGTACAGAAAGCTGCCATCAGCGCCAGCAGAATGCCCGCCGACGCGGAGAGCGAGAATGACGCCGACTGCGTCAGCGAAAGATGCCCGGAAAACATCACCAGAATGCCGCTGAAACCGGTAAAGACCGCCACCCAGCGATGGTGCCGCACTTTTTCACGCAACAGCAGTGCCGCCAGCAGCACGGTAAACAGCGGCGCGGCATAGTTAATCGCGGTGGCGTCGGTCAGTGAGATGTAGAGCAGCGACAGATAGCTGAAATAGAGGCCGCCGGTTCCGGCCAGCCCGCGCACAAAATGCCCGCGAATATTACGGGTGCGAATACCCTCCAGCACGCTGCCCTGAACGCGCAGCCAGATAAGCAGCGGGACCAGTGCCAGCACAGAACGGAAAAAGATCACTTCGCCAACCGGGATTGCGCCATCCAGTCCTTTTACACAGGCCAGCATCAGCGTGGAGCTCAACGCAGCTGTGATCTTCATCGCTATGCCAGCGGACGCGTTCATAGGTTTTTTAATCTCAGTGGGGAAAATAAGCAGTAAAATCAGCAGACTCAGACAACATACTGGCACAATGCTGTGCAGCAATCTGCCGTGATCGCGCCGCAGACGGCATATTATCTTTTTTTGCCGCCGCATCACGGCATGAAGAGGCATGTGAGTCCGTGTTCGTGCTGGTAGACTTCTGCTCTCTGCCCTGTTTTTATGGGCCGCTTCTCATATGGAACGGGAGTTCATGATGTCCACGCTGCGTTTACTGTTATCGGAATCCAGTGATCCCTGGTTTAACCTGGCGGTCGAAGAGTGCATTTTCCGGCAGATGCCCGCCACCCAGCGCGTGCTGTTCCTGTGGCGGAATGCGGAAACGGTGGTGATTGGGCGGGCGCAGAATCCGTGGAAAGAGTGCAACACCCGGCGCATGGCGGAAGATGGCATCCGTCTGGCGCGTCGCAGCAGCGGCGGCGGCGCGGTGTTTCACGATCTCGGCAACTGTTGTTTCACCTTTATGGCCGGCAAACCGGAGTACGATAAAAGCGTTTCAACTGCCATTATCCTGCGCGCACTGAACGCGCTGGGCGTTCCGGCGGAAGCATCCGGCCGTAACGATTTAGTGGTGAACACCGCTGACGGACTGCGCAAAATCTCCGGGTCTGCGTACCGTGAAACACCCGATCGCGGTTTTCATCATGGCACTATTTTGATGGATGCCGATCTTTCCCGGCTGGCAGATTACCTTAATCCTGATGTGAAGAAACTGCAGGCCAAAGGGATTACGTCAGTGCGCGCCAGGGTCGCCAATCTGACGGAGTTAACGCCGGGTATCAGCTATCAGGCGATCTGCTCCGCTGTGACGGACGCATTTTTCGAACATTTCGGCGAGCAGTGTGAGCCGGAGATGATCTCTCCCGATGCCCTGCCCGACCTGCCCGGATTTACTGAGCAGTTCGCAAAGCAGAGTAGCTGGGAGTGGAATTTCGGTCAGGCACCTGACTTCTCGCACCTGCTGGACCAGCGTTTTGTCTGGGGCGGTGTGGAGATTCACTTCGATGTCGAACGCGGCGTGATCAGCCGCTGTCAGATTTTCAGCGACAGTCTCAATCCCGCGCCGCTCGAAGCGCTGGCCCAGCGAATGCAGAACGTCACTTACCGGCCTGATGCACTGGAGCACGTGCTGAGTCAGCTGGTTGCCGATTTCCCGGCACAGCAGGCGGAGCTGACAGAATTGCAGCAGTGGCTGATCGCAAGCTTAAGATGAACAGGCTCAGTCTGAGACTCGCCCGCGCGAAACGCTGTCGCGGACAAAGACATCGCGCATATATTCAGCCAGGCATAAACGCAAAAAACCCGCACAAGGCGGGTTTTTTTATTATCAATTCAGGCTTATCTGCTCAGGCTGTTGCCGTCATCGCGATTGTAAGCGTTATTGATAACAGAGGCTTACATAGGAACTACGTTTGCCGCTGAAGGACCTTTAGCGCCGTTTTCAATAGTGAATTCGACCTGCTGGCCTTCGTCCAGAGTTTTATAATCGTTGCTCTGGATTGCAGAGAAATGTACGAATACATCTTTGCTGCCGTCCTGAGGAGAGATAAAACCGAAGCCTTTACCTGCGTCAAACCATTTTACTAAACCAGTCATTTTATTAGACATCGATATTTCCTTAATTTATGAGCCACAAGTGGCGAAGATGGCCTGTCTTCCAGAAGGTTACTTACCAGGATTTTAGGAGGAGACTCATGAAGAAGGGGTATCTTGAGATATCGCTTGCACTGAGGACTGCTTTACTAAAACTGCTTTGATAAGGTCTGTGTTCCAAACCGAGGTCGCTATTAAGTCATGCCTGAGCGACTTAAGCAAACATTATTTTAATTTAATTTTAACATCCAGACGTCCGGAGCGCTCTGATTGATTTTTAAAGCCTTTTCAATTTTCAGGGCTGTCGGATGGATAATGATTGCTGAACGGTCAGATTAATCAAAACGAAGTGATTTGCGTTGCAGAAAAATAATATGGCAGGTCCGGGCAAATGCGGCGCAGCGGCCATGTCTGCCGCTGCGCCCTGCACTATTTCGGTCAGGCTGGCTGAACCAGCTGACGCGCAGCATGGCGCGCCGTCATCACAAACACCATCAGACCGGCCACACCCAGTGCCACGCCGACCCAGGCCGTTGAGATCCAGCCATAGCCCAGCGACACCGTCAGGCCACCGAGATAAGCGCCCATCGCATTGGCTATATTCAGCGCCGAATGGTTCATTGCAGCCGCCAGCGTTTGTGAATCATTGGCGACATCCATCAGGCGAATCTGTAACGACGGCAGCAGCACCGAGCAGGTGCCAATCAGGAAGGTCGCCAGCAGTCCGGTTGCCACATGCTGAACCAGTACCGGGAAGGCCAGCATCACCAGCACGTTCCATAACAGCGTCCAGCCAATAATGTTGAGCACCGAACCATCAGCCAGACGGCCACCGACCAGATTACCGATGATCATTCCCAGTCCAAACGCCACCATCGCCCATGGGATGAGTGAAGGAGAGATGCCAGCGATATTAATCAGCGTCGGCGCGATATAGCTGAAGATCGCGAACATGCCGCCAAAGCCGACCGCGCCCACCAGCAGGGTCAGCAGCACCTGTGGGTTTTTCAGCGCGCCCAGTTCGCGCAGCGGATGTGCATCCGTATCGCCTGGCGTGTAAGGCACATAGCGACCAATCAGCAGGCAGGTCAGAAGACCAATCGCGCCCACAAAGGTGAATACCACGTGCCAGCTGAATAGCTGCCCAATCCACGAGCCCAGCGGCACGCCAATCAGGGTCGCGACCGTCAGTCCCAGCATCAGGGACGCCAGCGCACGACCGCGTCGTTCAAGCGGCACCAGTGAAGCCGCCACCAGCGATGCCACGCCAAAGTAAGCCCCGTGCGGGAGGCCGGTCAGAAAGCGCGCCACCAGCAGGCCGTGATAGCTGTCGGCCATCGCGCTGGCGACATTACCGATGCTGAACAGCGCCATCAGGATCAGCAGCAGCGATTTACGCGCCATCCGCGCTGCCAGGACGGCAATAAACGGTGCGCCCACCACCACACCCAGCGCGTAACTGGCGATGGCGTTGCCCGCCTGCGGTTCGGTGATCGCCAGAGAGCGTGAAACATCGGGCAGCAGGCCCATCATGATGAACTCACCGG
The DNA here is from genome assembly GCF_004792415.1 of Pantoea vagans. Lineage (NCBI taxonomy): Bacteria > Pseudomonadati > Pseudomonadota > Gammaproteobacteria > Enterobacterales > Erwiniaceae > Pantoea > Pantoea vagans. The sequence continues at coordinate 289,101 of NZ_CP038854.1, forward strand.
TTCCGATCCCAAAGCCGCCCAGCGCAAGAGCGAGTAATGCCCAGCGGACAAAACCGGCATCGTCGGTTTTATGATTTTTTCTTAACAAAATGGATTCCCAATGGCATGAACTGAAAAGCTGACGTGAGCCGGCGGGAGAAAGCAGAACGTGTTCCCGTCCGGATGAAGCGGTTTGACTATAGAAAGTCATGCCGCGCTAAGCAACCCATTTTGTGATCTGACGCACAGTTGAGGCTGTTTCAGCGGCACACTTGTACTGTTCAGGTCAGGATCGAATTGCGCTGTGCCCGCTCACAATCCGGAGAGACCATGCAGGCTTAAGTCGGGAATGTCTGCTTAACTGACCGGTTAACGCGTCTTTATTTAACCGGTTACTGAACAGGAATCAGCAGATGACGACCAGAGTGATCCTTCTTACCGGTGCCAGCGGACGCATCGGCCGGACCTTCTTCGCAGCCACCCAGAGTCGCTACCGTTTTATCCTGACGGATGTGCGGGAGCCCGACTACGCGATCCCTACCCCGCATCGGTTTATCGCAGCGGATTTGTCGCAACCTGATCAGGCGGCGAAGTTGCTGGCCGAAGAACCTGTCGATACCGTCATCCACCTCGCCTGTATCCCTGATGCACAGGCCAGTTTCGACGATCTGCTGCCCGCGAACATTCTCTCCACCACCTGGTTACTGAAGGCTGCCGCAGAGCATCGCTGTCGTCATCTGGTATTTGCCAGCAGTGCGCAGACCATCGAGGGCTATCCGACAGATGTTCAGATACATCACGGCATGGCTGTCTGTCCTGCAAATCTGTATGGCGTCACCAAATGTTATGGGGAAGCCCTTTGCGCTTTCTATGCCAGCCAGCAGGGTCTGAGCTGCGTGGCACTGAGAATCGGAGCGTTTGAAGCAAAACTGGATAACAGCCAGCACACGGCGCGGGATTACAGCGCCTGGCTGAGTCCGGATGATGCCGTCCGCTTGCTGACCGGCGCTGTCGAGGCAGAGAACATCACCTTCTTTATTGGCTACGGCATTTCCGATAACCGTTTCAAGCGCTTCGATCTGACCCAGACGCGCGAGGTGCTGGGCTATATACCGTCCGATAACGCATTCAGAGCCTTTACACCGGGTGAACTGGATTATTAACCCAGCTCCCGCGGGCGTTGCGGTGCCGGATTCTGGCGCTTTATCTCAACAGCCGCCGGGCAGTCCGGCGGTTGCTTCAGCTTTGTGCCAGAGATCGGCAAATCAGTGCGTGCCGGTATTCACCCGACGGCCAATGTCTTTGAGCTGTGAATATTTCTCCAGCAGCTGAGGGCCATCATCCAGGCTCATGGCAAACATCCACATATAGGTCATCACCGAATAGATATGACCGGCATTGGTGCCGCCACGGCCCGACATCACCGCAATGGTGACTGCGAACAGCAGTGCCGCCACGCTACCGATAGCCAGATAGCCGCACGCTTCCCGATCCGAGAGGCGGATCCGCAGACTGGCAAGCACGCCATAGTGTCGCCCCAGTGACGCGGCGTTCGCGTTACTGACAAAGCTCACCTCTTTCTCCAGCCGGTTGTTAAGACGGCCAAACAGCGCATCGTTCTTGCGGGTAAATCCCGGCAGGAAACAGGCGAAGAACAGCAGGATCGCCAGACAGGCTGCGCCGGTCCAGAACTCGATGGCCAGCAGCATCACTGCCGCACCGGTCATTGACGCCAGCGAAGTAATCAGCACCGGAAGATGCTTCTCGAAAAAGTCGACAAACTCGCGAGACAGCGCCACCCGCGCAGCAATCGTCGACGCGCTCTGTTTTTCGCTGCGCTGTGCCACAATCACCGGCACGGCCAGCTCAGCATAGATGCGGGCAAAAGTACGGGTATCGACACTGCGCCGCGCTGCGCCGATGGCCCACATGGTAAAGACCATCGCCGCATAGAGCACCGCATGCCAGGTCCTGCCGGAGAGTATGGCGTTGATAGCGAAGCCCGCCAGCAGCGGATAAAGCAGATACATGACGTTTTCCGCCACCACCAGCAGCAGCGTGAAGAATAGCTTGCGGCTATGGCGGCGGCCAAGCATTTTTAATGTCAGAATAGCGCTACGGGGAGCCGCAACGGGCAGAATCGTTTTTGAGGAAGACATAGTTTCTTTTTCTGATAGCGTCACTCTTGAGCGGTTGCTCAAGTACGAAAAGCAGTCTATTTGAGCAGTTGCTCAAAGTCAACGTGGCAGTGATAGAGAGAATAATGAAAGAGTCGGCTGAGGTATTGAGAACCAAAATCCTGGATGCAGCGATAGTGCTGTTTATTGAGAAAGGGATCGAAAAAGTGACCACCCGTGAACTCACCGAGTCGGTAGGTATTTCACGCAGTCATATTTACCACTACTTCAGCAACTGGCAGACACTCTGCCTGGCGGCGCTGGAACGCTTTATGCGGGTCGATTTTGAAAATTTTGCCGACACACTGGCCTTGCTCACACCGCGTCAGCGGCTGCATACCCTGTTTGAAAGTCATCTGCCGAGTGCGCCGGATGCCACCTGGCAGCTCTACGCCTCTTTCTGGCAGACGGCAGCGCACAATGATGCTTATGCTGCACTGGCTGAAGAGATGACTGACGTGTGGCAGGCACTGATGGAGGGGATAATCCGTGACGGTGTCACCGACGGCACGCTGCGGTGTGATGATGTTCCCCGCACCGCCAGGCAAATCAGCGCCATGCTGAACGGCTATGCGGATTTGCTGACCATAAATCCTTCAGAGTCCAATGCTCGCGAAGCCATGGCAGACCTCGACCAGTTTGTTGAATTTGCCCTGGGGTCATGCCGTTAATCCCGGTTATTACGGTTTACTCTTCGCCATATATTAATTAAATGTTAAAGAAAGGTTTGTTATTTTAATTAGCGTGCAGTTTTAAGCGGCTATAAATGCGAGTTCGTCAGTTAAGCTGACTTATGCTTTTTACGTCTGAAAAGCCCCCTTTTTGATAGCGTTTTTCGCCGGAAACAGCTGTTTACACAGATTATTATCATTGACTTAGCGCCTGATGAAACGGGTAAGCTGGTGTTTTTACGCCATTTATTAGAAAGCTGTTAGCGTAGCGGCAATAATGCATGCGGTCATAAACCCACCAACTGATTGATTCCTATAGCAAAGAATCCGTTATCTGCCGACAAAATTAATCATTGAGTCGGACCTGAAAAACACCTATATTGGCCGCGCTTTACACATAGCCACCCATTTTAATTCATTTATTCAACTGTGACGCTACGCCCGTCCCGGTTGTAGGAGAGATATGATGACGGATAAAGTCCGTATTGATAGTTTGAATGCACAGAACTTAAACGCAACCAACGAAACCTATTTAGCCCGTCAGGCTGAATTTGAATCAAACGTTCGAAGTTATCCTCGCAAATTGCCGTTCGCGATTGCGAAAGCTCAGGGTGTCTGGATCACCGACGTCGAGAATAATCAGTATCTCGACTGTCTTGCCGGTGCCGGAACGCTGGCGTTGGGTCATAACCATCCAGACGTTCTGCAGAGCATTCAACATGTCATTACCAGCGGCTTGCCGTTACATACTCTCGATTTAACTACGCCGTTAAAGGATGAGTTCTCTGAGTACCTGCTCTCGTTATTACCGGGTCAGGGCAAAGAGTACTGCCTGCAGTTTACCGGCCCGTCCGGCGCAGATGCCGTTGAAGCGGCGCTGAAACTGGCGAAAAAGCACACCGGTCGTTCCGGTATCATCAGCTTCTCGGGTGCCTATCACGGTATGACCCACGGCGCGCTGTCGGTCACCGGCAACCTGTCACCGAAAGAAGCCGTAGACGGCATGATGCCGGAAGTGCAGTTCATGCCTTATCCGCATCTTTATCGCTGCCCGCTGGGCATTGGCGGTGAAGCGGGCGTGAAAGCGCTGACCTACTACTTCGAAAACCTGATCAACGACGTTGAAAGCGGCGTTCGCAAACCTGCGGCGGTAATTCTGGAAGCGGTTCAGGGTGAAGGCGGGGTTAACCCGGCACCAGCTGAGTGGCTGCAGCGCATCCGCAAAGTGACCAAAGAGCACGGTATTCTGCTGATCATCGACGAAGTCCAGGCGGGTATTGCCCGTACCGGTAAATTCTTCGCCTTTGAGCACGCGGGTATCGAGCCAGACATCATCGTGATGTCCAAAGCGGTCGGCGGCGGTCTGCCACTGGCGGTACTGGGCATTAAGAAAGAGTTCGACGCCTGGTCTCCGGGTCACCACACCGGCACCTTCCGTGGCAACCAGCTGGCGATGGCTACCGGCCTGACCACGCTGAAGCTGCTGAAAGACAACAACATCGCTGACAAAGTCGCGGCACAGGGCGAATGGCTGAAAGGCAAACTGGGCGAGCTGCAGCAGCGCTACCCGGTTATCGGCAACGTGCGTGGTCTGGGTCTGATGATCGGCATTGAGCTGGTGAAACCCGATGAGCCTGCTGACCACATGGGCAGCTTCCCGGCAGACGGTGAGCTTTCTGCGCTGGTACAGAAAAAATGTTTTGAGAACGGCCTGATTCTGGAGCGTGGCGGACGTCACGGCAGCGTATTACGTCTGCTGCCTTCCCTGCTGATTACAGATGCAGAACTGGACGTGTTCATGGATAAATTTGAAAACGCCCTGCTGTCCGCTGGCGTGAAAGCAGTTTAAGTGGAGTGAATGCAATGTCCCGGTTAAACCCGATTCTGGCGGCCTCAGCACAGAGTACCGAGGCCTACCAGCAGGCGATTGCCCAGAGTAGCGCGGCCGTCGTTAAGTGGCTGGAACAACCTGAGATGTATCAGGGAAAAACCGTCGCAGAACTGCGCGAGCGCATCACGCTGGACTTCAATCCTCAGGGCCTGGGTAACCAGGCCGCGATTGAACGCGCCATTGAGTACTTCCTCAAAGACAGCCTGTCGGTGCATCACCCGCAGTGTGTGGCGCACCTGCACTGTCCGAGCCTGGTCATCAGCCAGGCGGCGGAAGTGCTGATCAACGCCACCAACCAGAGCATGGATTCATGGGATCAGGCACCGTCTGCCACCCTGATTGAGATGAAGCTGATTGAGTGGCTGCGCACCCAGGTGGGTTATCAGCTTGGCGACGCGGGCGTCTTCACCAGCGGCGGCACCCAGAGCAACCTGATGGGGCTGATGCTGGCGCGTGACGCCTGGTTTGCGCGTCAGGGGCATTCTGTTCAGCAGGATGGCTTAACCGGCGATCTGAAGAAGATTAAAGTCTTCTGCTCAGAGAACGCGCACTTCTCCGTACAGAAGAACATGGCGCTGCTGGGTCTGGGCTATCAGTCCGTCACACAGGTGAAATGTGATCAGTTTGCCCGCATGGATATGGATGACCTGCGTCAGAAGCTGGCCGCATCCAAAGCTAACGGCGAAAACATCCTGGCGATCGTTGCCACGGCGGGAACTACCGATGCCGGTGCAATTGATCCGCTGCGTGAAATCGCGGCGCTGGCGGCGGAAGAGAACATCTGGGTGCATGTCGATGCGGCCTGGGGCGGCGCGCTGCTGCTTTCAGAGAAGTATCGTGACTATCTGGATGGCATTGAGCTGGTCGACTCCATTACGCTGGACTTCCACAAGCAGTTCTTCCAGACCATCAGCTGTGGTGCCTTCCTGCTGAAGGAAGCACGTCACTATGAGCTGATGCGCTACCAGGCGGCCTATCTGAACTCGGAGTTTGATGAAGCACAGGGCGTGCCGAATCTGGTCTCCAAATCGCTGCAGACCACCCGTCGTTTTGATGCACTGAAACTGTGGATGGGTCTGGAAGCGCTGGGTCAGAAGCAGTATGCCGAAATCATCGATCACGGTGTGACGCTGGCCCAGCAGGTGGCACAGTACGTTGAAGAGCAGCCTGCTCTGGAGCTGGTGATGAAACCGCAGCTCGCCAGCGTGCTGTTCCGCTATCGTCCGGCGCATCTGGCGCACCTCAGCAGTGCGGATATCGCCCTGCTGAACCAGCGCATCGGGGATGCCCTGCTGGAGTCAGGCCGCGCTAACGTCGGCGTGACCGAGCACGATGGCGTGACCTGCCTGAAGATGACCCTGCTGAACCCAACGGTAACGCTGGAAGATATCAAGGTGTTGCTGACGCTGATGGAAACGACGGCACAGCAGCTGGTGTAATTCATTACATCGGTTCACACCACAGAGGCGCCTTCGGGCGCCTTTTTATTTTTCTGCCGCGCTCTTTGCTTTCAATATCATGATGACCTGTTCATCCCTGATCACTCCGATCCGTTACCTGGCTTCTTCATCTCAGGTCCTGTACTGGCTGATCCATTCAGTAAAAAATCGAAGTTGAGGTAGTAATAATGAATGAGCTGCGTGATCCTGAAATACTCAGCGTCTTGAAACAGCACTGCATTTAATTATTTATCGTGCGCTGACGCCCGATATCACCCATTCACAGCAGGTCGAAAAGCCTGGTGCCGGTATTATTGTCGCTACCAGATTGGATGAGGTCGGCATTATACCCTCCGCATTATCATTACCTTTAGCAATGTCCCCATGATGGCTGACAATGTGAAGATTCCGATGCAAACAGCCGTTGGCATGGCTGACGTGCGGAGAATACAGGCAGAGCTGGCCTCACGCGCAGAAGGTGTCGGGAAGAGAAACCGACGGATTTAATGATTCTGTTTAGCGCGAGTTTAATATAGAACCCGCCCAGATTCTTTATTTCATCTTATATGAATAAACCGCATCACGATCAAAAAATAACGTTTACCTTTCAGCCATAATAGACCAATATTCAACTTAACTCTTTGATTAAGCCACAATAACGGTTATTCACCTGGGTTAATTAATTCAACAGGAGTCATGGCTTATGCTGCTGCGTAAATTAATCATCATAATTATGGGCCTGATTATGGCGGCCGTGATTATCATTGCCGATAACCATGCTGATAAAGTCCGCTCGCGCGATCAGGTTTTCAGTTTATCGTCATCGCAGGATCGCTGATCTGTTCTGAATAACCAACGCCTGCACCCTCGCGGGCGTTCACGCTAACAGGCTGCCTGATGCACAGGCAGCCTGCCCGATTATCCTTTACCGCTCACAGAACTTAGCGCGACGGAGGCTCATCCAGCAGTCGCAGATGATCATCTTTATTCAGCGTCATCAACCCAACAATACTGACCAGCGCAGTCGCCATCACATACCAGGCGGGAATATCAGGATTACCGGTCTCTTTGATCAGGCTGGTAATGATCAATCCGGCACAGCCGGAAAAGACCGCGTTGGAGAGCGAATAGGCCAAGCCCAGCCCGGTGTAACGCACGCGCGTCGGAAACATCTCGGCCAGCATCGCGGGCCCTGGCCCCGCCAGCAACCCGACCACGCCACCTGCGATAAAGACCACCAGCGCTTTGGGCAGCAGTCCGGTACTCTCTGCCTGCAAAACGTTTAACAGCGGCAGAGAGAGCACCAGCAACAGTACCGCCGCTGCGACCATCACGGCGCGGCGGCCAATCCTGTCGCTCAGCATCCCGGCCGGGATAATGGTGGCGGCAAAGCCGAGGTTCGATATCACCGCAATCAGCAGTGCCTGGTTAAAACCGGTGTGCAGCGATGCCTGCAGATAAGTCGGCATGATCACCAGCCAGGTATAACCTGCCGCCGACCACACCATCAGCCGGCAGATGCCCAACAGAATCGTTTTCAGCGTGTCACCCAGGCTGGCGTTCACTTTTGCCTGAGGCTGTGCCTGCTGCTGAACAAACGCGGGCGTCTCTTCCATCTGCACCCGCAGCCAGAGTGCCAGCGCGCCCAGCGGCAGTGCGATAAAGAACGGGATGCGCCAGCCCCAGCTCAGCATCTGCTCTGGTGTCAGTAACACTGAAAGCAGCGCCACAATGCCCGCGCCTGCCAGCAATCCCAGCGCCACGGTAAAGGATTGCCATGCGCCATACAGGCCGCGCTTTCCGCGTGGTGCAAACTCGGTCATCAGCGACACCGCCCCGCCGTACTCGCCTCCCGCGAACAGGCCCTGCAGAATACGCAGACCGGTAACGATCAGCGGCGCTACGATACCCAGCTGGGCATAGGTCGGAACCAGACCAATGGCGGCTGTCGCCAGCGTCATCATTATCAATACAAAAATCAGTGTGGGTTTTCGCCCGATGCGATCGCCCATCCGGCCAAAAACAATGGCACCCAGTGGACGGAAGAAGAAGGCGATGGCAAACGACGCATAGGTCAGCAGCAACCCGGTCAGCGCTGACTCGCCCTCCAGCCGGAAAAAGTTCTGCGCAATCACTGTGGCCAGAAAGCCATAGACCGCAAACTCATACCATTCAATGAAATTACCGACCGAACCGGCAAGCAGAGCACGTTTTCGGCTGGCGGAGGAGAGCAGATTATCAGCAGGAGCAGACATGGCAGGCGATCCTTTTTAAAGCCTCATCAGTCGCTTATGATTAGCACAATCGCTGCTCATCTGCGCAAACTTCTGCCCGTCGCGTTACTTCAGGCACATAAATCTGCGGTTGCAGACCCCCACACGCTCTTTTTCACCTTCAGTTCTTGCACAACCGCTTTGCGATTGTCAGGATACGCGGCATTGAATGAATCAGGCGGATAGATGATGAACGCACACACCTCAAAAGATCCTCTGCATGGCATCACGCTGGAGATGCAGATAAACAGTTTAGTCGCGCAGTATGGCTGGGCAGAGCTGGCAAAACGGATCAACATTAACTGCTTTAAAAGCGATCCCAGCGTTAAATCGAGCCTGAAGTTTTTACGCCGTACGCCCTGGGCGCGTGCTGAAGTCGAAGCGCTCTATCTGGCTTCGTTAAATGCACAACCGGCAGCACGCGAAGAACCGGCTGAAGAAGCCGATCGGCCACCTGCTGAAGATCCGTGGGGCAAGTGGCGCGGCAACACGCCGGAGTAACACTGAAAACGAAGCAATAAAAAAGCCCGCGCAGGTAAACCTGGGCGGGCTTTTTTTACGTCAGGCTGCTGTTACAGCGCCATGTCGTGTTTCGCTGAAGGCGCAGCCTGCTCAGGCTGTGCTGCCGGCGCGTCTGCGGTTTTGCCTTCCATGTTGATCACGGGCGGCGTGGTCAGCTGCAGGGTCGCTGCGGTCTCATTCCAGACCTGCTGCAGCAACGGCACGTTGTCATTCAGTTTCTGACCGTAGCCTGGGATCATTTTGTGGATCTTCGCCTGCCATTCCGGTGACTTAAACTCTTCCGGGAACAGTTTCTGCATCACGCTCAGAGAGATTGGCGCTGCGGTTGATGCACCAGGAGAAGCACCCAGCAGAGCCGCGACAGTTTTCTGCTGATCGGTCACAATTTCTGTACCCAGTTTCAGCACGCCACCTTTATCAGCATCTTTCTTGATAATCTGCACACGCTGACCGGCCTGAATCAGTTTCCAGTCCTCTTTCTTCGCGTCCGGGTAGTACTCTTTCAGCGACTCGAAGCGATCTTCATCACTCAGCATCACCTGTCCAATCAGGTATTTCACCAGATCGAAGTTATCCATACCCACATCCGTCATTGGCACGATGTTATGGGTAGTGGTGGTGCTCAGCAGATCAAACAGCGAGCCGTTTTTCAGGAACTTGGTTGAGAAGGTCGCAAACGGTCCAAACAGCACGACGCGTTTGCCATCCAGATAACGGGTATCCAGATGCGGAACGGACATCGGCGGTGCACCGGTTGAAGCCTGACCGTAGACTTTCGCCAGATGACGATCGGCGATAGCACTGTTTTCGGTGACCAGGAAAGAACCACCGACCGGGAAGCCTGCATAATTATCGGCTTCCGGGATGCCGGTCTTCTGCAGTAATTTCAGCGCGCCGCCGCCTGCACCGATAAAGACATATTTCGCGTCAACCGCACGTTCGTTACCGTTTTTGGCATCTTTAATCGTGACGTGCCATGAGTTGTCGCCGTTACGTTTGAAGTCGGTCACTTCCGATGAGGTTTCCAGACGGAAGTTGTCATTCTTTTTCAGGCTGCCGATCAGCTGACGGGTAATTTCACCGTAGTTAACGTCGGTGCCGACTGGCGTCCAGGTAGCGGCCACTTTCTGCTGTGGATCACGACCTTCCATTACCAGCGGTGCCCATTGCTCGATCTGTTTGTGATCGGTAGAGAACTTCATCCCCTGGAACAGCGCAGTTTTCTGCAGTGCCGCATAGCGTTTGGTCAGGAAGTCGACATTGTCGCCCCAGACAAAGCTCATGTGTGGCGTTGAGTTGATGAAAGAGCGCGGGTCGTGCATTACGCCCTCTTTAATCTGAGAGCTCCAGAACTGACGTGAAATCATAAAGGCTTCATTGATTTCCAGCGCTTTGGACACGTCGATCGAGCCGTCTTTACGCTCAGGCGTATAGTTCAGCTCCATGTTGGCAGAGTGACCGGTACCGGCGTTATTCCAGCCGTTAGAGGATTCCAGCGCCACGCCATCCAGCTTCTCGACCATGATCTGTTTCCAGCCAGGCTGCAGCTCTTCCAGCATGGTGCCCATTGAGGCGCTCATAATGCCGCCGCCAATTAACAGGACATCGGTTTTCTCTGGTGAGGTTTCAGCGTGGAGGGCTGAAGAAACTAACAAGGCCGCGAGGGAAAGGGTGGGAATAACTTTCTTTGAATTCATCATTTTAATCTACAGCTCAGACGGTACTGGTTAAAAAAAGTCCTTAAAGTTTAAAATAATGTTATTTATGAGTTAATGTGAAAATAGTTATAAAATTAAAAATAGCAATTTAGCCTTAATTTAATTACAAAAGGCTTACCAAATTGCTCACATATTTTAACCACACATTAAGGGTGTCCTTTGAATTATACAATCCCCTAACCCAAATATTGTTATTGCGCTGTCGCCCGCGCGCAGACTGCTAAAACTGT